>PLXX01000151.1 GCA_003153275.1 Nitrospiraceae bacterium | reverse complement strand
AGCTTTCCCGCATCACGCCTACCTGAGAGCTTCCCCGCATCACGCGTATTTTGCAATTTTTAACGACCTCGATCTTTGAGTTTCGTATCCAGAGGCCGTTGCGTTTTTCAAGTAGAGGCAAAGTCTCACCGTCAATAATCACTTCGGCAAGACACTCCTTGAGTGCCCCGAAGCACAGTTTTTCGGTATGCTCAGTAAACCAGTGAGGGGTGATGGTCTGGTCAACCTTGAGCGTCCATTTTTTGATGTCCTTTTCAAACACATCACCATTCGGCGGGGTAATCTCAACCCTTGCAAACCTCATCTTATCGGGGTCTGCCGTCTTATCGGCAATGCCAGCCATTATCAACAAATCATCGTGGCTATCCTTTTCGACATCCCATACAACCTTACCTTCTTTTGTTACGATACATGAAAAAAACGAACACATTTAGAACCTCCTTAATTAAGATACAATCATATTATCATAAGTAAGATATGATGTCAAGCGGTATTTTTACGGGTGTGCGCTAGTCGAGTCCATCATTGCACATATTATAAAATCCCCCCATTATCGGACGAGATTCGCGTATCTGCTGTGCTGCTTTGATAACCGGATCTACCTCCTTATGGCAATCAGGACACTCAACAAGGTAACTATGATCCTCCTCAATAACTCCTGTCCCATGGCAGCGCAAGCACGGCACCTTGATATTTAACCTTTCGGCGTAATCGGGAAACTCCTTTTTAAGACAGTCAGGGCAAATCCCATGGCTATCCCCCTCTTGACCCTGGCCGTCTTTGATTCCGTACTGGTTTTTGCAGTAGGAGCAGATGCAGCGCATGATTGTTTCCATTTCATCCCCTCATTTCGGTTGATTGTGCAAAAACTGTGCTGTCTTCCAGGCATAGTCCATTCCATGCTGAAACGCCTGATCTTTATACAAGGCACCTGCCCCAAAACCACAGCCAAATACCATAATGACAATAAATATTCTGATGATCCATAGTTCAAATTTATTGCCTGGTAAGATTGCCTGCCATGATGATTCGCTCACTTGAACCACCTCCGCCCTGTCTTCTCACGCTCCTGTCTGCCTTGATCGAGAGCCAATATACGAACCTTTTGCCTCACACTATAGGGGACATCCCTCAACGCAAGGCGCTTTGCCGTCAGCTTTGTCAGAAACCATGTGAGTTTGTCGATCATAACGATCCTCCTTTTTATTGAGGGGTCCCCATATCCCGTTAAAAACGGAATAGAGGAGGCACCCCTCTCTTGTCCAAAACGAACCAATAAAAACGTATGCTCTCCGTAGATGGCCCGGAGACACGGCCGGTTACCAAGCCCCAGGGCCTGGGTAAGTTCTTATTAAGGTTCAACTCCATATCTCTATTATCCACAAATTGATAAGAATGTCAAGAAGTATTTTGCACTATCTATCATTTTTTTTATCGCAGACATCCTCAGCAAATTTGATAGCCATGGCCGCGATCTGGACGCACTCAGTTCTCATTGTCAAGAAGCCACGCTTGCGGAGTTTTACTTCATCCCATAGCTCGTTAACTTCTTCAAGGAGTACCGCATATCCTTCATGCGCGCCGTGAAAATCACCGTGGAGCTTGCGGGACCGGGTAACTTCGGCTTGCACTTCGTTGTATATGGTCATGAATAAACCTCCATATCGAGACACTCCTGATCTTCAATCCTTTTGCCCTTATAGGCTTCCTCTATGTTTTTCACCGCTTGTTTGAAGTAACTTGGTTTCAATTCCATTCCTATTGCCCTTCTCCCGGCAAGCAACGCTGAGTACACTTCTGATCCGACACCCATAAAAGGGGTTAAAACTGTATCACCAGGATTTGACCACAAAACCATGCAGCGGTCAATAACATCCAACTGAAGGGGATGCACGTGCCGCTCATCTTCGGAGTCCCTTGCGCCCTTAAAGGGAAGCACGCGTCCTATCCTTATATCATCCCAGAAGGCAGAGGCATATTGCCTCCATATCCAATGGGAATACCTATTTTCAATCTGGTTTCCGCTATAGTTCCGGTATTTCATTAACTCATAGGGTATCTCGCGTTCTCCTGCATACTCCAATAACCCATTGGGGTGTGCAATCGGGACTGTGTTTTGGCCTTTGCGTCTGAATACCAAAAGATAGTCCGCACTGGCAACGCTACACCGGGAAGAATCCTCGACAATGGTTTTATGGGCAAGGTTTTTAGCCATTGTTCTATTACGAACAGCAAGAGGCTCTTTCCATATTGCGTACCTTGCGATATACTGGAATCCCTCTTTATCATGTAGTCGTATTATATCGCCAGGAAAGTCTATCAGGTGATCTGTTCCGCAATTGCCCGAAGGTACATCCATGCAATGTACGGCCGTCATCCTTCCCGGCATTGACAGCCGCGCAAGCTCTCTAACAACAAAAGCGTAATGCTCAAAAAACTGGTCATAATCTTTGCAGTTCGACAAGTCGTTATCTGAGCTTGAGTAGTGGTATAAGCCTCCGAATGGAGGGGAGTAAATTGATAAGCCTATACTTTTTGAAGGAAGGGTAGCCATTGTTTGAATACAATCGGAATTGTAGATAGCGTATCTGTCTGTTATTTTCTGATCAATTACAGCCATGATGGTAACTCCTCTTTATTTTCATATTTAAGATTAGTTTCAATTTTCATAGATTCATTCATATGCGCTACCAGTGACGAAAACATTTTATCTGCCGCTGCCGCCTTTCTCTTTAGATTTTTAATTACATCCATTTCACCTTCTGTTGTAACCATGTCCACGGTTACGGGTCTTACCTGCCCGAAGCGCCAACACCGGCGCACTCCCTGGTATAGTTGCTCAAAAGAATGAGAAGGAAATGAAGTTACATGGTCGCAGTGTTGGAAGTTGAGCCCCCAGGCTCCAATTTTTGGTTTTGTGACCAGAACCCTGATTTGACCAGACACGAAGGCCGTGAACTTTTCCTCTTTCGATTCGTCAGAGTCTTTGCCGCTTACCTGTACGGCATCGGTTATTATCTTTTCCAGTAAATCTCCTTCTGGATTCATGTGACACCAGACAAGAGCGGGCTTCCCGGTATCAGAAACAAGAGATCCAACTTTTTCACACCGTTCTTTTATTGTCCGTCTCCGTTCGTCTCCTTGTTCTTTCAGTCCTACGGCCGGCAAGGGAAAAAGCATCCCGTCAGCTAATGATTGAGCTTTAACGATATACTCATTTTCAATAAGAGGCGGTAATATGAATTTCTTATCTTCAAACCCGTAATCAGAGGGTCTACGCATAGCCCTTGACCATGACGATACCCATTGCCAAAACGGTGTTTCAGCGTGACCTTTAAATCTCCATTTTCCTTGATCGCTAAACATCTGGTTAGCCTTTTCATATCGGCGCGATCGAGTTGGCTTTATGGAGTTCTGGTCATTCTTGAAAAATCTCATGAGCATATCCATATATCCAAGTTCTCCCAACGCCTCGGCGCTTGTTCCGAGTTCAGGATAATCATTCGGCGCAGCTGTCGCCGTGGCAAGAAGCCTATATTTAACCTTTTTCATGAACTCAGTTATTTCTAGTTTTCTCTTGCCTTCAAATGATTTCAGAATACTCGATTCATCACATACAACCGCCTCATAGTTGGCATGGTCGAACATATGTAACCGCTCGTAATTTGTTACGTTTATGCCATTATAGAGTTCACCCTTGTGTGAGCGATGACACTCGATGCCAAACTTCTCAGCCTCAGTGACCGTCTGGTGTGATACAGCAAGGGGGGTTAAAATCAATACGCGCTTGTTTGTTTTGCGTACTATGTTCTCAGCCCAAACTAACTGCATTGGGGTCTTGCCAGTTCCGCAGTCAGCAAATATTGCAGCCCTTCCTTTCAATAGGGCCCACTCGACAAGATAAGCCTGAAAATCAAAAAGGAAATCCGGCATCCACACTAGTTTAAACCCACTATTACCACCTAACTGTGATTTTTCCATTAAGAAGTCTTGATATGTTTTCATATTCTTATTATCCACAACTGGATATAAAAAGCAAGTAAAAAATGCACCCCTAAAATAATCCTTGCATTTAATCTCATTTTGTGGATAATAATAGCTATGCAGATACTTGATAGAGTAAAAAGGGTAATACGATCAGACGTGAAGCGCGGGACCTCATTATTGAAGATATCGCAAAAGACCGGGGCCGGGTATGCTACTATATGGCGTCTTGCCAATAATGACGATGACCACTCCCCGAACCTCTCCACTATTAACAAGATATTGACAGCCTACGGAAAACGGGCTGCATGACATTTTTATGTTGCAAAAATAAAACAATAGGAATATGATTGATATATGACGCTAGACTACGACAGGTCAAAAAATCTATTTGCAAATTTCAAGAGGTTCCACGGATGCTTTCAAACACCCATGTTTGACAGTCAGGGGGGTCGTAGCCCCGTTTCCGTGGTTCCTCTTGTCTTTTGGATGTAGAAATGTATGCTTACTTGTCCCAAGTGTAACAAGAAACAATCGGAGACAGAGGCGGTCGTAACGAGGAAGCCGTTATTTGCCGGGGGCTATCACATGGTAGCCAGATGTCATCTCTGCAATGCTTTTATCAAGAACCTGCCTCACTCCGAAGGCTCAGATAAGCTGTACTTCGGAAAATACAAGGGTAAATTCATGTGTGAGGTTGCCGATACTGACAAAAGGTATCTTGAATGGTTGCTATCTCAAGACATCAAGGAAACACTGAAGGCAAAAATCAGGGATGCCATAGCTAAATCTGAGGCTAAAAATAAGCAGGAGAAAATAAACCTCAATGTCTAACATGCTCTCGGCAGCCCTGAAATACCTAAATCAACTGCATTATTCAGTATTCCCGGTAGGCCCAGACAAGAAAGCTCTGATAAAATGGGAGCCATATCAAAAACGCCTTCCTACTGAGGAAGAGATAAGGCAATGGTGGGAGAAGTACCCTGATGCTAACATTGCAATAGCTACGGGGATAATCTCTGGAGTTGCGGTCGTTGATCTCGATGAGGTTGACGAAGCAAAGGCAGCATTGCATGAGCTTATTCCTGATAGCCTGGTATTCCCTATCGTTAAAACTCCATCAGGTGGCGAGCATTGGTACTTCGCTTGCACTGACGGAGAACTCCGCAATAATACTAAGCTAGTACCTGGTGCAGACCTCAGGGCTAACGGTGGGTATGTTGTAGCCCCTCCGAGCATTAACGGCAACGGGAAGGGCTGGAAGTGGCAAGACAAGGTTAATCCCTCTACCCTTGCAGTACCATATCTCCCTATAGCATATAAAGAGTATATTAATAAGAGTATTAAGGGGGGTTATAGGGGGGGAGTAGACAATACCGACAGTCTACAAGTGTCTACACAGTCTACAAGTGTCTACAAAATGTTTGAACAGGGTACGAGGGATGAAGACCTTTTCCATGTTGCAAACTGCCTTGTAAAAGGTAAGATGCCGGACAAAGAGATAACACAAGTCATTGAAAAATTAGCATTATCTTGCAATCCTCCTTTTGACCTGAGAGACATTCCAATAAAAATAGAGAGTGCAATCAAGCGTTCAAAAGCCAGATCGGTTAATTTATCTGAAGAAGTCGAGGCTTGGGTACTGTCTACAACTGGCAACTTTTTGTCTACAGACATCTACAAGTGCCTACAACTGTCTACAAGAGACGAGCATAAAAATGTGTCGATTATACTTAAACGCTTGTTAGATAAGGGAATTATTGAAAAATGGGGTGAGCGTAACGGAGCATGGAGGGTGGTAGACAATGAGATGCAGACAATCGACTGGTATAACGCTGAAGTGAAGACACTGGACATCAAGTGGCCATTCGGGATTGAGGATTATGTTTTGACTATGCCTAAAAATATCATATGTGTTGCCGGGTCTCCCAATGCTGGCAAGACAGCCTTCTTGCTTAACGTGGTAAAAATGAATATGAAGGGTCCGCTTCCGATTCTTTACATGTCTAGTGAAATGGGCCGTATGGAGATGAGGAGCAGGATTGAGAAGTTTGACGATGTAAAACTAGGAGAATGGAGGTTTACTGCAAAGGAACGGTCGGCTAATTTTGATACCGCTATCAATCCTAACGGGCTGAACATTGTTGATTGCATGGAACTTTCAGATAAGTTTTACCTTGTTGGGGGTATGCTGAAAGCTATTTATGATAAATTGGAAAACGGGATAGCTATTGTTGCATTGCAGAAGAACCCAGGGGCAAGTATGGCAAGGGGGGGAGTCGGAACATTGGAGAAGCCTCGTTTATATATTTCCCTTGATGCAGGAAAACTAAAGATTGAGAAAGCAAAGAATTGGAAAACACAAGAAAACCCCAATGGAATGATGAATGATTATAAACTTGTCTCGGGGTGCAAATTTATACCCTCGGGCTGGTACGATGAAAATGATATTACAAGGAGGAAGCCATGACCGGGCAACAAGAACAAGACCGCAAAGCATTTCTCTTGCTCCAGTGCCGTGTTGTCGAGCTTAAGCAGAAGGTGGAGACAATGGAGAAGGGAATCGAAAAGCTGATGAAGGAGCTATTAAACCCATGAGCACCCCAACAATCGAAAAGCTAGTGGAGTTCAAAGTCAACCCGCGTCGAGGAGCAAAAGAAATGGCTGCTCATTTTCGAAGAGAAAGGGTAGTATGCCGGGGTTGCAACTGGGATACGGGAACAAAAACGAGTTTGGTTTGCCAAACATGCCTAAAACAGGCTCGTCAGTTGGTCACAATTAAGCCCTGTTCGACTCAAGCCCCAAGTGCGGTAAAAGGTAGGGGTGAAACTGAGGAGGCTAAAAAGGGCATTTCCGCTCCAAATAGGGGCATAAAGGGGCCTAATCGTACCGAATCGGCCTATCAACAAGCATTGGAGTTTGAATTTGCTGACTTTTCAGACCTTCAGGTGATATATGAAGGGATTACCCTGAAACTCAAGAACGGGGCAAGGTATACACCAGACTTCGTTGTGATGGGGATATACGGACATCCGCTGCTCGTTGAGGTGAAGAACTCGGCATACAAACATGCAAGCTATGGACGGTCACACATGGCTTTTAATCAGGCGAAACTGGATTACCCTATTTTCCAATATAGATGGGTGGAAAAAACTCAGGAAGGGTGGACAATTAAGTGAGTGGAATTATCTACCGCATACAGGACAAAGACGGTCGAGGGCCATATAAACCAGGGTTCTCTAAAACCTGGATTGAGGGCCGGGAAGATCATGACAATCTTGGGCCGGGGTATATTGAGTTCAGGCGGGTTGACCTCCTTGCTCACTATGGCGAGCACATAGGATGTGGTTGTCGGACACTTGAGCAGCTACGCCGATGGTTCACGCCACTAGAGCATAAAAGGCTTCAAAAACATGGATATAGGGCTGTCAAAATGAAAATAGACAGGATGCTGGCAGAGTCGGACGTTCAATGTGTCTTTGCCAGAAATAAGCCACTTAAAGAAGATTTCGAGGAGGTACAGATTTATGACGTATCCTCACAGGAAGGCAGGTGATTCATGAGACCAGAAGACGCTGCAATGAGCGTGAAATGTTCAAAGGGCTGTGGCAGGGATACAAACGATCCAAGCAAGACCTGCGCTCCCTGTCGCATGGATGAAAAGATGAATTATCAGGTCATGGTGCAGACGGTAGCGGGCAAGCGTCGAGACCCTTTTGAATTTTTCACTGAGACAGCCGATGAAACGAATGAGCCCGGAAGTGAAACCGGAAGTGAAAATACTGCGACAACAGAGGAGGAGAGAGTGAAAGGAATAACAACGGCGGAGAAAACGTGCGTCGATTGCAAGCAGAATTATCAACCTACGTCAAACGTGCAGAAGCGGTGCCCTGGTTGCGGGCAGAAGCACAAAGATGCAAAAAAGAACGCGAATAAGAGCGCGGGGGGGGGCGTGCCAGTTAAGAGCTCTCCAAGGGCGTGCAGCACAGAGGCGCCAGCTCCGCCTCTGATTGATCACTTAATCGCTGAGTTTGATAAGCATACGGCCAAGGCCGCAGCGATCAAGACCGCGCTAACAATCATCGCTGACAATACCGACATCGAGATCCCGATCAGATGTTATGACGTTCCGAAGTTGACTTTAGTCTCGTAGTAAATAAAAAAGAGGAGGAGAGAAAGGAAATGGCAAAAAAGAAAGAGGAAGAGACAAAGGTTTTTGACTATCCGGGGGGGGGGGTAGAAGTTGAAAAGAAACCAGAGATCAGAACTGAGAAATGCCGTGAATATTTGCGGTATGGATTTACCCGGGAAGAGAAGGAAGCCTTTTCCGGCGAGTTGGCAGAGAAGATCAGCAAGCTCGAGCATGAAGAGCTGAGAAAGAAGGAAGTTGTGAAAAGCATTGACGCTGAGATAGCGGCCATCAAGACGACGATATCCGGACTCGCAACGAAGGTCAAGGACGGGTACGAATACCGGAACATTGATTGTGAAAAGATATTTGACTATGACACGAGGCTGAAAACTCTGATGCGTCTCGACTTGGGCGAGGTCGTAAGAACCGTGCCCATGACAGCCGATGAGCTTCAAGTGCCGCTGCCCCTGGAAGAGCCCAAGGAAGAGCTGGCAGAGGTGGCAGCATAAGGTGAACTTCATCTGCACAGTATTAGGCTCTCCGGTCGCGCAAGGCAGGCCAAAGTTTTTCAGGCGTGGTAATTTTGTCGGCTGCTACGATCCCGGTAAATCAAAGTCATGGAAAGAAACCGTGAAGTGGCAGGCGATAGAGCAGAAGCCGGTAATAATGGAAGGGGCATTGAGCATGAGGCTTTTGTTTAGACTTCCCCGGCCAAAGACCTTACCTAAGAAGGTCATTGAGCATACAAAAAAGCCTGATCTCGACAATCTGTGTAAGGCGGTCAAGGATGCTCTGAAGGGCATCTGCTACCACGATGACAGTCAGATAGTCGAACTTATCGCTACTAAGTCATACTGGGAGCAGCCAGGGGTCTTAATAAGCATTGCAGAGGTAAAAGAGTGAGGAGGTGATATGGGATTCCTAAATCGCATATTCGGCAGCGGAAAGAAACAAGACCTCATTATGAGGAGTTTCACTGTGATTCATTTGAGGCTTGACGGCATTTTTCAAATGCTGGCAGAAATTAAGGTAGCACAGGAGAGAATTATCATGGATCTGAAACACATCGAGGAAGACGTAACAGCACAGGGAACCGTTATTGAATCGGCAGTCACCCTTTTGACCGGGCTCAAAACCGCGCTTGATGCCGCTATCGCAAGCAATGACCCGGCACAGCTGACGGCGCTCAGTGCAAGCATTGAGGCGCAGACGCAGGCGCTGGCCGCTGCTGTCCAGGCGAATACGCCTATCGCTGCGGCGCCGGGAGCGTAAGGAGCGAGACCATGGCCGCACACGGATATCAACCTTCCCGAACCGTCTTGAACGGACTCCGGCAAATAGAAGCCCTTGCTTCGTGTGTGGCTATATTTTTATCAGGAAAGGGGCAGATGGGAACTCGAAACCCAGAGCGTTTCACGCCTGGACAGATATGTTAATAACTACAAATGGGACCCGAACTGCGAAACTTCGAGATGCCGGATTAACGGCTTTGAAGCATCTGCCCCTTGTTCGGGCTGAAGGGAAATAAATATGATGGAGGGGAAAATTGACTGATCGAATTGAGGTCCGAGGCTGGAAAGATATCTGCAGAATTTTGGGGGTAAAGAGCCGGAATACCGCCAGGGGAATCCTCAGCCGATACAAATTACTGGCATATGACCAGAGGACCCCTGTTCTGAATATCGAGGCCTTCAAGGTAGTTAGTAAGAATAAAATACCGAATGTGCAAGATTGAGCGCAACTTGAACAAATAAGATACCAAGATAATCAAAAAGCACCCAAAATTGACCAATATTCCCATTTGTGACTTTCCCCGGAATAAGGTTTAATTATTCCAAATGGCAAAAAACAAGACAGTTAAAAAGCCTTTTACTCCCGCACCGAAGCCGAAGAAAAGAAAAGTCGGCAGGCCTTTAAAATATTCCACTGCATTAGCTGATTTGATCTGCAATACGCTCATAAAGGGAGTCTCTATCTGTACCATGTGCAAGGCCGAGGGGATGCCTAATGCATCGACTGTTTTCTATTGGCTCAACAAATACCCGGAATTTTTAGACAAGTATACGCGCGCGAAGCAAGTTCAGGCTCATGTTTTTGAAGAGCAGGCTATCTCCATAGCAGACGATGATTCCCTTGATGAAGTATTTACCGACGAGGGTAAACGTATGCTGAATGTAGAATTTGTTCAGCGCTCTAAGCTCCGGGTTGAGACTCGCAAATGGGCAGCAAAAGTAAATCACCCGAAGAAATACGGCGATAAAATAAGCCAAGAACTCTCCGGCCCAAATGGTGGCCCCGTAACAGCTCTCATCCTCGACTTCGGAAAAGACGACAATGCAGGCGACTGAAACTCAGCGCCGCATTCAAGTAGCCCCTGTTTTCAAGGACCTTGCGAAACCAGCACGATATAAATGCTATTACGGCGGCAGAGGCGGCGCGAAGTCATGGGCATTCGCAAGGGTGCTTATCGCAAAAGCTGCTACCTCAAAACTCCTGATTCTTTGCGCTCGCGAATATCAGTCTTCAATAGCTGATTCAGTTCACCGGCTCCTGTGTGATCAAATCTCGATGCTCGGCCTGAGCGGTCTGTTCCATACTCCTACGGCAAATAGAATTACTTCTCTTACTGGATCAGAGTTTATTTTCAAGGGACTTCGCCGCGATATCATGGAAATCAAATCAACAGAGGGGATCGACGTTGTTTGGGTAGAGGAAGCGCAAAGCGTTAGTGATAATTCATGGTCTGTTTTAATCCCTACAATCAGGCGCGACAATTCCGAACTATGGGTATCCTTTAACACCGGCGAAGCAACAGACGCCACATACGTTAGATTCGTGCTGAATCCCCCTGACGATGCGATAGTCAAAAAAGTTGGTTATCGTGACAATCCACACTTCCCTCCTGTCCTTGAGAAAGAGCGCCTCTATCTTCTCCGCGTCGATCCTGATGCCCATGCCCATATCTGGGAAGGTGAGCCCCGCCTGTTGACTGATGCGTGTGTGTTCAAGGGGAAGTTCAAGGTCGAGACGTTTGAGACTCCCGCTGATGCCCGGCTCTATTATGGGGCTGACTGGGGATTCAGCGAAGACCCGACAACATTGCTCCGGTGTTTCATTAAGGAGAATTGCCTGTACATCGATTACGAAGCTTGGGGAGTGGGCGTGGACATGGACGAAATCCCTGAACTTTTCGACACGGTGCCTGGAAGCAGAGAGAACATAATCAGGGCTGATAATGCCCGGCCTGAGACAATCAGCTATGTCAAGAAGAAGGGCTTCAGAATTTATCCGGTCGTTAAGAAATGGAAAAACGACAACGTTGAAGATGAGAAGGACGGGCAGGTTATTGTTCAGAGAGGCGATTCATCCATCAAGGACGGCATATCGTACATGCGTAAGTTCGAGGCGATCATAATTCACGAACGCTGCAAACATACCGCGCAGGAATTCAAGCTGTATTCGTATAAAGTCGATCCGAAAACCATAGACCCTGAGACCGGAAGGCCTGAGATCTTGCCAATTATTGTTGACAAGCACAATAATTGTTTTGTAGGTGATACGCTCGTGACAACAGACAAAGGAAATGTAGCAATAAAAAACATTTCAGTAGGTGATTTAGTCCTTACTCGCAAGGGATACAAGAGAGTGTTGAAAACTTTCGACAATGGTATCAAGGCAGTGAAGAATTATGCATTTGCTAACAAACAATCATTGACAGGAACAGATACGCATGACATAATATTACCAACAGGCAAAAAGCACATCTCAGACGTTACCAGCAGAGATGAATTATTCTTTTTGCTGAAAGGTGGTAAGTCATGGAAATTTGTAAAAGCGAAAAACACGAGAAGGTCTTTTTTAATGGCGTGCCTTACAGACGTTATCCGCAAAGCAAAAGGAAATCTGACAGAGTCTATTTCAGGGCGTCTTTTTGGAACAAAGGCAAACAATATAATAAGTTGCTTCACGTTGCGATCTGGGAGCATTCTAACGGGCCTGTCGAAAAGGGTTTTCATGTCCATCATAAAGACGGTAACCCACTTAATAACAGCATTGACAATCTTGAGCTTAAAGGCGGATCAAGGCACAGGGCTGATCATTTTAGCGAATACCATGGAAAGCATGCTCAAGAAGTTCAAACACATCTCGAAGAAATCAGGCCACTCACAAAGGCCTGGCATAGAAGTGAGGAAGGAAAAGAATGGCATCGCAAACACGTTAAAAACTCTCTTGCAAAAGCTAAACCAAAAGACATTGTTTGCGCTCAATGCAATAAGACGTATTCCAATATCAAGGGAAGGTTTTGTTCTAATGCCTGCAAAGCAGCTTATCGCAGGAAGCACGGGCTTGATGATGTTTCAAAGCCATGTATCGTTTGCGGAAAGAACTTTACCTCAAACAAATACGCCAAGAACGATGCATGCTCAAGACACTGTGGAGCTATCTTGTCTCACCAGAGAAGAAAGAGTTTATGACTTAATGATTGAAGGCGAGCATGAATATTTTGCAAACGGCGTGCTTGTCTCGAATTGCATCGACCCTATCCGTTACGCTCTGCAGCCGCTTATCAAAGGCGGCGTGGTTTGGGAGGATTTAATCTAAATGGCAAGAAAGAACATGAAACCGGCTCAACCCTCCGGCGGATCTGCGGCGGACGGCAAGACCACTGACGGATTCGCCAATTTTGCGGCAAAGCTGGGTATGGGGACGGATAACCTCATATCTCAGGGAAAGTATGTCCTGTCCGAACTGATCACCCGTAACAGGACAGAGCTTGAGGCCTGCTATCGCTCTTCGTGGATCATTGGCAAGGCGGTCGACGTGGTGGCCGAAGACATGACCAGGGAAGGTGTGACTATCCTTTCTGAGCATACGCCGGATGACGGTACGAAAATGCAGAAGGCCCTGGGACAGATGGGATTCTGGAAGAGCATCAACGAAAGTCTTAAATGGGCGCGGCTCTTTGGCGGTTCCGTCGCCGTCATGCTGATAGACGGTCATGATTTCTCTCAACCTGTGGACCCTTCGAAGATTCGTAAGGGGGCTTTCAAGGGACTGTATGTTCTGGACAGGTGGAGAATCAACCCCTCGTTTAACGATATGGTGACCGAGTACGGCCCTGAATTCCGCATGCCAAAGTATTATGAGGTCATCGGAGACAATGATTTCCCGTCAGTCAGGGTGCATCATTCCCGCGTCCTTCGCTTTGACGGTATTGAGCTGCCCTATTACCAGAAAGTTGCTGAGAACAGGTGGGGCCTGTCTATTGTCGAGCGCATGTGGGACAGGCTGATAGCCTATGACTCGATAACACACGGGACGGCGCAACTGGTATTTATCGCATACCTGCGTAAAATCGGCGTCAAGGGTCTGCGTGAAGCCCTGTCCATTGGCGGTAAAACCGAAGAGAACATGATCAAGCAATTCAACTATATCCGGCTGATGCAATCGAATATGGGAATCACGCTCCTGGATGAGCAGGATAACTTTGAGACTCAATCATATACCTTCTCCGGGCTCAGTGATGTCATGGACCGCGCAGGAGAGCAGATCGCCGGCGCAACAGATATCCCCCTGGTCCGCTTCTTCGGCATGACCCCTGCGGGGTTCAATGGCGGCGATACGGACCTCAGGAATTACTATGACCGCATCCATAAAGATCGTGAGAATCAATTAAGGCCGCTGCTGATGAGTAAGGTTCTTCCTGTGCTCTGCCAGTCGGTCCTCAACAAAGAAATGCCGGATGATTTCGATATCTCATTCCCTTCGCTGTGGCAGTTGACCGACAAGGAGAAGGCTGAAATAACGACAGCAGATGAAACGAGCGTCAGCAGTGCATTTACATCAGGGCTTATCTCTAAGTCGATTGCGCTTAAAGAGCTGAAACAGCAGAGCCGCATTACAGGTAGGTTTACCAATATCACAAATGAGGATATCACTGAGGCAGAGAATGAGCCGGATAGGGATATGACCGATCTGATGTCGGGATTGCAGGGGTTTGGTCCGGGGAAAAATTCGGGAGAAAAGGGGAAAGAGAAGCCCGCTGCGGTCGAGGCTCCTGACTGATGAGAAAAACATCTCTTTCTCGTTTTGAGGTCTTCCAGCATAAAAGGGTAATGGCGAAAGTCAGGTGCGATGCGTGCCTCTCCCAGCTCTGCATTCCGAAGTCGGGTGATCTTCAGTGTATGGCATGCGAAGAGGCTGAATACCAGGCTTCGCTTTTAGCGGGGTTAACGGCATGACCGAGAATAGAAGATTCATAGTATTCATCATCATCATGTCCTTGCTGTGTATTGCTACGCTAAAATGGTGCAGCATAGCAGACGCTACAACCTGCACCTGGCAGTATAACTCCGTATGGACACCCTCAGACACCGATTGCATACCAGGCCAACCTCAGTTTTTAACAGCGGTAGGAACACCCCCAGGCTGCACCGGGACCCCTGACCAGGTAACGGTCAAGGTTTGCACTCCGGGTATATGCACAGGGGGATGGCTATATGGCCCATGGACACCCCCTGATGCGACATGCATCACCGGACAGACACAGGTTAGTAGCCCGATTGCCGGGAGTGGATCAATACCGTCGCAATGTGTTGGCGGCGTGCTCCCTCCGTCTCAGACAAAGGTCTGTACGGTTAAGCCTTGCACCGGAGGCTGGATATACGGCCCATGGGTACCGGGTGATGATACGTGCAGTCCGGGTCAGACACAGATCAGCACCGTGATACCTAATACCGGATCTACTCCTTCAGGGTGTGTAGGAGGTTTCCCGTCAGCTACATATCATTCAAAGATTTGCTCTGCGGTTGTCTCTAACCCCGGACCTGGCCCCGTAACGCCGGTCCCCTCCTCATTCACGCCGATCATCTGGAACAATGGATCGCAATCGTTCAGTGATTCTATTAATCCCGGTGAGACGAGATATTACACATTCACCGTCCCGGCAGGCATCACGACTTTCAGCATGAACGTATCTTCGATATCTCAGAACGCAAATCTTGATATGGTGCTGTCCTCGGCGTGGCAGGGGATTGACGGGGCTCTGCAGGCAGCCGTTGATTACTACAATACGAATCCCAGCCTAACGGGCACGCCTTATTATAACAGCCACACGTGGGCTAAGATGTCTACAGATTTTGACGGCGAGGGGATTTACATGAAACAATGCGCATCAGACTCAGCCACATGCGCGGCCTCAATCACTGGAACATACTACGTGGCCGTTAGGAATGAAAGCACAACGGCGGTTGCAAATTATTACGTCTATGTGAAGCAATGAGAATGAGAAGGAATACTGCATGACACCAGATATCCCGCTGAATTACTACGAAGGTGAAGACCGCAGAACCAGTGGGACGTGCCAAGCCCATGAGGCGCAGGCAGAGCATATTCAAACTCTTGCATTGAGCGTGAGGGGACTGGTTGTCACTATAAAAATATGGGGATCGGTCGCATTGCTGGTCATGGGACTGACGAGTTTCCTTGCTAACCGATCTATTAACCTTATCGGCAATTTCCTATCTCGTGTTGAAGCCGTAGAAACCAAGCAGGCGGCAGGAGATACACAGATAGCAGTTAATACTCACCGTCTCAATATTCTTGAGGAGTGGCGATACGATCACATCATGGACGATAAAGCTCGTGACGAGAGAATACGGCAGGCTCACGAAAGAGAAGCCGAGACCAGTCGCAGGACGAGCAAAAACGAGCGGGAATTATCTGCTAACGCAAGGCGGTGGGGTATAGTGAACGAAAAACTTATCAACACTAACAAATGAACTTTGACACATACAAAGCCCTTGCAGCTGAAAAATTTAATTACGCCGATATGTGCAAGGGCCACCCTCATATTTATTGTACGGGAGCCTATCGATACCCTGAGGACAGATGCAAGCAGTGCATTAAGGAGTATCAGGGTTCCGATCTGCACAGGGACAGGCTGAGGGAGATGGTATGCCACGACTAATTTCAGAAACCGATATGGCGATAGTCTGTATCTTTGAGGAGACAGAAGGTGAACCATATGAAGGCAAAGTAGCCGTTGCCGAAGTAATCCTGAACCGGACAAAAGAGAAATACGAATCTGACGGTACGGTGACCGGGACGGTGTTGCATAAGATGCAGTTTAGCGGGATGAACTCAGATGCCGTTAATCGCATACGCTCGTTCTGCATTGATGATTCAAATCCTATTGTTCAGGACTGCATGAAAGCATGGGTTGCGGCTCAAGTGGGAAGCGATTTAACTCATGGGTGTGTCCAATATTACAACCCAAAAACATCTAGCCCGTCATGGGCTGAAGGAGCTACGGTGCTTGCCGAAATAGGGCATCATCGGTTTGTGAAATTGAAATGACAGGGCAAAGAGTTTATCCGAACGATGACGGTAGCTTTAAGTTAAAGCGTGGAGATTACATGCTCCTCGATAACAGATGGTATTGTCGTGTACCCTATGACCGAAGCAACGATATGGATTTGAGTGATCTAAGCAATCATCAAATCATAGAGCATGAAGACGGCACTATCACGGTTTCTCCGTCTATCGGACATACGGGAAATACACCGAACGGGGAGAAATTCTACTGGCACGGATTTCTTGAACACGGCGAATGGAGGGATGCATAATGGGAAAACCTAAAGCAGACTTGGTAAAGAAATCGAAAATCTGTGATAACTGCGGCGAAGGGCAGCAGACCGTTTGCGGAGAGGTTGCGATACCGAAGATAACGTGGTATGCGACTATCGGCAAGTATCTCATGAATCTTATTCTATGGCTCGATCTTGGGCTGAATACGTTCACCTTCGGGAGTCCATATGAAAGCGTCAGCTCACGTCTTGGCCGTCACTATAAAGGCACATGGGTTGAGGTCATGGTAGATAAATTTGCATGGCATATATTTAAGCAGAAGTTCCATTGTGAGAACGCTACAAGGCCGACTCGTAAACAACGAGAAGCTGCGATCTTCAAATAAAGAAAGTGAGGTGAGAGAAAGTGAAATGGCCGTGGTTTAAAGCACCATCGACAAGCAAAGTAGTGTTTCTACTGGTGGCATTTACGGCATGTGCGGCCTTCTTGATTGAGATAGCTCAGGCGAAAGTTGCACTGGAGTCTAAGGACTTTATGATGCTTGCTGTTATGGCCTTCTCGTTCTACTTTGCAATTAAGTCACCGGGTGGCACAGACGATACAACGCCTCAGCCGGGAACAACAACAATCACTGCGACAACGCAGGGGAGTGACCCCATTAAAACAGAAACAGAAACAATAAAAAACTCAACAGCCTCGGTTCTGCCGGGGCAGAAATAAAAGGAGAGAACAACATGAGCGCAGCATTAATAGCTTTATTGGCAACACTTATACCAAGTCTGATAACAACGGCTGAAACCCTGCTCGGTAGCGGAACAGGAGCGGCAAAAAAGGCAGCAGTCACAACGGGAGCGAATGCGATATTAACTTCTCTTGTTCCGACAGGAGGGGCAACCCTTACGGCCTTGGCTCCGACTATCAGCACGGTCATTGACTTTTTTGCTGGACAGCTTTATCCGTCTGGTACGACCGTCCCTGCGGTTGCAGCTGACACGACAGTTCAGGATCTCGTAGCAAAATATAGAACCGTCCCTGCCCCTGTTACAGTTGGCGTTGTAGCTGCCCCCGTAGCGGTAACATCATAAAGGAGAAATGAAAATGAAAAAACTTATCTTTGTAGTTCTATTGATTATCGGATGTATCGGGCTTGTGGGATGTGCAACCACTACGACAACGGCACCCGTAGTGTCTGCGGTTGCTGACCAGTGTACTACTGCGGCTCAGAGCATATTCAAGGATGCGGTAGCGTGTCCCGGAAGTCTACGTGTACTCAGAACGGACGGATCTACTGTGTGCATGACACCTGCGGATGCGGCAACCCTGAAGGCGAAATGCCCAACTTTTAATTAAGGAGAAACAATATGATACTCGGACAAGTAACATGTGCGTGTGGCAGAACATACGAGATTGATGCAACTCAGACAAATGCCGATCCTATACCTAATCCGAACCCGAACCCTCAACCACAGCCTAACCCTTCTCCTGCTCCCGGTGGCACTCCCGGTGCATATACGGAACTTCCATTTCCTATGGGTAGTCAGGACAAGGAAGACGGACTATTTGCAGGGGCGTATCTGGACTATATGTTTACGGTGCCTGATGGAGTATCAACCTTTTCCATGAACGTATCGAGCATAAGTCAGAATTGCCCGCTCGATCTTATCGTGGTCAAGGCTCCCGTAGCCCCGACTGACTCCGAAATGGCGCAGTATTGGGCTGATGCAATGGCCTATTACTCAGCGAACATGGCTGCTCTCCTCAATACCCCGTATTTCAAGACATACGCAAACGGGGCCGTTGTTTGGATGACCATGAAGAATGATAATGCCGGGGCGTCCTGCTACATGAAACAAGCAGCCACTGGTGACGGGTACGGGGCGACTGCATCAATCCCCGGCGTGTATTATTCAAGGGTTGTCGCAGGAGCGCAGGGCAACCCCAACTATTACGTCTACGTGAAGCAATAACCATGAGAAAATCAGGAGGGCAAAAGGCATGAGATACGAAAATAAGAAAATCCTACTGGGTACTGTTGCTGGTGCGATAGCTCTCGCCCTCCTGATATTTCTCGCGATAGATTGTTTTGCAGGGCCACTCACACCGCCAGTTCCCGGACCTCAAGGGATACAGGGGATTCAAGGGATACAGGGAGTGGCCGGGACAAACGGCACGAATGGCACGAATGGCACGAATGGCACAACCGCCCCGACTGTTGCCTGCAATGCTGGAAGCCCAAGCGCAGTAACAGGAACAGACTCAGATGGATTCTTCACCGTAGGAACGGCGGCGGTAAATTGTACTCTGACTTTCAACCTCGCGTGGAATACTTCATATGGTTGTTTGGTCAATGCAAGTACGACTACGGGAATACCGACATATGCGTCTGCTACGCCACTGACTACGGCGGTGTTTACTTTTGTAACTACGGGAACTCCGATACTTTATTATCACTGTTCGGGGAAATAAGGAGACACAATGAAAAAACTATTAATCACGATCACCCTTCTCCTTCTGGCCTCAACCGCCGGGGCAGGAGGAAATGACGTTGAGTGTCTCCTTGGCAAGACAGGGGAATCCTGCACGATTGCCATGGTGTCTACGGCCCCAGGTTCGGCAGATGTGTCTATCTGGACAAATCAGGCGGCGGCAGAAGGGTTACTCCCTATATATTCTGCCAATTACGCGCCGGGGTTTGCATCGGACAGGGCGTATAGATATTGCTGCACATGCACCGGGGGAACTCCTGTATGGTGCAGTGTGTATACAATCCCTGAGACACGGGTTGATGCGGCTGTATCCCCTATCAAGGCCCAGACCGACCAGCTTGTATTTGCAAATAACAACGTCAACGCAAACGCCACTGTTGATGCGTCAACCCTTGTCGTTCTTCCTGTTATGCAGGGTAAGGTGGCAGCTCCTACGTTTGTTCAGAGCAAACCGATTCAGCTCATATCTAAAACCACTCCGACTCTTACCTTCGACTTCGGCACTAATTACTCCGGATGGACGGTTTATTTCGGAATGAAAAATAAGATTACAGATACGGCATATATCGTCAGCCCGAAGACAGGAACATGGATTGACAACACAAAGGGGCAGGGCTATGTCACGCTTTCTTCAACCGATACGGCAACTCCTGGCAACTATGCAGGGGAGCTCCTATTGATCAACGGGGCATCCAGACTCCCGGCCATCGAATACAACATTCAGATTTCAAAGGGTGTCATTGATGCGATTCCCTGAATGGTCCCCAAAACGCATTATTGAGGACCAATACACTCGGGCGCTCAGGGCCTTGGTAAATAATTTCGCCTCTACATATCTGAGTCAGGATCTCCCCTTTGATGATCCCTATGATATCATCGGCAAGCTTCAGGAGTATGCCGGCCTCGATGCTTTTAAAGAATATGCTTACGCAGCGGCCTCCCGCATGGTGACAGGCCTCGTCGTGGAGGGCGCCAGGACATGGAGAGAAGCGGCCAGAGAAAGCATGAACGGCCAGATGATTTACAATTATCTTCAGCAGGAGCTTCAGGGGCCCATAGGTTTCACCGTCCAGTCGATTATCGAGGAGAACACCAGGCTTATATCGAGCTTCCCAGACGATTTGGCGGCGGTGGTCAATAACTATATTCAGAAAGAATCGTTCAAGGGCAGGCGTGCCGGAGATATTGCCGCTGACCTGAAGGCTAAATTCAAGCAAGTGTCAACATCGAGGATTGATCTTATTGCCCGGACTGAGACAAGCAAGGCCTCTACGGCGCTCACCAGGGCGCGTGCTGAGGATCTCGGCCTTGACTGGTACGTATGGCGAACTTCGAAGGATGCTCGCGTCAGACCGTCCCATAGGCGCATGGACAGGGTGCTTATATCATGGGCTGAACCTGCGTCACCTGAACTGCTTGAAGGGATAAAATCTACACTCGGTTTTTACAATGCAGGTGATTGCCCAAACTGCAGATGCTATCCAGAGCCGATATTGCGTATCAGTCAGGTCAAGTGGCCTGCCAAGGTGTACCACGGCGGCAGCATCGATGTTATGAACCGCTTCGAGTTCGAGAGATTGACGGGTGCAGGAGGGCTTCAGATTGCCGCATAATGTTGTTGACAAGAAAAAAGTAATCATTGACTTATTCCGTCAGTTAGGTATAATTAAAGACAATGAAACAGGACAAATAATATTACATCTGAACTGTGGAGGCGTCACCAAGATCGTTAAAACAATCGAAGTGAAGTAGCCGAAGCAGTCGGATAGTTTATAACCCGAAAGGGAGTTATAAAACCCGGATTGACCGAAGTATGGTCTTTCCGGGTTTTTTATTGATCAAAATTTAAAGGAGGAAGTAAATGAAACAGATTGCAAGAGTCTTCATGTTCACACTTTTTATGGTCATACTGGCAATGGGGCCTGTATATGCACTCCCGGCACAGCTCAGTGTCAACCTTGTTGACGGCGGGAATGTTGTATCCTCAGCAAACCCGCTTCACACGTCAGCAGCCTGCACGGTAACGGCAACGAATCAGTCCGGCATGGCGGCAAGCGGCGCGGCAGTCACCGGCAATCCAGTTCTGATAGGGGGATCTGACGGGACAGATGCAAGGTCTATTGTCACCAATGCTTCGGGCAATCTCGTTACAACTCTCCCAACAACTTCAGACCCTTGTCAAAATCCGACTATTGCCAAGAGCAGCGCGGTAATCAATATCGGAGCGGCGGCAACAACGAAAGTTGTGGACACCTCAGCGTCAACAGTCGTATACGTTTGCGGTTTCACGGCATCACTGGCGGGCACGACTCCTACGGTGGTATTTAAAACTGGCACGCATGGGAGCGCTGATTGTGATACATCATCGGCAAGCCTGACCGGGATCTTCGCCCCGTCCACGGGGAGCGTGATAGCACTCAGCGGGGCGGGTACTCTGATGAAGTCCATTGCGGGCGGCCAGATTTGCGCTACGACTGTGGGCAGCGGATCGAGCTTTCAGGGTGTGTTGAACTTTGTACAGCAATAAAAACTGATGCGATTTTTTATCGCGGAACAGATTTCGCCGAACATTGCGGAGACCCCTGAGGGCTTCTTAGTGGCGGCCGCTGTTCCCATAGCCCGGACAGGCATGCAGGAATATAACAAATCTGAATCAGACCTTATGCCATGGATCAGCAATTATGAGGCTGATGCAGACGGCAGACTGATCGTAGAGCGCAACCCAGAGGAAGTATTCAGGCCGGAGACCATAGCATCATTCGAGGGCAAGTCTATTACCATTGACCACCCTTATGGGTTTGTGATCCCCGAGAACTGGACGGAACTGGAAAACGGAACGATGCAGAACGTTCGGCAGGGCTCAGATATCCAGTCAGATTTATTACTGGCTGACTTCATTATCAAGGACCCGGCTGCAATCGAGTTTGTGAAGTCCGGGGAACTCCGTCAGGTGTCCTGCGGATACGATGCGGAATACGAACAAATAGCACCGGGCAGACTCAGACAGATCAACATTATCGGCAATCACGTTGCACTGGTTAAACATGGCCGCGCCGGAGTGCGCTGCATGATTATGGATTCTATACCAAAGGAGGAAACAATTATGACGTTCAAAGAAGCACTCAAAAACCTCTTTGCTGTCCGCGCCAAGACCGTTGACGGAATGAGCGAGGAAGAGGCAGAGAAAAAGCTGAAAGAGGAAGAAAAGACAAAGGATGCTGTTGACCCGGAAGAAGGCAAAGAGCTTACTGCGCTTGAAAAGGTCATGGCGATCCTGGAGCCGCTCCTCGCAGAGCACAAGGCCCTGAAGGAAACCGTGGACTGCATGGCGAAGGACAAGGCCACAAAGGATGCGGACTCTGCCGAAGAGGAAAAGAAGAAGAAAGAGGAAGAGGAAAAAGAAAAGGAGTCCGGGGAAACAAAGGACTCAATCGCCCGAGCCGCGATCCTCGTTCCTGAGTTCAGGCCCGCTGACGGTGCAAGGGTACTGGACATCAGGAAGGGTGCTCTTCGCGCCGCCTTCACCAAGGATGCGGCTGCTGTTGAACCTTTCCTTGCCGGGAAGACCATAGATGCCCTTTCAGCTGATGCGATCAACGCCGCTTTCATCGGGGCATCTGAACTCGCCGCAGCTAAGAATAATATGCGATCGACAATCCTTCGGCCCGCATCCGTGACAACGGACAAAGGCCCGCAGTCAATCGCTGAGATAAACAAGGCGAATGCCGAATTTTACAAGGGAGGTAACTAAGAAATGTCAGACAGAATGGTTTTTGTAACCAGAATGCCGGCGGGTATCCCCGGCGCGGTAACAAGAGTAGAACATGCGACTATTGAGCCGCAGCAGATGGACACGGGAACACCCGTAACGGCGTATGGCGTTCCGGTCAAGCACGTTGCGGGGCTGGTGCAGCCCATAGCAGCAGCGGACGTGGTTGCCAACGTATTCACGGGCTTTATCATGAGGCCTTACCCGACACAGAGCCTGGTCAACGAAGCCCTGGGTGTTATGACCCCTTTGCTGGATCAGCCAGTAGACGAATTGGTCCGGGGCTATATGACGGTAAAGTGCAACATGGCTTTATCGGCAAAGCCTGCAAAAGACGGCATTGTTTATGCCAGGAAGACCGATCACGGAGCGGGTGAATACCCGATAGGCGGTATCGAATCCGATGCGGACAGCGCAAAGAATGAGGCAATACCGCATACGTTCTTCACGGGACCAGCAGACTCAGACGGAAATGTTGAAATTTCCGTAAGAATAAAATAAGGGGGGACAGACAAAATGTTCAAGACATTTGACAGAATGACAATAGACAGCGCAGGTGCATTTCTTCAGGGTGAGCTTGAAAGATTTGACCCGACGATGAACCTGCCTTTGACCTCCCAGAAGTGGAGGCGGGATATCCAGCTCAGGGAAGACGTGAGTATGGCAGACGAACACTCATCCTTCTCCCTGACGACCGGAGCGGCTACAGGCGGCATCAACCCTAACGGAAAGAACTGGGTCGGCAAGGTTTCAAACGCAATCCCCGGAGTAAGTATCGAGATCGGAAAGTCCATTTTTCCTCTCTATCCGTGGGGCTCGGAACTTTCCTACACGATATTTGAGCTTCTTGCAGCTCAGCAGGTCGGACGGCCCATTGACATGCAGAAGATGGAGTTCATGAAGCTCAAGTATGAAATGGACTGCGACGAGCAGGTCTATATCGGCGATTCCGGATACGGCGTAAAGGGCCTGATAAACCAGGCTTCCCCCGGCGTAAGCGGCAACGTGGCAAACGGCGCAAGCACTCACCCCGACTGGGCGAGGAAGACCCCGGCTGAAATCCTTCTCGACATCAATACGCTTCTGACGGCAGTATGGGCCAAGACTGGTAATGCAACCTGCCCTGACAAGCTTCTGATTACGCCTACGGCCATGGGCGTTATCGTTGGCCAGGATATGGGGATTTCGGGCTACCGGTCCGTACTTGAATGGCTCAAGGCCAATTCCCTGTGCAACCAGGAAAATGGCAGGCCCCTCGATATCCAGTCCTGCAAGTGGTGCGAGGCGGCGAATAGCGGACTGACTTATTCCCGTATGGTGGCATACACGAACGACAAGAAGTATGTCCGCATCCCCATGGTTCCGATGCAGAGGACTCCGCTCGAGTACAGGAGCCTGTTCCAGATATTCACCTATTACGCAAAAATCGGCGTGGTCGAGGCCGTATATCCTCAGACCATTGGTTACGCCGACCAGATATAGGTGCTGTGATGCACTTCGATAGTCAGAGGGCTGCACTCCTTGACCGGCTTAAACGCAGGCACGCATTGCCAACGGTCAAGGAAGTTCTCCCGAAAACTGTAGCTCCAGTCGAGATAGCAGTCATTCCGAAAGCGGCTACCAAAAAGGAGGGGGTTTCTTCTCCTCCCCCCTCCGCCGCTCCTGCATCTAAACCAAAAGGGAAAGGAAAATAATGCCAACAGACTTCGACCCCGGCCAGTTCCGGCAGAACTTCCCGGAGTTTGCTGACACTGGCAAATACCCAGATTCCATGCTCACGTTCTGGGCCTCGGTCGCGGTCATTTATGTCAACTCTACGGTGTGGGGCGAGCAGTATGTCAACGGCATGTCGCTTTGTCTTGCTCATCACCTGGCAAACGCTAACATGAATCTGAAGAATCCTGGGGATGCTATGAACTTAATGAGTTCGAAGAGCGTCGGGGATGTCTCGGCATCCTTCGATACGGTAAGCGTAGCTGAAAAAGATGCGGGGCATTGGAACTCAACGGGCTATGGTATGCAGTTCATTCACCTGGCGCGGCTAATTGGCGGTTTCGGGCGGCAGATATGATCAGGCCTACGGTAAACCTGAAAAGCCGCGACCGGACGCAGAAGCTTGTTGCTCTGCTCAAGGATATTCAAAAAATAGAAGTGTTAGTCGGAATTCCCGAAAACAAGGCACCGCGCAAAAAGGGAGCGGTGAATAACGCACAGCTGCTTTTTATCCATACCAACGGAAGCCCGCTGCGGAACATTCCAAAGCGTCCGGTTATAGAGCCTGCTATCGAGGAGAGGGAGAATAAAGCAGCCATTGCAAATGAGCTTGGCCTTGCGGCGAAAGCAGTGCTTGACGGAAAGCCGTCCGAAACCATGACACATCTGAACCGGGCTGGTATGGAGGGGCAGAACGCGGCAAGGGATTGGTTTGAAAGTCCGATTAACAACTGGCCGCCTAATACCCCCGAGACGATAGAGCGTAAAGGCTCAGACAGGCCGCTGGTAGATACG
Organism: Nitrospiraceae bacterium; assembly: GCA_003153275.1. Taxonomy (GTDB): domain Bacteria; phylum Nitrospirota; class Thermodesulfovibrionia; order Thermodesulfovibrionales; family UBA6898; genus PALSA-1316. The sequence continues at coordinate 4,748 of PLXX01000151.1, read as the reverse complement.
GGGCAGATGAGGAAAGCAATCATCTATGTCGTTAAGGATGCAGAATGATCGATGTATCCGAACTGATCACAGATCCCGACTTCGCCCAGGACTTCATTGTCCATAGAAGTTATGGCCATTTTGATGAAGGCGGCTGGATAGAAGATCCTGAAGGACTGATCACCATGACCGGCGTTGTCACCGTGATGAGTCAAAAGGAGCTGGCCCAGATGCCGGAGGCCGACAGGGTGAAGGGTGCCATGATCTTTTATTCGACCGATGAAATCAAGGTTACCCGCAATATCGGGGACCAGGAGCAGGGCACTTCTGACAAGATCGATTGGCGCGGGGATCTCTACCGGATATTTCAGATCTCAACGTATGCCGATTACGGATACTACAAGGCCGTAGGGACAAGGATCAAGGGCGACTAATGGCAAACACTACGCTCTCACTCGATCAGCTCAATAAGCTCTTTCAGGGCCTTACAATCTCCATGCTCGGCATCACCTTTGCGGATGATAACGATAAAACACCGTATTACAAGGTCCGGGTTGCGTGGCCTACGGGCGGGGCCCCTTCATGGAAGATCGCTGAGGATATCTGTTTTCTTCAGATCATGGAAGTTGACAGCCAGTACAACCGACAGCGGGACGTTATTCTGGGCACGAAAGATACCGACAATGCGAACGGCTCCACTAGTTATACCCGGGTGATGCAGGTCAATTTTATTCTGTACGGCCCGAACAGCTTTCAGAACGCCCAGACGATCCGGGACCAGATGTTTTTTGTTGAGAATCTTTTTACGCTGGCAAAAAATAATGTCTACCCTATTCCAGATATCAGTGCTCCCAGGCGCGCTCCTGAGCTATATGAGGGGCAGTGGTGGGGACGGACAGACCTATCCATAACCTTTAACGAGCTGATCATTGTTGAGCAGACAATCCCATACCTCAAGAGTGCTGATATCACGATCGAGGACAGCGAAAGGATAGAAAAAGAAATTGAAATCACAAATTCATAAAGGAGGGTTAAATAATGTCTAACCCAAAAACATTATCTTTGCAGAACATAGTGGACGTTGTCGTATCCGTCAGCCCACTAGCCGCGCCTCGGTCAACGTTCAACCAGTTGTTGATTGTCGGCAACAGCGCTGTCATTCCGTCATTCGGAGCCAACTCACGCATCAGGGAATATCAGCAGGCCGATGCCATGCTGACTGACGGCTTCACAGATTCAAGCCCCGAGTATCTTGCCGCGCTGCTGTATTTCAGCGCTAAACCGGCCCCTACAACCTTGTGGGTCGGAAGGCACAATCTCACCACGCTGAAAACCCTTGCACTCAACGCTCCCGGATCCGGCTATCATGTTGGAGACATCCTCACGATTGTTCATGCCGGGGCATCCGGAGGAACGGTAACAGTTCTGACGGTTGACGGCAGCGGCGATATTACATCCCTGTCTCCGGCGATAACAACTCCGGGTACGGGATATGCGATAGCTGCTGGATGCGCGGTCACAGGCGGTTATGGAACCTCGGCCACAATAGATGTCAGCGCAATCGGAGAATCACCGCTTCAGGCAATCCAGGCGTGCCGGGCGATCAATTTCGAGTGGTATGTCGGGGTCGTTCTCGATGCAATCACCGCAGATCATGAAGTAATAGCACCCTGGGCGGAGGCCGCACAGCCCCCGACAGTATATGCCTTCACCACGCAGGATGCAGATGTTCTCAATAACGTGGGCGGGAACGTATGCCTGACGCTCATGGGAGAATCCTTCAGCAGGACCATATCACAGTACTCAACGGATAATCCCTATGCGATCGTCGCGGTCATGGGCTACGCAATGGGGCAGAATACGGGCCTTGCGAATTCAGCCTTTACCCTGAAGTTCAAGGGCGAGGTCGGAATAAACACCGAGCAACTCGCCCCTACTCAGGTAGGGTACATCGAGGGCGCAAACTGCAACCTCTATCTGTCCTACGGGAATTACTACAACATCTTCGAGCAGGGGAAGATGGCGAACGGGCAGTTCTTCGATGAGATTATCAACATCGACATGCTCGCCAACAACGTGCAGCTGACGGTCATGGACCTGCTCTACCAGACGCCGAAGGTCCCGCAGACCGACGCAGGCGTAACGCAGATCATCCATGCCTGCAATGTCGCATGTCAGCAGGCGGTTGATATCGGTTTCCTGGCCCCGGGGCTATGGACCGGAGTGGATATCTTGAACCTGAAAAACGGGGACACTCTGCCAAAGGGATACCTCGTGCAGGCTCCGCCGGTCGCTTCTCAGTCAAGCGCAGACAGGCAGGCTCGCAAATCCCCGCCGATATACATCGCGATCAAAGAGGCCGGGGCTATCCATTCCGTGCTTTTAGGACTTTACATTAATAGATAAGGAGGATATAAAACATGAAACAAACCACCTATTCATTTTTAGATTTAAGCGGGGCCATAGCTCACCCCTCACTCGACCCCTTCATCTTCACTGGGGAGGGCGTGGGAGAGGTTACGGTCGCCATGATCACGGAAAGGTCCGCACATGACGTTGGTGCAGACGGCTCTATCATGGTATCGAAAATCGCCGGGAATAACGGACACATTACCATAACCGCCCAGCAGACCTCTGTCCTGCATCAGTGGCTTATGGGGTGGTATAACTACCTGATCACAGCTCCTACGTCCGAATGGGCTGATACCGCCATGACGCTCAGGAACACCGCTGACGGGTCGAGTCACACCATCACCGGTATTTCCCCTCAGAAGAAGCCTGACAAACAGTATCAGTCTCAGGGTCAGCGCACTTCTTGGGTCCTGATGGCTGCTGATATCCAGAGCGAAAACGCATAGACATAGAGCATAAGAGGAGAAGACTTAAAATGGAAAAACGGGAAACAACAAAAGACGTTGAAATAGCGGGCCGGAGGTGGCGCATCGGGAAATTCGATGCGCTTACCGGTTCCTATATCGCCTACAAGCTCATGGTGCAGATGTTGCCCATGGGCCTCAATGAGCAGATCGGCATTACCCCGAACAAGGGCGGCCTGGTCATGGGCAAGGAAGAGTTCAAGGAGTTGCAGACGGACTGCCTGAGGGTTTGCTCAGAGCTGACTCAGGTAGGCAATGCCGAAGCTCCCTTGCCGGTGCTCATGGCAAATGGAGTCTGGGGCGTGGAGGGCCTTGATACGGATGTGATGACCGTCCTCATGCTGACAATCCATGCTCTGATTTTCAACGTATCGGGTTTTTTCGGCGAAAGCGCATTGAAGGACTTGGCGGCGGGGATGCAGGGTTTATCCCCCTTCAGTGTGCAAACATCGACGGGTTCTGTTTCGGACCAGTAATCGCCGGATCTTGGTCTCAGCACCAAGTATGGGACGGGACGTATACATTGGATGACCTGCTCGACTGGCATGAATGGTCGGCGGTAAAAGCAGAGAATGAGCGGCGCTATAGGGAGTACCAGGATTCCATGAGGAGTAAGGCATAGTGGATGTTGAAACCATAAAAGAATACCTTGTAGGCCTCGGATTCGAGGTCGATAACGCCTCGCTGAATAAATTTCAGCAGGCGATCAAGGACCTCTCCAAACAGGTCGAAGGTCACACCTCGGGCATGGCGAAGAACTACGCCACAGCCGCGGGGATAATAGCGACTGCGATAACAGCAGTCACGACCGCAACAGTCACCCTCATGGACAAGGTTGCCCAGAGTGATCTGGGGTATCAGCTCTCAGCCATGCGGATGTACATGAATACCGATGCCGCGAAGAAGCTGAAGATCGCCCTGGACGCTCTCGGTCATCCCCTTGAAGAGGTAGCCTACAATCAGGAATTGCGGGGCCAGTTTGGGGACCTGGTGAAGCTGCAGGGTGAACTTCAGGCGCAAGTTTATAAGATGGCCGGAGGCAAGGAGCAGGCAGAAGCGCAGCTGAAGTATATCAGGGAAATCGGCTTTGAGTTTAAAAAACTGAAGATGCAAATGGGCTACGGCTCAGAAATGGTTGTGGTCAGCCTGTTTAAAGCCATGGGCATGGACATCAAGGATGCTCATGACGGCATGCAGAAGCTCAATGATTATATCCAAGAGCACATGCAGGCGTGGGCACCAAAGATAGCAGAGGGGTTGAAAGAAGTAATACAGCTCGGGAAGACCCTATGGCGAGTGCTGAAGGATGTTTATTCATTCTTCGAGAAGTTACCGGGAGCGGTAAAAGTGGGGGCTGGAGCCGGAGGCCTTATCGCTTTATTTTTGGGTGTCGGGGGTATTCCGATCATAGGACAGTTCATCCAAACAGTGACAGCGGCGGTAGTAATCCTCACGGGGCTTCTTTTGCTCATTAAAGACTTCTATGCGTATTTGGATGGGGAGAAGTCTAACTCTACGTTAGCGCCAATATGGAAATTCCTCATTGCGATCGGAACTGATTTAAAAAATCTCTGGACTGATCTTAAAGACCTTTTGAACGACCTCTTCGGGGATTCCTTTCATTTCGACTCCAGCTTGTTGGTAGATAGTTTCAAAGCGGTGTTCACTGTTGTAGAGGCTCTTGCCCATGTCTTAATTATGGGAGCGCGGGCAGCAATAGGTCTTGTGGATGCCCTCGCTCTCCTTGGCAAAGATGACGGCGGGGCAGCTGCAGGGGAAAGATTGCATAAGCTTTCGGAAGATCTCAAGAAGGACTGGGAAAAAGGAGACAGGTCGGCGAGAGGCACAAGTAAGGGTGGAGCTACCACGTCATGGGGAGATGATGAGGGAAAA
>PLXX01000006.1 GCA_003153275.1 Nitrospiraceae bacterium | reverse complement strand
GGCTTGCCCGTGGGTATCTACAAAGATACTTCGGAAGTCCCGAAACTTTTTTTCAGATCCTTCCTATACTCCTCGCGGGTTTCAGCTTTTCATAACTGTTTAGTACGCCCCCTATCATTCTCAGGTCAATAACGTAACAGCGCGACGGCGCATAACTGCCAGGCGAAAAGGTAGACTTCTCTAAGCGCGGAATGCTGGTTGTAACATTGCTCTGCAAGACCCCCCAGAAGCAATAAAGCATGTGATGCAAGGTTTGGTATTGGATCCGACAAGTCCGCAGTTATCACATGTAGCAACATCATGAAGAGTGCGACCAGAATAATACACTGCAGGAAAAACAACCGTCCCCTTTCTGACAGAAATATAGAACACAAGCTTATCTGTTGTCAAAGAAAATAATATTAGACGCCCTCCGGCAAGACCGCAGGGCGTCTAATATTTGAATATAGGTTTTCAGTGTCATTCCCGCAAGCAAAGCGCATCGGGAATCCTTCCGGAAATATTCGGGACGAGCCGGAATGACAGAAAGTTAGAACTATGGCGGAGCCCGCAGGGATGAAGCATATCTTTCCACAAAAGCAAAAGAGGAGGCAAAGACTGAGGCAGTTATAAAATATCATCAATAGACCAGGCGAAGGCAGGAAACACATTCATGATATAATGAAGCATGAATACCGGAAAGGACCAGAATCTCTGATGGATCAGCCCTGTATCGACAAGAAAAGATTGCCCTGTTTGAAAGTCCGGTCGAGGATTCAGCCATGACAGAAACGATGGATATGCGTCTGCCGATGCAGATGCTCCGCCAGCCTAATGAGACAACCTGCGGCCCCTCATGTCTGCACGCTATCTACAGCTACTTCGGTGAGGATTTGTCACTGGATAAGGTCATCAGCGAGGTCAGGAGCCTTAAAGAAGGTGGGACCCTCGAGGTCTTCCTCGGCTGCCACGCGCTAAGTAAGGGTTATTCAGCACTCATCTATACCTATAACCTTACGGTCTTCGACCCGACCTGGTTCATTACAGGCGGCCCTGATATCAGGGAACGTCTAAGGGCGCAGATGAAGGCCAAGAAAGCCCCGAAACTCCATACAGCCACAAAGGCCTACCTGGAGTTCCTGGAACTCGGAGGGGAAGTGAGGTTTGAGGACCTGACCACTTCACTTATCAGGAAGTACCTCAACAAATCCGTGCCTCTCCTTGCAGGGCTCAGTGCAACATATCTCTACCAAAGCCCCCGGGAGTTCGGCATGGACGGCAACTGGGACGATGTCAAGGGCGAGTCTGCAGGTCATTTCGTCGTGCTCTGCGGATACAATAGGGAACAAAGAACTGTCCTGATAGCCGACCCTCTGTTTCCGAACCCGGTTTCTCAAAAACATTCCTATATCGTAAATATCGACCGCGTTCTGTGTGCAATCCTGCTTGGGGTCCTCACCTACGATGCGAGCCTTCTTATAATCAGACCAGAAAGGAATGCAGAGTGACCTGCTGATGTCTATCCTCATTATCGTTAATGACCCGAAGGACTGGCCGCTCCGGATCGAAGGGGCGGAAATCGTCGCAGCCAAGACCTATCTCACCGACAGCAGCTATAGCAATATGCGGGGCGCAAAGATATTCAACCTCTGCAGGTCATACAAGTATCAGAGCATCGGGTATTACGTCTCCCTTCTGGCCGAGGCACGACACCACAAGCCTGTCCCTACCATCACGACCATGCAGGACCTTAAATCCCAGAGCATCGTGAAGGTATATACAGATGAACTGGACGAGCTCATACAGAAAAGCCTCGCCTCATTGCAGTCAAGGGAGTTTGTCCTCAGCATATACTTCGGCAGAAACCTCGCCAGAAAATATGACAGTCTGAGCCGGCATCTTTTCAGGCTTTTCCCGGCGCCCTTTCTACGTGCTCTGTTTGGATATAACGAAAAAACCTGCAAATGGCACCTTAAGAATATCGGGCCTGTGGAGACCAATGATATACCTTCTGAACACAGACAGTTCGTTGTCGGAGCCGCGCAGGAATTCATCGGACGCCGCAGGTCGATACGCCGCAGGGTATCCATGCGCTATGATCTGGCCATCCTCCATAATCCGGAAGAAAAAGAGCCGCCTTCAAATCCCAAGGCGCTTCAGCGTTTCGTCAAGGCGGCCGAGTCGCTCGGCCTTGCAGCAGAGATGATAGTTAAGGAGGACTACGGACGCATAGGTGAATTCGACGCCCTCTTCATCAGGGAGACCACAAGCGTAATCCACCACACCTACAGGCTTGCCCGGAAGGCAGCTGCGGAGGGTCTGGTTGTGGTGGATGATCCTGAGTCGATCCTGAAATGCACCAACAAGGTGTTTCTGGCTGAACTGCTTGAAAAACATAAAGTGCCGATACCGAAGACTGTCATTGTGCATCGCGACAATGCAAAATTGATTTCAAGGATGCTCGGACTGCCCTGCATACTGAAAAAACCGGACAGCTCATTTTCCCAGGGTGTTGTCAAGGCTGAGACCGAGGAGGAACTCGCCTCTTATGTAGAGAATATGCTGGAAAAGTCGGAACTGCTTATCGCGCAGGAGTTCATGCCCACAATCTACGACTGGCGCGTTGGGATATTCGACAGGCAGCCGCTTTACGTCTGCAAGTACTATATGGCAGACGATCACTGGCAGATTATTAAGAGGGACAAGAGCGGGGCAACAACACAGGTCGGCATGACAGAGTCCCTGCCCGTTGAGCATGCTCCCGCAGGAGTGGTCCGCATAGCTATTCGGGCCGCAAACCTCATCGGGGACGGTCTCTACGGAGTAGATATCAAACAGTCTGGGAAGTCTTTTTTTGTCATGGAGGTCAATGACAACCCCAACATAGATGCAGGCAACGAGGACACAGTATTGAAGGATGAGCTCTATGAGCGGATCATGAAGGTCATCCTGCGGCGCATAGAACAACATAAGGAAAAGGGGTACCAAGTGTGAGCAGAAGGCCGGTACTGCACCTGTTTGAAGGCTACGGGATAGAGCTGGAATATATGCTGGTCAACAGCAAAACCCTTGAGGTGCTTCCGGTCTCTGACAGGGTACTGCGTTTTAAGGCAGGCAGATATGTCAATGAGGTTGTAAACAACCCTGCCGGCTGGTCAAACGAGTTTGCGCTCCATGTGATGGAGATAAAAAACAACAGTCCTGTCACCTCCCTCTCAGGCCTCGGACCAATGCTCCAGGAGCAGGTTGTACAGATCAACCGCATTGTTGAAAAATGGGAAGGCAGGCTGATGCCTTCTGGCATGCATCCCTGGATGCAGCCTTCACGCGAAACGATTCTCTGGAACCACAGGCACAGAAAGATTTACGAAACTTATGACCGCATATTCGGCTGTTCCTCACACGGCTGGGCTAATATCCAGAGCATTCATATAAATCTCTCATTTAACGGTGATGAAGAATTCGGCAGACTTCACGCAGCAGTGCGCCTCCTGCTTCCCCTCATCCCGGCCCTGGCTGCAAGCTCTCCGGTGGTGGAAGGAAAGGCGACCGGCATCATGGACAACCGCCTTGCTTTTTACCGTAAGAACCAGATTCTGGTGCCCTCAATCTCAGGCGATATCATACCTGAGCCGGTTTTCACTCGCTCCGAGTATGAAGACAGGATATTGCAGAAGATGTACGATGCTATAGCCGGATATGACAATGAAGGCATCCTTCAGCACGAGTGGCTCAATTCACGAGGGGCAATCCCCAGGTTCCAAAGGAGCGCTATGGAGATACGTCTTGCAGATACTCAGGAATGCCCGATGGCTGATATTGCTGTTGCTCACGCTGTAGTTTCCATACTGAAATCCCTCGTAAGCAATCGGTGGACAAGCTGGCAGGAGCAATCAGCATGGCCGGTTGGCCCGCTCTTATCAATACTGGAGAGGACTATCAGTTCCGGTGAAGCAGCAATCATAGAGGATTCAGAATACCTTAGGGCCTTCGGCTATCCTGAAAAACAGGCCAGGGCTGCTGATATATGGAGACACCTGATAAAAGATTGTTTCTCTGCAGATACTGGTTCTGATAATGAAATTATGGGACCGCTCCGGCTCATCCTCGATAGAGGCACATTAGCGAGACGCATCTTGAAGTCCGTGGGAGAAGACCCTTCTCCCTCACGCCTGCACACGGTGTACGCAAAACTGTGCGACTGTCTTGCTCACGGGAGACTGTTTGCAGGATAAGCCTCTCACTATAATCATCACATGCGAACACGGGGGGAACACTTTCCCAAAGCAATTCAGTGCGCTTTTCCATGACAGAAAAGAACTGCTCGAAAGCCACAGGGGCCATGATCCCGGCGCGCTCGGCCTCGCAAAAAGGCTGGCCCAGGAACTGAAGGCCCCTATCTTCTTTTCTGAAACGACCAGGCTTCTTATCGACCCGAATCGCTCGCCCGATAACCCGAAACGCTTCTCTGAAATAACAAGCAGGCTCAGCGCTCAGGAAAAAGCAATTATCCAGGAGCTTTGCTATCAACACTACAGGGCTGAAGTCGAATCAGAGCTTTCAGGAATTATACGGGAAAGCGGTCGGACGCTGCATATATCTGTGCATACATTCTCGCCTGTACTCCAGGGAAAAGTCAGAAACGCAGATATTGGCTTCCTCTATGATCCATCGAGGAAGGCAGAGACCTCCTTCTGCATTTTCTGGCAGAATGAGCTTCGCAAACTTGATCAAAAGTTGCTGACGCGTCGCAACTATCCGTATCGCGGGACTTCCGACGGTTTTACCGCATATTTGCGGAAAAGTTTTCCTGAAGATTCCTACCTGGGTATTGAACTCGAAGTAAACCAGAAGTATCCTTCAGGGGACCGCAGAACATGGCTTTGCCTTCAGCAATTGATACTGCAGACTTTGCGCGCAACCATATGCATGAAAGACAAATCAGCCTCTGTGTTCTCTGTGGTTAATTGCTCTTTTTAGGATCAAGCATTGCTCCTTCCGAAATGTATTAGTTACGGACGGCATAAAACAGTTCTTTAAAATTGAAACTCGTGCGGACTTCAGGAAGACATCGCGAGGACCGAGAGGCGTTCAGATTAACTGAGCTACCAGATAAGTTTCGCCCTGAATTATGCTGAAAAAAGGGCAGAGATCGGCGTCAGGCAAATATTTCGGTGTCTTCCTGTACTCCTCGCAGGTTTCAGCTTTTCATAACTGTTTAGTACGGCCCCTATCATACTCAGGTTGATAAGGTACCAGAACGACGGCATCACTGCGAGCGGAAAAGGTAGACTTCTCCAAGCGCGGAATACTAGTTGTAACATTGCTCTGCAAGACCCCCAAAAAGCAACAAAGCATGTGATGCAGGGTTTGGTATTGGATCCACGGACAAGTCAACAAGAACCTCATGCCTCAATTTTTGTGAAATACGGGGAGAAAGCGTGAAAAGTGGTTTGCGGTGTACGTATAAGCGTCATTCTGCTG
>PLXX01000095.1 GCA_003153275.1 Nitrospiraceae bacterium | reverse complement strand
ACCTCAAGAAACTTGATGGCACAAAAGTATTTGCTTCTGCCAAGGCTTCTGAAATCACTCTCATTGAGAGTGCCAAAACTTTACTTACAGAAAGGAAGCGCATTCCTCTCCACCCTGGCCTTGCGGCCTAGGATGGAGTATCCTGCGCTTAACATGATGAAATATTCATCCTTATCCCTGGGACTCCTGCTGACTGGGTTCATCGTCGGTAGTGTAGTTTTTTCTTGCAGTTCAGGAAAGTCGACCGGGGCCGAACCCGTATCGGCGCCGGTTCCGATCAAGGTCTATTCCGCTGAAAAAGGGGGCTATGTCATGAGCGAAACCGTTGTTAAGAGTAATGCAGAATGGAAAAAAATGCTGACCCCCGAACAATACCACATCCTGAGGGAGAAAGGAACTGAACGCGCCTTCACCGGGAAATACGACAAGTTCTACGAGCACGGTATATATCTCTGTGCGGGCTGCGGGCTCGATCTGTACAGGTCTGAGGATAAATTCGACTCCGGTACCGGTTGGCCGAGCTTTACGATGCCGATTGCTCCCGAGAACGTCATCACCAGACCGGACAATAGCTTCTTCACTCATCGTACTGAGGTAATTTGTCGCCGCTGCAACGGCCATATCGGCCATGTTTTTGACGATGGCCCGAAACCGACCGGACTTCGCTACTGCATGAATTCAGCTGCCCTGCAATTCGTGGCGACCAAGAAATAAGCTGGTACCAACAGGGAGGAGACACAATGAAAATGCTCTTTATCAGTATGGCGGGGTTGTCGTTGATACTCATCGCAATTACCCCGGCTATGGCTGCAACTAATCTTGAGAAGGCAACTTTTGCGGGTGGATGTTTCTGGTGCATGGAGCATCCATTTGACGAGATTCCTGGTGTGGTTTCGGTCACCTCAGGCTACACCGGCGGTCAGAAAGAGAATCCCACTTATAAAGAGGTCTCGGCCGGAGGAACCGGGCATGCCGAGTCGGTTCAGGTCGTCTATGATCCGTCAAAGGTGACCTATGAGACGCTCTTGAGCGTTTTTTGGCACAACATCGACCCGACTGCCAAGGATCGACAGTTCTGTGATTCAGGTCATCAGTATAGAAGCGTTATTTTTTATCATAGTGAAAAACAGCACCGGTTGGCGCTGAATTCGAAGTCCCTATTGGAAAAGAACAAGCCCTTCAAGGAACCGGTTGTGACTGAGATTGTGCAGGCCACCGAGTTTTACCCTGCCGAGGATTACCACCAGCACTATTACAAGAAAAACCCGATCCGTTACAAATACTACCGTACAAGCTGCGGCCGTGATCGGCGGCTCAAGGAGCTGTGGGGGAGCGAGGCGGCCTATTGACGAAGGATGATTAGACAGAAATGAGCCGATAAATTCACCTGTAAAATCATGCCTGTATGCCAGTGGGTATCTCCCACTATCATACACTTCATAATCGACATTCATGCCAATCTATCCGTTGTAAAATCCTAAGTGGGTGAGCATTATGTTGCTCCCCCACTTAGATCAGCTTTAATATCCAGAAGCTTTTTTGTCCATCTTGCCCAATGACTTGATATAGGCCACCAAATCCATCATCTTTTCAGACTTTGAATCTATGGCCTTTCCCTTGCTGGCATTTTCTATGCAGAAATTCACCGCATCTTCAATACTTTTCTGTGTCTTTCCCATAATTTTAAATTCTTTTTTCCCGCCAGCCTTTTCCAAACCCTTTCCGTCCGGATGGCACGCACTGCAGGCCTTCTCGCCGCCGAAAGCCTTCGGATCATTAAAGAGTGCCTTCCCCTTTCCTGCATCCCCCGCCGCAAAAGCAAAAGAGAATATCAATCCGAGGATCGTCATGGTCAACAACGTTATTCTCATAGTCTTCATCAGTTCTCACCTCCCTTCTTTATTGCATAATGCAAATTATCATCGTTATTCATCTAGTTGTCAAGAAGCCTTAACCAGCCGTCATCTTCCCATGTCCTCTTATTAGGCAGGCGACCGCCTGCTAAGCAATTGAGCCTGTTCAGGTAGACCCCTGGCCAGCAGCACAGCCGTAACAGTGATCACCTACGTGCATCTCCCTTTTCAAAAGACGTACAAAGTCAAAATCCCGAATGTGCTGGGGACAGGACTCGTGCATATGAAGGGCCAGCACTTGGTTGAAGTCACAATCATAGAGCGCCCCGTCCCATCCGACATTTATGAGGTGCCTGCACATAAGCCCATCCAGCGTTGCAGGGTTGAATGCCTGCTCAAGCTTTTCCAGGTAGCTACTAAGAGTTCTCGTCTTTTCGAGATGATTCCTGAACCTGCCGATAGGCATATTGGAAAAAACAAAGAGATGGTCAAAAGAAATCCCGTGCCGCGCCTTAAGCTCGCGCCGATATTCTTCTTCAAGACGTTTCTGATCAGGAGCAAGAAAAGCTCCTGAGGGATTATAAACAAGATTTAGCTTTCTGATGCCTGAGCCGTCTCCGTACCCTGTACCGTTGAGCAACTGAATAGCCTTGATGCTTTTTTCAAAAGTCCCATTTCCTCTTACCCTGTCAACACTGCTGGCAAGATAATACGGAAGGGAGGCCGATATTTCTATGTCGTGCTCACGGTAGAATTCAGGTATCTGCTCAAAACCCTTCTCAAAAAAAATGGTAAGATTCGAACGAACAATAACATGGCAACCCGCCTTCCTTGCCTCGGTGACAAGATAGGGGAAATATGGGTTCATCTCCGGAGCGCCACCTGTAACATCAAGCGTCCTGATATCATGCTTCTTCAGCACGTCAAGAATCTGATCAACAGTATCCTTTTTCATAATTTCCGACCTGTTCGGTCCAGCTGCCACATGGCAATGTTTGCAGGACATGTTGCATATATAACCGACGTTAACCTGGAGGCTCTGCAACCCAGATGCAGTGAGGGGGGACTTAAGCACTTCGGACACCTTATTATTGAATTCCATAGTTCTCAATGATAATTAACTGTCGACAAAAATTGTCGGCATTCAAGTATATTCCTCTTGTTAATGGCCTGCAGCATCACCCCACAGCTCCTTGAGGCGCCGGTCACGACTTTCTTGGACATTCTTCCGCTCTCGACTACGCCTATCCGCACGCCCTGCCCCTAAGACTGAAGAAAAACTTCAGAGTCTTTTTAACCTTATCCGAGAAGATCTTACCTGAAAAGTAATTGCCCACTACCCTCTTGTTGATCTCAGCAAGTGTCGGATAGGGATGCACTGCCCCGGCAAGCGCAGAGAGCTTCACTCCCCCGTTCAGAGCAGCGACCCATTCACCAATCAGTTCCCCTGCATGGAGGCCGAGTATCTGTACACCAAGCGGTTTTTCCTTCTCATCAAGGACAAGCTTGATCCTGCCGAGCCCTTCGCCTTCAGCCAGGCCCCTGTCGTTATTCTTAAACTCCTCTGTCCAGACAGCATAGTTCAGTCCTGCCTCTTTGGCCGCGGTCTCGTTCATCCCTATATTGGCAAGCTCAGGATCTGTATAGGTGCACCACGGGAAAAAAGTGTAATCAGCCTTGCGCGGCAGATGAAGTATCGCGTTTGTTAGCACTACCCCTCCTTCATAGCCTGCAGCGTGTGTGAACTGATAGGTTCCAGTAACATCTCCGGCACCGTAGATATGCTTCTGAGATGTTCTCAATCTGCTGTCAAGCTTGAGTCCCTTGCCGTCATACTCAACTCCGGCATTTTCGAGCCCCAACCCCTTCAGATTCGGCTCCCGACCAAGAGCGACAAGAATCGCTTCGGCCCTGATGACCTCTGCCGTTCCGTCTTTCGATTTGACCGTTATCTCACGCTCTATGCCAAGGTCTTTGACAGAGAGGATGGCCGTATTGAGATAATACTTCACTCCTTCAGCCGACAGGTTCAGCATGACAGAGTCAGCCATGTCATTGTCCTCTTTGCCAAGTATCTGGCCGCTCCGTTGAATAACCGTGACTTTAGAACCGAGCCTGCAGAATGCCTGCGCCATTTCGGTTGATATGGGGCCTGCACCGAGCACAATCATCGACTTTGGCAAGCTATCGAGATAGAAGATGTCTCTATTTGTTATGAATGGCGTTTGTTCAAGTTCGTCTACCTTCGGGATAGCAGGTGATGAACCAGTAGCAATGACCCAGCTCTTAGCGGTTATATCCTTTCCGTTTAGACTGACCGTATGTTCATTCTTGAATACGGCATTGCCAAATTCGATTTTTGCGCCAAGTCCGCAGAATCTCTCAACAGAATCATGTTTCTGAATAGTGGCGATAACCGATTTTATCCGGTTCGAGACATCCCTGAAATCCACGGGCAGTATCTCATGCCGGGGGAGTCCGAACTGAGACGCGTTCTTCATAAGATGGTATACATGGGCAATCTTGATCAGAGTCTTGCTCGGAACGCAGCCATAATGGAGGCAATCACCTCCCAGTTTATCTTCCTTATCTATAAGAAGTGTTTTTGCACCGAACTGTGCTGCTCCCGCAGCAATCGTAAGACCTGCCGAACCACCCCCGAGAATACCTATGTCATAATCATATTGAGACATAAAGACCTCCTTACACTGTTCTCTATTTTATTTTGCCCTTGTACATCGATAGCCCTTTCCCTACAATAAGAGGGAATAGGCCCAGAAGCACAAAAGATATTATCAGTCCTGGTGAGAGAATTCCGGAGAGAGATTCGATCTTTGAAAGTTCCTTACCTGCATTTACATACACAATAGTTCCTGGCAGCATGCCCAGCTGTGATACCCAAAAGAATCTCCGCAGAGGCATCTTCGTAAGCCCCATGACCAGATTGATCAACCAGAAAGGAAAAATAGGGATCAATCTGAGGGTGAAAAGGTAAAAAGCCCCCTCCTTTTCGATTCCATCATTGGCTGTTTTCAACTTGTCGCCAAACTTCGCCTGTACCCAGTCACGCAGAATGAATCGGGAGACAATGCAGGCAAGGGTCGCGCCGATCGTACTTGCAAAAGAAACCGTGAGTGTTCCAGTCCAGAGACCAAGAAGAGCTCCTCCCGCCAGTGTCAAAACTGCAGCCCCCGGTAGGGATAATGAGGTCGCAAGCACGTATATCGCTCCATACCCCAGAATTATCATCAGCCTGTTTTCAGCATAGAGAAGTGCAAATCTCGCCTGTGACGCCTTTATATAGGAAAGCGTTAGATACTGTCCGAGGTCGAATACCTTAAAAGCAACAATCGCTGACAGCAGCAGAACCCCGATCATGAACTTTGGAAAGAGTTTACTCTTTTTTTCTTTATTGTCACTCATGCCGATATGCTTCCTTTCCCTGCAGTTCCATTACAGCCTTGATTGCAACGCCCCAGAGGCCGCTATTCTGATCCGTGATCAGCCTGACGGGTAAGCCTCGGAGGAGATGCCCCATAGTACCGGGCATGTAGAACTCATCCTTGAAGGCTTTATGATTTACGATAATGGGATTCTTTGCAGCAACTCCTCCGGCTATAAACAGCCCTCCAAGGGCCAGAGTTTCGAGGGCAAAGTTGCGGCAGGCCCTACCATAGAAGCGACTTGCCCAGGCAAGCGTCTCAGGATAATTCTGAAAGCCCCTTGCAACCTCTTGTGGTGCGAGTTGCTCTCCGGTAAGAAAACTATGCACAGCACTGAGACCGCTACCTGAAACGACATGGTTATAAGTTACATGTAAAATCTCGGTCGAGTGCATGAGGTATTGCATGAATTGGTGTTCTCTGTCTGTTACAAAGGGAAAATCAGCATGGGCACCTTCAGACGGCAGAGCACGGTAATTTCCCCTCCCGTCGGGTGTTAGAAGAGCCTTGCCTAACCCTGTGCCCGCTCCTATCACTGCAATCGCGGCATCACGAACTGCCTCTCCGGCAAGAACTGTCTGTGCCTCTTCGCCGACAGGAGACAGACAGGCGTATGCCTGGGCAACGAAATCATTGATAAGAAAGGTTCTTTTGATCCCGAAGTCCTTTTGAGCTTCAGAGATATCGATTTGCCAGTGTATCAGCGGCGGGGAGCTTATTGTGCCACTTTCGATCGGACCGGCAATAGCAACACCTACTATCTCGGTATCCCATGGCTTAAGAGGAAAATCACTACTAATCAGCTTGTTTATCAGAGATCCAAAAGAATCGGCACCTGCTGTCTTCAGCCAGGATTGGGAATGCATTGTAAGCTTCCCTTCGTCATCAGCCGAAAAAGATGCAAAACGACTGTTCGTGCCGCCGATATCCGCAGCAAGAATAGTTGACCGCCTGACGACTTGATGTTTAATCATTGCAGCATCATGATCTCAGTTCTGTTTTCCCGCTTTTTTTTCGAATGCTGCTGACACCTTCTTCCCCAATGTCTGCTGAGACGGCTTGGCCGTGACAATCCTCTCGGTCTCCAGCCAGTCATCGTGATCCTTTCCATGAGACCCTCTCTTCTCGTAAATCTCATAGGCAACCTTTGCAATCTCTAGATAGAATTCATTACTTTTGTCCATTGGGCACCTCCTTGCGTATGGGATAAAGAGCCAATCTTTTTAGACGCTCTATCCCTCTTTTATACTTAGATTTCAGGCAGTATACGAATGCTTCAATATTGACTAGCTTATTCAAATCATAGCAGATTGGAGAAACAGAACAAAGTAAGCAGCCTTACAAATATCGATTTTATCGCCGATATTTAGCACCGGCTGGAAGATCCTCATCAGGCTAACATGTCATGCCAGTTGAAGACTTTCTGTTCACTCTTGCAAAGGGACTTTTCCGTTCTTTAACTTAATAGGGCTATAGTTCTAATGTCGCAATGATTCCCTCTATAGTTACATTATAGATGGCTTGATTCGAAGGGTTGATATTACTTACTTTACGGTGTATATTAGTGAAAATTTCATGAAAAATTGGAGAAGTATTCAAATCTGCCCTAGCCACTGGAATTATGATAAAGAAAAAGAATAAAAAAGAACTTCCTATAATCTCATTGAACAAAGAAGAAAGGGAAGAAGTCTGGGATGACTTTTTTATAAAAGAAGAAGGAATTGTTCTTGAGTTCGATCCTGATTCAAATGCTGGTGAGATTAAGTCTCTCAGTGACGACGGCGTAGATACCCACGGGCAAGCCCGTGGCACTTTAACGGAGTGCAAGCTTCGCTTGACCGGCTTCGCCGGTAGGCCTTCGCTTCGCTCCGGGACGCATTCACCCACGGGTAAACCCGTGGAACCCTGCGGCCGAATGGACGGACGCAAACTACTGAGAACCAGAACTGATGTGAAACCGGGGTATAAGGTTTTATTTGCGTCTATTAAAGATGCATCGGGTGCTCATTACGCCAGGGTTATTAGAATAATCCAGCCAAGATCATAAGCTCTCGATGATACTATAACGTCGAAGCACCGAAAGTGAGTTGAAGTCAACAGACATGTATTTATTTTTCGATACAGAGACAACAGGGCTGCCGAAAAACTGGAGAGCACCTGTAACTGACTTGCCGAATTGGCCTCGACTTGTTCAGTTAGCCTGGCTTCTCTATGAAGATGAGAACAAACTTTTGTCTTCTGGTAATTATATTATTCGCCCAAACGGCTATACGATTCCGAAAGCAGCCAGTTTTATCCACGGCATAACAACTGAAAAGGCACTTTCCATTGGAGTGGAGTTAGATGTAGTAATGCAAGAGTTCGAAAAATTGCTCGCGGTTGCCAGCTATGTCATTGCACATAATATTAGCTTTGATGAAAATATTTTGGGAGCAGAATTCCTCAGGCTTGGAAAAGGTCAAGCGCTTGAAGGTAAAAAGAAAATATGCACAATGCTGTCAACAACTGATTACTGCAACATAGACGGTCATTATGGGAAAAAATGGCCAAAATTAAGCGAGTTGCACTATAAAATTTTTGCTGAGGATTTTGACGATGCCCACAACGCTGTTATGGACATAAAGATAACAGCAAAATGTTTTTGGGAGCTGAGAAGAAGAAACATCCTCTTTCATGGCCTATGATTAATCGGCCGGTCACCGTGGTTTCCATATCTCCCTTCGCGAGCAGGCGATGCCTAGGTTTTCCTACGTGCAAAATGCTGATAGAATCCTTCAGCGGCAATCCAACTATATGTATGTGCCATCTATAACGAGTTTTTCAACAAGCTGCTAAATGAAGTCTATCACTCTTTTTCGCCACTTACTGCAGTCGCTTTAAAAGACAGTTCTATGATAAAAATCATTCTTTTTTGAATATATTTCTGTTACGCTCAAGCTGACCTATCAAACTTGTCATCGAAAGAGGAGACCATGCAAACAAAACTCTCAGTCATAAAAAAACGTCATCAGGATACACAGAGCCACGAGATCCATCAGGCTGCTGTCAGCCAGGGCATGAGCACGGTCTTCGAGCGCTTTGAGGCCCAGCAGCCACAGTGCGGCACCTGCAAGAAAGGCCTGAGCTGCCAGCTATGCTCTGACGGTCCCTGCAGGATCAGCGCTAAAGCGCCCCTTGGGGTGTGCGGTGCAAGCGGAGATGTAATCGTAGCCAGAAACCTGCTCCAGCTTGCCGCCATTGGCACTGCCGCAAACACCTACCAATGCAGCAATCTAGCAAATACTCTTAAGGCGATCGGGAATGGCCGTTCCCCCCTGAAGCTCAGAGATGAGGGTAAGCTCCTTAGGATGTGTCAGGGACTCGGCTGGGACCATACAAAGCCGGTTAAAGAACTCGCTGTCCAGTTCGCGGACTTCATCCTCAATGAAATAGGTAAGCAAAGCAGTGAGCCGATGACGCTCATGGACCTCTTTGCTGTCAACAAACGGAAAGAGGTCTGGAAGGAAAAGGGCCTTTATGCGGGAGGACCGAGCGCCGAAGTTCTGACAGCACTAACCAAGTGCATGACCAATATCAGCAATGACCCTATCGACTTGATGAACACCGCACTCAGGCTCGGTCTTGCCAACGAATACGTCGGCCTCTGGGGAATTACGGTCATTCAGGACATCCTGCTCGGCACCCCGGAACTGGTCAAAGGAGATGCCAATATCGGCTGCCTTGATGGGGAAACGGTGAATATCATATCAAATGGCCACCAACCAGTCTTTGCGGGACACATAATGGAAATGGCCTCGCGCGTCGAGTTTCAGTCGGCTGCTAAAAAGGCAGGGGCAAAAGGCATCAAGCTCTACGGTTCTCTCTGCGAAGGACAGCAGCTCATGAACGTCTCAGGACAAGGCCACAACAAAGAAATATTCGGCGGACAGTTGGGCAACTGGATCCAGGAGGAGCTCTTTATCGCCACCGGACTCGTCGACCTTTTTCTCATGGATCTTAATTGCTCGGTACCAACGCTCAAGAGCTTCGCCGACAAGTATGGGACAAAACTGATCAGCACCGACCCTGTGGTGCGATTTACGGGCGTGGAAGCCATAGACTTCAACCCTGAAAAAGCAGATGAGCAGGCGGAGCGCATTCTGAAAGAAGCCATAGAACAATTCAAGAAACGTAAAGCGGATAAAACAAGAGTCATCAATCTACAGACAGAAAGCAAGGGAGTTGAATGCATTGCAGGCTATACCACTGAGACTGTGCTAACCATGTTCGGCAATAGCATCTATACATACATCGACGAGATGAAGAAAGGAAACATCAAGGGCGCAGTCGCAGTTGCAGGCTGCACGAATGTCCGTCGTGACCAGGGCGGAAAATCGATCCACAGGCTTACTCTGGAACTTATCAAACGTGACATCATGGTCATCGGGGCCGGTTGTTGCTCATCCACGCACCAGAATCTGGGCATGTCCACAAAGGAGATGACGAAGGAGGCAGGGAAAAAGCTCAGGTCGGTTTGCGAAAAATACGACGTGCCGCCTGTCGTCTCCTATGGTTCGTGCACGGACGTTGGGAAGATCCTTGACACTGTTGCCGCGCTGGCGTGGACAATCGGCTGCGATACGAGCGATCTGCCAGTTGCCGCTGCAGTGCCGGAGTACATGGAGCAGAAGGCGATTGCCGATATATTCACTGCCCTTGCCTTCGGACTGCTCACCTATGTATCGCCAGAGCCGATGATCAGCGGCAGCAGCCTTGTGACAAAATACTTAACCGAAGATATGGTCAACCTTACTGGCGGGAGGATGCTCCTTCAGGAAGACCCGGTCAAGGCAGCTGATGAAATAGAGGCGCACATCATAACAAAGCGGAAGGTTATCGGGTTCGACGCCTAAGCACCTCTTGTGTTACTCTCGGGAGCGTTGACGAACGGGATGCCGTGACTTTCTTACAGTAACAAAGGCGGGATTCGATTTTTGCTGACTGAAGTTTTCGTCCCATAACTTTTTCGGATCTGCCATGCCCCGGTATTAATTTTTGCATTGAGTAAGTATCAAGATAATATTTTACCCTTATGGAATGCCGGGAGAAATATGCAGTGATGGAATTTGTTAAGGCTTGTATAGGGCTTTCTCACTAAAGGCATATTCCAATCAGGAAGCCCCGAAATTTTCATTGCCGGGGCCATAGTTATAGTTGAAAATCTTAAAATTCTACTTTAGGGCGTTAAAAGAAGCCTGCTTAGTAACCATATCAACTATCGGCAACGTAGGCACTTTCGTGAGACCGTAAATCTCTTTCAAGTTGATGCTTTCCGATACGGCACCAAGGAGTGCTTCAGCCACTCCCTGATCGGCCTGGCGATATCGAAGCTTCGCTTCAATCAGGATAGTGCTGATCCCTTGGGGGGCATTTATGCCGTAGTAAACGTCCTTATAGCCTCTGGGAGGAATGGTGTCATGCCTGGAGAACGAAGTTACAGCCCACGGGTCGATAGCAAAATGAAAATCCTTGCCCATTCCGTCGGAATTCAACATGCGCGTGTTCTCAACGAGGTGACCCTGCGCATCAATACTGCCGCTGTTCATAAGGACATTCCCTTTTTCATCCTTTGCCGTGAGTTCCAGCCACATCTGGCGAACATTGGTAAGAGATGTAGGAAGGTTATGGCCTGCGCGGACATTTTTGATCCGCACTTTGATTTCCGTAAGTTTTCCATTGCGATATATGGGAGAGAGGTCCATATCTGCCGCCGCCTGTAACCTTTTTATCGCCATTTCGTATCCTTCATTTAAGATGGCTGCTTTCTTGTCGTCACCGGCTTTCTTTGCAGCGCCAGATGCAAGATAAGAGAGGAGATAATTAGCGCCATTAAAATTGTGACGGTATTCCGCACGCTGGGGTTTGCGAAAATCATCGGCGGCGCGCATAAAAGTGGCGAAGTCGACCATATGACAGTCCTGACAAAGGATTTCCTTCTGGGCATAAGCACCGTGCTTCCATTCAAGATAGGTGGATTCCAACGGGAAGTGATCTTCAAAATGGTAGACTTGGTGGCAACTAGCACAAAGATCGGCCTGTAAATGCAACGACGATTCGACACAATCATGGAAACCCATTCCGCAGTTGTCAGAAGGTTTGAAGGGTCCTCGTTTGATAAGCTTAGCCCCATCGGCAGAATCTATTCCGGGGGTAAGAATAAAAGAGCCGTTTTCGGGCTCATGGGATGGAGTCTGCCAATGGGTTGTGCCGCTAATAGAGTGACAGATATCGCAGGACACCCCCGCCAATGCCATAGGACTCAGACCTGCGATACCGGGTTTCTTAATCTCGCCGGTTACCATCCCAGCCGCTGAATGGCATCCCTCACATTGACGGGCTATCCCATGTCCCACTGCTTTGTAGGCTTTGCTCAACTCTCCCTGATACACAGGTTCCTGAAGAGCCAAAGAATGTACAGACCCTGTCCACTCCTCGTACTGCTTGCGATGACAACCGCCACAAACATCTGGTGAGGTAAAATTGGCGTTGGACTTGTTCCACTTGATCAAGGAGGGATAATAAGGATAAAAATCATGATCTACATCAAAGACCTTGGACCCTGCAAAAGAAGAACCCCCAACCCCTCCCAACACTAATACAATAATAACCCAGGCCATTGTGATGCTCGATTTCATAAAACCTCCTTTGCCATCCGAGTGCAGATTCTTATTTTTTTCTGTAGTTTGGTTCTACTAAGACTATAGTATCAAATTCATTTAAGATGTCAAGTCACAACTTTAGATATGTTCTAGGTAGACATGAACATCTGTTCACTCGTGTGGAATTTCATTGGCGCTGGCATTTTTGGTTTTCTGATCAATCTGCCAGTTGTGAGCTATTATGAGATCGGCACAAACCTGACCGCTGACCACGCACACGCGGCCTTCATGGGTGAATTCGGGATGCTGGCAGTTGTGTCGCTTGTCTTCGCCCTCCGACAAGTATCCAGCGAAGCGCATTTGGAAAAAATGCAAAGATATCTGCGAGTCTCGTTCTGGAGATTAAATCTCGGTCTAAGCGGCATGGTAGTGCTGAACCTTTTTCCCAGTGGCGTGTTGCAATTGCCGGACGCCACCAAAAATGGTTTTTGGCACACACGCAGCGCCGACTTTTCCAGCCGGCCGCTGATGGTAGTCTTGGAGTGGGTGCGACTGCCTGCCGACCTGGTCTTCATACTCCTCTGAGTTTGTGCCGATAGTGATCGTCACACTTCTGACCTACCTTCACGCGAAGGCTGAAGGCAGTCGGCCAACTGAATCAACAAGCGATCCGATATCACTCTCCGGTACTGTTATTTCAAGAGAGCTGTATTTTCTTCTTCATTGGACGCATTCATACACTCTTTTAATTTCGATATATACCTCCAGACATCGTGACTCTTCAGTTTTCAGTAGCATCGCGCTTTTATATTCAGGACAATCCATAGTATCCTCCTGGTACTCTTACTGTGAAGTTCTTACCCTGATGGCTTGAAATCCTTGCATCCTCTCCATGGGGAAAGAAACAAGTCGTGGAGACAGCATATCCCGGACTCGGCCCATACAGATCCGTAGGCTGAACTGAGAGAGTTCAGTCCTGGGAAGGTCATCTCAATAAACGCCGAGCGGTTATCAAAATACCTGCAATGCACGCATTTGTCTTTCATATGTTCTCCTGTTTTCTGAATTGTACGGCAAGCACCTACTTGCCCAGTTTCGACCAGTAGTCCCCGAATACATAAACCGAGAGAATAAAGCCTAGGGTCACATTAACCAAAACGCCAACGGTGAATGAGATGAAAGGTTTCACTCCGGCGGACTTGAGTTCCTTAAAGCGCGTCGTAAGCCCGATGCTCATGAAGCAGAAAATAAAGGCCCATGTGCGGAGCCCTGCAATAGGTACAAAGACACCCGGTTTGAAGAACTTATTGAAGTCTGTTGCCGAATAGCCGGATGCTATAATTGTCATAAGCAGCGACGCCAGGAAAAACCCCAGCACAAATTTCGGGAACCTCCACCATATCTCCATGGGGCTCGGCTTTACCCCGCACTCCTCTTTCTCCCATTTAAGGCAGGCGATCATGGCAAAGACAAAGGACCAGATGCCTATCCAGATATCCCTCCCGATGACCTTCATTAACGTAAAGCCCTGAATGGAGGCGTCCTCATTGCCTGCCATTTTCCCATACGCGCTGGCAGCGGCAAAACCTGCGGAATCGGCAAACTCTGAGGTCCCCACCCATGCCCCGGCTATTCCAGGATTAAGATTAAGCGTCTTTGCCACATACGGGATAAAAAAGACCATGATTATGGCCCAGATGACTACGAGGGTAACCGAAGTATACAAATGCTCCTTTTTGGCGCCAACCGCGCTTGCGATGGCCATGGAGCCGGATATGCCGCATACGGCGCCTCCTGTGCCCATTACCGCTGCAAGCCGCTTATCGAGTCCAAAGATCTTCGTTGCCACAAAGTAAATTGTCAGGCATGTCGTAAGAGATATCAGCGTTGCCTGAAGGATGGCGATCGGTCCCGCTGATGCCACAAGGTTTAGGGGGAATGTTGCGCCGAGAAGTACAATGCCTGTCTTGATGTAGTATTCCACCCTGAAACCGGAATCCATCCATTTGGGAAAGGGAAAAATGTTTGCTATTACAAGCCCTATCAAAAGAGCCACAATCGGCGGCTCCAGCATCCACCTGCCTGCGTCCTTCCATCCGGCAATCAGGAAAGCTAATATTGACAGGATATAGAGAATGATGAACGCCGGAATAAACTCCGACGTCTTTATGCGCATTATCTTTGTCGTAATGCTGAATATGACCGCCCAGAAGAGAAATTGAATGCCGTATAAACCTATGTTCTTTGAGAAGTGGTCAACTATCTTACCGGTAGAATCAAAATCCCATTTCAGGCCGCCTGGATTGATTGCAAGCGATTTTGCAAATGTCGAGCCGCTCATAAAAGCAATAAGACAAAGCAGCGCAATGCCAAAGCCGACATAGATGGCCCACCAGTCCTCTTTTAAATATAACTCTTTCCATCCCATAGCCACGGGCTTTGGGGGGGCTTCCGTGGCGCATTCCTTTGTCTCGCAGTAATCAGTAGTTGTTTTCTTAAGTTCGTTCGACATAATTAGTCCTCCTTTATCTTATGCGCAGTTTGGAATATTGTTTATCTCTTTACGTATTTGAGTGGTTGCCTCTCCCGTTATTGTCTTGCTATATTCCAAGGTCACGTCAGGGACCGGCAGATGTGTGGAATGATTGTATACCACCAATATGATGGCAGTATAAAATGCTTACGAGTTGTTTCATTGACATCCTCCTGCTGCATTAATCTTCTTGATTAAATCAGAAACTAAATTGCAAAACCGATGCCAGGCCGGAGGACAGGATTACCTTCTTAAGATATGCTTTATTATCAGGCAGTTAGATTGGGAGTGCAGATACGGTAAAAGGGATTGGAGAAGTCTGAGGTGCAGTTATTATATTGCAGTGTTATGTTTTACTGTCATTTTTCCTGAAGTCGCCCGCATGAATCCCATACTTTTTGATAAGACTTTGAAGTGACTGCCTTTCAATGCAGGCCTTTTTCGCAGCTAACGAGACATTCCCCTTAAAATCCTTCATTAAGTTGGTAAGATAATAGGTATTGAATTTTTCGAGAATGCTTCTTCTCGCATCTTTGTATTCAAGGTTATTAATGCCGAACATCGGTTCCTCGGGGCAGAGCACTTCGAGTGACTCGCAGCTGAAATCTGCAGGAATGATTGTATTGCCTCTTGAGAATATCACCGCCCTCTTGATCTCATTCTGCAGTTCCCTTACGTTTCCTTTCCATTTTCTCGCAACAAGCATTTTCAATACTTCTTCGGAGAACCTTTTTTGAGGGATCCCAAATTCAGAGCAGTAAGAAGCAAGAAAATAGTTTGCTATCAAAGGGATATCCACGGATATCTCTCCCAGGGACGGCGTCTGAATAGAGACGACATTCAACCTGTAAAACAGGTCTTCCCTGAATAATCCCGCTGAGATTTTATCCCTGAGAATCTTATTAGTGGCAGCAATTACCCTCACATCAATTTTTTGAGTGTGCGTATCACCCAACGGTTTCAACTCTTTCTCCTGCAGAACTCTGAGAAGCTTTGCCTGAAGAAGGAGTGACAAGTCGCCAATCTCATCAAGAAGAATGGTACCTCCGTGAGCAGCTTGAAAAAGCCCCTCCCTATCGCTTGACGCCCCGGAAAAGGCGCCCTTCTTATAGCCAAACAGTTCACTCTCGAGTATATTTTCCGGCAATGTAGGGCAGTTTACCGCGACAAACGGCTTATCCGCCCTATTACTCAGAGCATGGATCATCTTTGCTGCCAGGTCTTTTCCCGTTCCTGTCTCGCCAGTAATGAGTACCGTTACGTCTGTTTTCGCTACCAACCTGACGGTCTCCAAAAGTCGTTGCATGGCGGGAGATTGTCCTACAAACTGCATAATAGTCTCTTTCTCTTTAATTCTTTGCTCTAGGGAAAGGTTCTTACTGATAAGAGTATGACGCTCTAAGGCCAGTCTGAGCGTATGGATCAATCTTTCATCATCGAAAGGTTTCGTTACGAAATCATACGCTCCCAGCTTAATGGATTCCACCGCAGTCTCAACAGTTCCGTATGCCGTCATCATTATTACGACGATTGAATCATTCAACTTCTTTATTTCTCTCAAGAGTTCTATCCCATCCATGCCGGGCATCTTTATATCCGTAAGGACTATGTTAATTTCATGTTCCGACAGAAGAGCAAGCGCGTCTTTGCCATTATCGGCCGTGACCACGTCGATATTCATTTCTTTGCTGACAAGCCGCTCAAGCATCCGCAGCATATCACGTTTGTCATCTACGATAAGTAGCGTACTTCGGTTCATATGCCTGCTCCGTCCATGGGAAGCCATACTCTGAACGTGGTTTCTTCGCCTTCTTCGCTTTTAAACGAGATATCACCGTTATGCTCCTTGATGATTCCATAGCTTACGGCAAGCCCCAACCCGGTCCCTTGTCCAGGCTCCTTGGTAGTGAAAAAGGGGTCGAAGATCCTGTTCTGTATATTCTTAGGTATACCGCTACCAGTATCGGAAAATGTTACAACCACACCGTCTTTCAGGATATTACGGGTCGTGGCTACCGTAATTTTCCCTTTGGGGCCTACAGCCTGATAGGCGTTCATAAGTAGGTTCATGCAGACCTGCCTGATCTTGTCAACATCCATAGTGATCAATGGCAGCGAACTATCATAGTCCCTGATAAGGGTTATATTGTTTTCAGAAAGTCTGCCCTCCACCACTGCGAGGACCGATTCGACCGTATCGTTAATATCAGCCTGCGCATAGTGCGGCTTCTTCTGCCTCGAAAAATTTAGGAGGTCTTCAACAATTTTTTTGCACTGTTCAGCATTCTGTCGAATTGCCTCAAGGTCCTTCAAGACCACACCCTCTGTTGCCTCCTGCTGCAGCAGTTTGGTATAGCCGAGCACTATGCTGAGAGGATTGTTGATCTCGTGAGCCACACCTGCTGCCAGTTGCCCTATGGATGCAAGCTTGTCCGCCTGCCGTATCTGCTGTTCCATCCTCTTCCTCTCGGTAATGTCCTTAATGATGCATTCACAACCGCATATGTCCATATCGAGATCACTTCTGAATGTAGCCGTGAGCAGAACATTAATTTCGCTCCCATCCTTTCTCCTGAAAACCGTTTCGTAATCTTTTGCAACGCCGTCCGTTTCCATGCTCCCCATAAAGTCGGAGACGGTGCGCTCATCAGCAAAACAATCAGGCAGGGATAACACATGGACTACCTCTTCCCGAGCGTTGGCCCCCAGCAGCTCAACTCCAGCATTATTAATGTCAATGATTAATCCCTGGCAATCCGTAACGATAATGGTATCCTTGGACCCCTCGAAAATACTGCGGTACTGCAGTTCTGATGCAATCAGGCTGTCCTGAGATTTTTTCAGATGAGAGACCATCTGATTAAAGGACTCTGATAGCTCGGCAATTTCATCATGACCCTTGACGTCATATTTCGCTTCCAGTCCCCGTTCGCCTGTTATAACGTCTCTGAAGAACGAACTTGCCTTCTTGAGCGGACGAACGGACACAACATAGTAAAAGTAATTCAGAATAAAAAAAAGTGCGGTCATACCTGTCAAACCGACTAGAAAGATAGAAAAGGCCACCCGCCGTATCTGATACAACGTCTCGTCGACCGGGATTGCTATGGATTCTAACCCGACGACCTCCCCCACCTTCCAGTTGTGTCCATGCTCAGTTCCGTAATCCCTTATAAGGGACTGGGGGGAGTAAACCGGATCGCCATGACACAATACGCACTGCTCATCCATCACAATTGCCTTGAAATGGAGAAAGTAAGTTCTGTTCCCCTGGGTCAATTGTCCCTTCCACTCCTTCCCAGTGGCAGGATTATTTGAAAACTGCCTTATGAAAGCCTCCTCCAGCTTATCAGCCTTGTTCTTGACGTTAAGTGGGTCAATAGCAACTCTTTTGTAAATATAGTTCGGGAAACGTACTGCAAACCTCTTCATTATTCCCCTGTTTACAAAAGAGGTGGACATGGCCTCGCGGATAAACTCGTCTTTTGGAAGCAAATGAAACATTTGGGGTCTAAGTTCATCGCGAACATACTCCATTGTCGCATCTATGTGTCCCAGGACAAGGTCAGTTTTCTGGTACGTCTCCTCTATGTACAGGTCCTTCAAACGGAAATAGAAAAGTCCAGAGATAATGGTTATGCTGCAGAATAAGATGACTCCTATCCCGCCCATAAACTTTGTAATGAGGTTGAGGCCCCATCTATCCGCTCGTGGGTTCTTCTTATTCACAATATTATGAGACGTGTTGGCTTCCATTTTATATTAGACTAGAGGTGCAAATACATAACTTCGTCCGTAAGTCCTTCGTCTTTCCCATAACAATCTCTACATTGGGTAGACAGGGCACTCTCTTTGTTTATATGCTTCTAAAAATATCTATTTTGTGAATTCAACATAGTTCCTTAATAGGTTTCTTTTGATGTAAGGTATATAATCATTGAACAGATTGTCAATATGTGCATGATGAGACCTAAGTCGGATTTTTCTGGCGAAACCAAGGTAATAGTTGAGTTATTCGAGAGTTCTCGACCTCATATTATTGCACTTCTTTATCAAACATTAACAGGCAAAAGACCTGGAATATAACTCGACAAATAGCAGGCATGGGACAGTAATAAAGGGAACTCCTCACTGTTATGACTTATTGAAACGAGTTCATTATAATCCGATTTTGATGACCAAATATACAACATAATATGTCAACTATTATGTGCAATTGGATGGTTCATTTCACATAAAGGCAGTCCAATAGCGATATACAACACTTGGGGCAGCAGCAGGAAGAGAACTACCATACAGCCTGGGGACAACTTTGTTGAGAAATGGTAACTTCCTAAAGCGTTGCCAATATGATACCATGTAAGAAGGGAGAACAAGTAACTATGGCAAAAAGCATATATAAATGGTGGGTTTTAAGCAGAATTCGCTTTCATGAGATTGAAACTGAGCTTCTCAATGACTATCAGGCTTTCATGAGGGATGTTGTTAGTATGATATCGCTTGATGAATTCTTTGGGCAACTTAACTGGGGGATTGCACAGTACGGTGTCCCTGTCAAGGTTATTGCGATCAAAAACCAGCAAAGGTACGTGAAAGGGAGGTAATATGCGAAATGTACTGTTTTTGGCTCTCGTTTTATTCATGTTGTTTCCTGCATCGATGATGGCACAGGCAGGGCCTGATTCTCCACCACCACCTGATCAGCAAGCACCTGCCCCCGCTCCACAACAGCAAGGGATAGGCGTTCAACCAGGAGGTGTTGTGGATGTTTCACCTGATGCTGTGGTTGTTCAGCCTCCGCAAATTGTGGTTACTACACCCCCTGCCATGGTGTTGCTACCAAATAGCAATATTTATGTCGCTCCTGACATAACAAATGCAGACCTCTATTTCTCGGGCGGTTGGTGGTGGAGATGGTGGGGAAATCGTTGGTGGTATTCGCATTGGTATGACCACGGATGGGGCTATTACACCTATGGAGTTCCAAGTTTCTGGGGTCATGTGGACCGTGGATGGCGAGGTGCTTATGCCAGCCATATGTGGGGTGGACACTCTTGGAACTATCAGAGAATTCCACATCAGCAATTTCAGCAGAGATATGGGCGTAGTGGTGGACAGCAAGGCGGTCAGCAACGTGTTGGTCAAGGTGGGCAACGTGGCGGGCAGCAACGTGTTGGTCAAGGTGGGCAACGTGGCGGACAGCAACGTGTTGGTCAAGGTGGGCAACGTGGCGGGCAGCAACGTGTTGGTCAAGGTGGACAACGTGGCGGGCAGCAACGTAGTAGTCAGCGTAGCGGTCAACGCGCAGCAACACGCACACAACAACGTGGTGAGCAAAAAACCCGTTAATTAAAATGCTAGCCGATACACAAAGGTGCTGAAAAAAGCACCCTTGTGTATCGGAAATACCTTTGATTTACAACGGATTAGTCGCCTAATAATTCTTCAGAAAAAATCTCCCGAAGATTCAACCAGCGAAATAGGCTAATAGGAGTGGAATGGGACTGTGTGAAGCTCTATACTACGTGAACTACCCCGACTGAGGTGAGACTTCAGTCGGGGCTTCCTTGCTTCAACGACAGGGCTTACCGCTAAGGCTGGTGCGGCAGAGGCGCCCGTCTCCACAGGCTTTCGTTCCG
>PLXX01000142.1 GCA_003153275.1 Nitrospiraceae bacterium | reverse complement strand
CGCGATGCCCTGTCCGAACCGGTCACCATTATCCTCGACACCATAAAGGTCGCCCTCGAAAACACCCCCCCTGAATTGTCGGCCGATATCGTCGACCGCGGGATTGTCCTCGCCGGAGGCGGAGCGCTGCTTCGCGGTCTCGATGCCCTTATCAAGCATGAAACCGGTCTGCCGGTCATAGTGGCTGAAAATCCGCTGACCGCGGTGGTTATGGGCGTCGGCAAGATGCTGGACGAACTTGAACTTCTTCGAAGAATTGCCATGAATTAAGCATGAACTGAGCATGGTACGGAAAAAAGCTCTTCTCCTTATCGTCATCATCGCAGCGTTGGTCCTGATGACCTACCAGGGCAAAAAGGGGAAGCTCGAATCTCTCACCTCTCTAGATACGCTTCTTCACGCTACACAGAATGTTGTCTCGTCGGCAACCGGGTCATTCATGCGGCCTTTCAGGACGATGACGCTGCGGGAAGAAGAAAACATACGGCTCAGGAACCGCATTGCCGAACTGCTTCTTGAACAAAGCGCGCAGCAGGAGGCAGTTCTCGAAAACAAGAGGCTGAAAGATCTTCTCAAGCTCAGGGAAACCCATCGTACGTCCGTGGCCTCGGCGCGAGTTATCAGCCGGGGTATCGGGTATTGGGAGCATACCCTCGTGCTTGACAAAGGGCTGGAGGACGGGGTGGGAAAAGATATGACCGTGATAACGCCGCTGGGTCTTGCAGGAAAGATCATCAGTGTTGCAAAATCATACGCAACGATGCTCCTGATCTCAGACATCAACTTCTCAGCTGCGGTCAGGACCAGAGAGAGCAGGCTGGAGGGTGTGGTTTCCGGGGCCGGGTCGAGGAACTGCATCCTGAAATACATGCCCTATGAAGACGAGGTTAAGCCGGGAGATGTGATTGTAACGTCCGGCCTGGATGCTTTTTTCTCTCAGGGTATCCCCGTGGGATATGTTTCGAAGGTCGATACAAAAGGCATCGGTGGTAATTTCCAGTATATTGAGATCTCCCCGTTTCAGGACGCGGCAAAGATAGAGGAAGTCCTCATCATCCGGTGAAGTACGCAGCGTGGTTGATCATAGCCTTCTGCGCCCTGCTGCTGCAGGGACGGATATCGGTCCTCGGTGTACCGCCGGATCTCACGGTGCTGATCGCCTTTTACGCCGGGATCCGATACGGTGAACACAAGGGCCTGTTCGCGGGCCTGCTGATTGGGTTTGTTGAAGACAGTCTCTCGAACAGCATGATCGGGCCGAATATGCTCTCAAAAGGCCTGGTCGGCTATGTTGCAGCTTTTTTTATCTCCGGCGGTCTCTTCCGCTGGACCCCACTGCTCGGTATTTTTTCTGTTTCTATCCTTACTTTTTTTGACAGTGTTATCGCAGTATTGTTGAAGACCCTCTTTGATAAAAGGCCCGGCACTGTAGCTGCAATCGTATTTATTTCAGTCATGCAATCCCTGTTAAATGCACTTGCGGGAGCCTTTATGAGGCCTGAGCATGTTGACTGAAAAGAGCGGGACCGAAAAGGTCTTCGTCATCGGCCTGCTGATCTCCCTCGGGTTTATCGTGCTCCTATTGCGACTCTGGCAGCTGCAGATCCTCCAGGGAAGCGAATTGCGAAAGGTCTCCGAGTCGAACCGTCTGAGGGTCATCGGCGTGCCTGCTCCGCGCGGGATTATCTTTGACCGGAACGGACTCCCCCTGGTAAAAAATATTTCTTATTTCTGTGCATCTTTGATCCCTGAGGAATTCGACAATAGTCTGATTCCTGCCCTTGCCAAAATGCTCAAGATTACCGAGGACGATTTGTCCCACCGTCTTGCAACAAGAGGGCAGAGCCCTTTTACACCTGTCCGCCTAAAAGAGGGGCTCGACCGCAGAGAAGTGAGTTTCATAGAGGCAAGGCGTTCTGACTTCCCCGGTCTTATGATAGAGATCGAGGTGAGCAGACAGTATATCTACGGGACGGTCGGAGCTCATGTTATCGGATATCTCGGCAAACTGAACCCCGCACAATCAAAAGATCCTTCATTCAGAGACGTACCGTCTGAGGCCTTCATCGGCCAATGGGGTATAGAGAAGATTTTCGATCAGACGTTGCGCGGGACAGCAGGCCAGCGGATAATCGAGGTCGATGCCCTCGGCAGAGAAATCAGACTTCTGAAGGAAAATCCGCCGATCAAGGGCCAGAACCTTACCCTGAGCATCGATATTGCATTGCAAAAAGAAGCAGAAAAGGCCTTCGTCGGAAAAACCGGGGCGTTGGTTGCATTAAAGCCTGATACCGGGGAAGTACTGGGGCTTGTCAGCGCTCCTTCTTTTGATCCGAATAAGTTTTCACAGGGTATTTCTTCAGATGAGTGGGCATCCCTGATGAAAGACAAGCAACTGCCGATGCTGAACCGGGCGGTCCAGAGCCAATACCCGCCGGGCTCGACATTCAAGATCATCGTGGCGATTGCCGGCCTCGAAGAAAGGGTGATCAATGATGCATCTACCGTAACCTGCAAAGGCGGTATCAGCTTCGGCAAATGGCATTTTGGATGCTGGAGAAAGAGCGGCCACGGCACTATTTCACTGCACAGGGCGATCGTCGAGTCATGCGATGTCTATTTTTATGAGACCGGCAGGAAACTTGGAATAGACAAGATTTACGACTACGCTACCCGCTTCGGTCTCGGAAAAGAGACGGGTATCAGGCTGGCGTCTGAAAAAAAGGGATTGATACCAAATACCGACTGGAAGACCCGGACGAAAAAGACACCCTGGTTTCTCGGGGAGACCTTTGTAAATTCGATCGGCCAGGGGTATGTTGCAGCCACACCCCTCCAGATGGCAGTCATGATGGCCGCTCTTTCTAATGGCGGCACTGTTTTCAGCCCAACGATTATAAAAGGTGAGAGGCCCATAGTCCTGAGACAGGCAGGTGTCAGGCCGGAAACCCTTGAGGAGATGAAAAGGCATCTTGCCGGCGCGGTCAATGAACCGGGGGGCACCGGCGGGGCAGCGCGATCAGCCAGCATAACCGTCGGCGGCAAAACAGGCACTGCTCAGGTGGTCAGCATCAGAAAAGATTCGAAGTATCTGACAGAAAAACACCGCGATCACGCGTGGTTTGTCGCAATTGCTCCGGCCGAGAAGCCTGAGATAGCTGTGTCGGTGCTGGTCGAGCATGGCGGACACGGCGGCATCGCTGCTGCTCCGATAGCGAAGCGGGCGATTGAGGCCTATATGCTTCCTGCCGAAAAGAAGAAGGAGGTCTTCGGTGTTCAAAATTGACCGCCGCCTGATTCAGAACTTCGACTGGATAACTTTTGCTACAGTTCTTGTCCTGTCGCTGATAGGCATAATGACAATCTTCAGCGCCACCCGTCAGCCTGCCGATGCTGTTCAGTCACCTCTTTTTTTAAAGCAGCTCGCCTGGCTTGCTATAAGTATCCTTGCCATGGTTGTCTGCGTGAGCTTTGACTATGCCTGGCTGGGGCGCATCGCTTTTCCCCTGTATCTGACCGGGATCGTCCTGCTGGTTCTTGTCCTGGTGATGGGTAAGACGGGAATGGGGGCACAGCGTTGGATTAGTCTCGGCCCGGTCTCGTTTCAACCGTCGGAATTCTTCAAGCTGATCTTTGTCATCATGATGGCCCAATACCTAAGCCTGACCGGTTGGGAGCTTGATATCATGCACCTGCTCAGGGCCTTTGGCCTCTGGGTAGTACTGCCCTTCATCCTGCTCGTCAAACAGCCTGACCTTGGCACCGCCCTGGTGGTCGGGCTCATTTTTACATCGATGATGCTTGCCCGGGGACTACAGCGAAAGGCTGTATGGCTTGTGGTCATTGTCTCGCTCGTCTCGCTGCCCTTTGTCGGCAATATCGTCTGGACTGGAATGAAAGACTATCAGAAAAACAGGATTATCGCGTTTATTGATCCTGAGGCAGACCCCTCCGGCATCGGGTACCACATCAATCAGTCAAAGGTTGCCATCGGCTCAGGAGAGATAGTCGGTAAGGGATATCTGAAAGGCACACAAGGACCGTTCAGGTTTCTGCCCGAGCGTCATACTGATTTTATCTTTGCCGTCTTTGCCGAGGAATGGGGCTTTCTGGGATCAACGGTCCTGCTCTTTCTATACTTTCTGCTGATCATGCGGGGGCTCGATACTGCGCGAAAAGCAAAGGACAGTTTCGGCCGCATGCTGGCCCTCGGCATTACGTTCATGTTCGCAGTCTACTTCTTTGTAAATATCGGTATGACGCTCGGCATCATGCCGGTCGTCGGCATCCCCCTGCCGTTCATGAGCTACGGCGGAACAGCGCTGCTCTCGAACTTCATCTCAATCGGGGTTTTGATGAATGTCCGCACCCGGCGGTTTTCGCTCTTTTATTAGCAGGCAGTTATTTGTTATACTTTTAGTCTCTTTTGTTCTGTATTTTTTTGTTGCGCTGAACTTGTTGTGCTTCAGTCTGTACTTTTCTAGCGGCGGTGTAGCTCAGGTGGTAGAGCATGCGACTCATATTCGCAGTGTCCGGGGTTCGAATCCCTGCACCGCCACCAACCATTGTTTGTGTCAGGTTAAGCATATCCTGTCGCAAACGACAGGATATGCTTCCATTTTACCGACGACAATTTATGCTTCTCTTTTTTTAATTAAAAAATCGTTACGATTATACACATTTTAGGCTATTAAGTAACCTCCGAACGGACGCGCGGCCATTACATCGACCAATTTGCTTCCATTTGAACTAGAATTGAAGAAACTTCTCACAGTCAACGCGGATTTCAATTTCAATTCGCGATAAATGTGGAGTTGGCCCCGTAACTTTACGGATCTACTACGCTCCGATATCTCGCTAACGGAGAGAGAAGTATAAGGTCCTTATTTTCTTCCGTGTGAATTTCCAAAAGAATCCTTCATCGATAACTGACCAAAAAGAAGCAGGGGGACATTTTCAGCGATCGGTGTGGATGTCACCGACAACTCCTCGCTGCGGCCATCTCAGCGACAGTGTTGATTTCTGAAATAACATGTCACAAGTGGCTTGCGATGTACGGGACGTAATCTTCGTTGGCCAGATCACTTAAGAAAACTTGTGTACAGCCACAAAGTCGCAAAATCAGTTGGCTTGAACTCCGTCATTAACTCACACCTCGCGGGTTTCCACTTTTCAAAAGAAACTTTCATCGAAGATGGTCTCAAATGCGAACCTTCTTGTCAGAGTTCGATGACAGTGCCCCGACACCCATTTAGAAGAGTCATCAGAATGATGCTGTGATAAAAGTTGAAGATTAACAGATGCTATAAACATAACAAAAAAGGGCGAGATATTAAACCTCGCCCTCTCGGAATATATGAGAATAGAAATTATTCCTTTTCTTTCTCCTTATGCTCCTTCTTCATCTTCTTCATTTCTTTCTTTGTCATGACTTTCCATGCCATCATATTGCCGTCTTTCTCTGAGTATTTTGCGGACAATTTGTCGCCAACCTTCACGTCAGCGAGGGTCTTCCCTTCAGCAAACTTGGTCTTGTCAGTAGTAGTGAGCATAACTTCGCCCTTCTTACCCTTTATGGTAAGGGTGTTGGCCGCTGCATCAACTGCTGTCACCTCGCCAGAAACATACATCCCCTTCGTTGAATGTTTCTTATCGTTTGCAAACGAGAGTCCCACAACGGAGAGAACAATGAGCACTGATACGATAATAGCTAATGCCTTCTTCATAAAATCACCTCCTTCTATTAATTAATATTGCTGCATTGAATATCTTCTCTGCAGGAGCTATTACGTTCTATCATAAAAGACGGTGCCTGTCAATTAGGAAGCACAGATTTTATTCATCTATCCAAAGACGTCCGAATCGAGGATGCTAAGGCGGGGAATCCAAAGAATTAGGAAAAAATACCTGACATATCAGGAGATTCCTGATATGTCAGCAGTATAACCTTTCACACTATCATTTCCTCATAGTAGTCTTCGCTGAAGTTCCAATGATTTCAAAGAGTTAGAGAACCCTTCCTTCAACACAGCTCCTGGCACAACATATGCTTTTTAACGTAAGTAGTAAACGTTCAAAAAGAAAGGAGAAAAGTCATGTCAATGGAAACAATACTTATAATCATTGTTTTGATTATGATCTTCGGCGGTGGTGGATTCTACTGGACAAGGCGGGGCCGTTAGGCACCTATAAAAAAAGGAGGAAGAAATGAAAAAGGTAATTTTTATAGCAGTGTTGATGGTTTTTGGACTGACCCTGTTTTCAGGCTGCGCCACTATGACGGGCGAAACAACGGGTGCATATATTGACGACTCGACGATCCATACGAAAGCTGATGCGATAATCGTTAAAGACCCGGATGCTCATTATTTCAAGATCGATGTAACGGTTACACAGGGAGATGTTGTTTTCCAGGGTTTTGTCAATAGCAAAGATACCGAGGCACGGCTTGTAGCAAAGATCAGGGAAATCAGGGGCGTAAAGACAGTGAAGAGCCTCTTGAAGATTGAAGAGAGAAAGTAACAGCAGTAAAATCGAAATCCTAAAGGAAAGGAGGTATGTATGGCTAAAAAATCACTACTTTTTATGGTATTGTTCGTATCAGTCTTATTCCTTGTTAACATCCCGGGGGCCTGTTTGGCACAGTCTTCGGATAATACGGAAATCAACAAACGAGACCGGTCCGAAAAAGAACTCACCGCGGATCAACAAGGCGAAACAAAACAGGATCGTGAGATCACTCAAAAAATCCGTCTGGCTATCGTCAAGGACAAGTCACTCTCAACTTACGCTCACAATATGAAGATCATTACGGTCGGCGGAATGGTTACATTGAAAGGACCGGTCAGATCTGAGGAAGAAAAAAGGGCTATCGAAGAGATTGCAGCCCAGATAGCCGGAAACGGTAAAATTATGAGCGAAATTGACATCGCTCCTAATAAAGACAAATAAATAAACAAGGAGGTTGAGTTATGGCTAAAAACATAGCAGTTTATGGAATCTATCCGACCCGTCTGATGGTTGAACGCGCGGTCGAAGAATTGAAAGATGCAGGCTTTCACAACACGGACATCTCGGTGCTGTTCCCTCAGGGTGGAGGAACCAAAGACTTCGCGGTCGAGAAGGAAACCAAGGCGCCTGAGGGGGGAGCGACAGGAGGCGCAACGGGTGCAGTCGTCGGCGGCGCTTTAGGGTGGTTGCTGGGTATTGGCTCATTGGCCATTCCGGGTCTTGGGCCCTTCATTGCTGCAGGTCCCATCATGGCTGCTCTTGCTGGAGCCGGAGCTGGAGGAACAGTCGGCTGGATAGCCGGAGTGCTGATTGGCATGGGTATTCCCGAGTATGAAGCTAACCGATATGAGGGGCGTATCAAGGAAGGGGGAATTCTACTTTCTGTCCACGCCGACGATAAAGATTGGAAAAATAAAGGTAAGGAGATACTGAAACGGACAGGGGCTGAAGATATAGGTTCTAAAGGAGAATCTGGCGCAGACTCTAATAAAAGCGACAGATCTTAGCCTAAGGGAACCAGCGCGCCCGCGGACAGTCAAATAAAAATCCTAAAGGAGGAATACCATGAAATCAAGCACGAAGGACAAAGTGGAAGGCACGTTTCACGACGCAAAGGGAAAGGTGAAGGAAATGGCTGGAAAAATCACCGATAATCCCAAGTTGGAGGCCAAAGGCAAAGCCGAAAAGATAGCAGGAAAAGTTCAGGAAAAGGTCGGCCAAGTCAAGAAGGTTCTGGGGAGTTAGAAGAGCGTTTTCTTATGCGCCGGCACGCTCTTTGGGATACGATCTGGCTTTAAAGCGGAGGTTATCTGCGCAGCCCGACCGCTTCTCCAATGGGCGGCCTGCTCTTCAATACAATAGCAAACACAAAAGCATGTTCCCTTTTGCTGCGATAAGTGCATCAAAAAGAGTATCAAACTTTCATAGAAATGATAAGGAAGATGAGAAAGTCGTGTTTATTGGTGCGCGGCTTTCGGTACTTAACAGGAACTGCAACCCAAAGTGAGATAGGGTTAAAGGAGGATTCGTTATGAAAGGGTTTGTGAAAGACATCGAGGGTCTAAC
This sequence comes from Nitrospiraceae bacterium, assembly GCA_003153275.1. Lineage (GTDB taxonomy): Bacteria > Nitrospirota > Thermodesulfovibrionia > Thermodesulfovibrionales > UBA6898 > PALSA-1316. The sequence goes on along the minus strand of PLXX01000142.1, from coordinate 107 downwards.
CGTTAAGAATTACGAGTTTCGTCGAGTGCTTTACACGGCCAAGAACTGCCAGCTCGTTGTCATGGCTTTGAAGTCCAAGGAAGAGATCGGGATGGAAGTGCACAAGC
>PLXX01000145.1 GCA_003153275.1 Nitrospiraceae bacterium | reverse complement strand
AGACGATGACCAACGCGCACACGGCTCGCGACTAGGCTCTCAAAACGTTGAAACATCCCGCTGCTGTTGCAAGGCATTTCGTTGCAGTCTCGACCAATGTCGGGGAAGTGACTAAGTTTGGCATTGACGCCTCAAATATGTTTGAGTTTTGGGATTGGGTCGGCGGACGCTACTCAATGGACTCGGCGATCGGCCTATCGACAATGGTCGCCATCGGCCCCGAGGATTTCCGCGCTATGCTCGAAGGTTTCCACCAAATGGACGAGCATTTCCGCACCTCCCCTTTCGAATGCAACTTGCCGGTACTCATGGGGCTGCTCGGTATTTGGTACAATAACTTTTTTGATACACAGACCATTGCGGTTCTGCCGTATGAGCAGTACCTGAAGCGTTTTCCGGCTTACCTCCAACAGTTAACGATGGAGAGCAATGGTAAGCACGTCACACTTGATGGGGCTGAGATCGCTTACCAAACCGGGTCAATCTACTGGGGAGAACCGGGCACAAATGGCCAGCATTCCTTCTACCAATTAATTCATCAGGGGACTAAACTCATCCCTTGTGACTTTATCGCGTTTATGCAACCGCTTAATCCTCTTGGCCGGCACCACGACTTGCTCTTGGCTAATGTCTTTGCCCAGTCAGAGGCGCTGGCTTTTGGCAAAACGCCTCAGGAGGTCCAAGCCGAGGGCACACCGGCACGGCTGGTGCCTCACCGAACCTTCGAGGGCAATCGCCCGTCCAGCACGATCCTTCTGGAACAGCTGACTCCGATGGCGCTGGGGAAGCTCGTCGCACTGTACGAACACAGCGTCTTCACCCAAGGTGCCATTTGGGGCATCGACTCATTTGACCAGTGGGGGGTCGAACTGGGGAAGGCGCTTGCCGCGCGTATTATCCCCGAACTTGAGGCCGGTTCCGAGTCCCGACTCGAGCACGATAGCTCAACCAACACCCTGATCCGGCGTTACGGGAGATCCAAGGAGCTGTTGCACGGGCCATAAAACCATAACCGAAAAACAACCACGACAACAGTATGTAATTGAAAAATTAGAAAAACATTTTATACAAAGAATAATTGTTATGCTTATCCTTCGCTATCTGCAGCTTAAGTAAAAATTCAACTGGTCACTTTCCAATATGGTGGCGCTCTTACGTATGAATCTCTTTACTCATCGAGACCTTTGCACGTGTTTGGATAAGCCGTTCGAGGTACTGCCAACACCTTACGAACAGGGTAATCTCAATCTGGAGTTCGTTTAATTGGACAGCAAGTCATCATGAGAATAAGGCAACCTCGATTTAATCTCCTGTTCTTGCTTGTCCAAGAGCCTTATTCTATAAGGTGGTGGTATGCGGTTTCAGGATATTTTGGACAGCAATGATATAATTTGGTAAAATTTCTAAATAGCAAGACGTTAAAGGCAGAAGGAGAGAAGGATAATGCTGGACAATTGGTGCAGATGAAGCCACAGTACGAAAGGTTTTCAAAAGAACTTGAAGAGGTAGCAAAATTCCTTGCAGGGATGAAATAGGGAGGCTGCCATGAAATATAAATCACAGGAGATAGCATGCCCTGGTATTTAGATGCGCGTAGTATGGAGAGATATTCTTGACATTTAAGCAGAAAAAGGAAACATTGAAAGAGAGCGAGGAACAGTTTCGCACTCTGGCCGATTCTATCCCCAACCTTGCGTGGTGGGCAAATTCCGACGGCTACATTATATGGTACAACCGGCGCTGGTATGAGTACACCGGCACGACACCGGAGCAGATGGAAGGCTGGGGTTGGCAAAGTGTTCATGACCCGCAGATGCTGCCGAAGGTCCTTGAGCGATGGAAGGCGTCGATTGCCACTGGAGAGCCGTTTGACATGGAATTCCCGCTGCGAGGAGCCGACGGGGTATTCCACCCCTTCCTGACGCGTGTGCTTCCGCTGAAAGATTCTGCCGGTCTTATACTACGCTGGTTCGGCACCAATACCGACATATCTGAGCAGAAGCAGGCAGAGGAAGCTTTACGACAAAGCGAGGAGCGGTATCACAATTTGTTCAACACGATGGATGAAGGGTTTTGCATCATCGGAATGATTTTTGACGCAGAAGACAGGCCAGTAGATTACCGCTTCCTAGAGATTAATCCAGCCTTCGAAAAGCAGACCGGGCTTCATGAAGCGAAGGGCAAATTAATGAGTGAGCTTGCCCCGGCTCATGAAAAGCATTGGTTTGAGATTTACGGGAAAATAGCTTTGACGGGTGAACCAGCGCGTTTTGTGAACGAAGCCAGAGCCATGAATCGCTGGTATGAGGTTTATGCATATCGTGTCGACAGACCTGAAGACCGACATGTTGCAATTGTTTTCAATGATATTAGCGAGCGCAAGAAGGCCGAAGAGGTACACAGCCGTTTGGCAGCCATCGTTGAGAGCGCGGACGATGCGATTATCGGTAAGGACCTCAACGGTGTTATTCAGACCTGGAATGTGGGAGCTGAAAAGATCTTCGGATACAAGGCGGAGGAAGTAATCGGCAATCCTATTTCTGTGCTGGTTCCGCCGGGGTATACTGATGAGGTACCCGAAATTCTCAAAAGGATCGAACGGGGAGAACATATTGAGAATTTCGAAACCGTGCGCATGCGGAAAGACGGAACGATCATTCCAGTGTCCCTGACTTTTTCAGCCATCAAGGACACAAGCGGCAGGCTTGTCGGCGCGTCAAAGATCGCGCACGACATCTCCGAACGTAAAAAGGCGGAAGAGCTCATTAAGACACTTAACGAAAAACTGAAACGAAATGTTGATGAGCTCTACGCTGCAAATAAAGAACTCGAGGCGTTCAGCTACTCTGTTGCCCATGACCTGCGAACGCCCCTTCGAAGCATAGACGGTTTCAGTCAGGCAATCCTTGAAGACTACGGTGACAAACTTGATGAAAATAGCATGGATTATTTCCTAAGGATTCGTGCTGCAAGTCAACGTATGGGCCTTCTTATAGACGACCTTCTGAATCTGTCCCGTATTTCACGCAGCGAGGTTAATCGCGGGACGGTGGATCTAAGCGCTCTAGCCCGCGAAATCGTAACAAATCTCCAAAAGACCCAGCCCGGGCGTGAGGTTGAGATTGTCATCGCCGAGGGGTTGATTGATGAAGGCGACGAGAAGTTGCTGTATGTATTGCTTCAGAACCTGTTTGGTAACGCATGGAAATTTACCGAAAAGATTGCAAAGGCCCGCATAGAGTTCGGCGTAATTCAGTTCGATGGAAAACCCGCGTATTTTGTGCGAGATAACGGCGCTGGCTTCGATATGGCTTATGTCGACAAGCTGTTCAGGCCGTTTCAGCGTCTCCATGACGTGACTGACTTTCCCGGTACGGGTGTAGGATTGGCAATGGTGCAGCGCGTCATTCATCGTCACGGCGGCCAAGTGTGGGCAGAAGGCAAGGTTGAAGAAGGAGCTACGTTTTATTTCACTTTAAAATAAATGTGCTGAGAAACGGAAAAAATATCAGAAAGGCTTTGGTGAAGGACAGATGAAGAATAAGATTATTCTTTTGGCAGAAGACAATCCGGATGACGTCAAGCTGACATTAAGGGCTCTGAAGAAGAGCAATATATTGAATGAAGTGGTCGTAGCAAGCGACGGAGTCAAGGCCCTCGACTATCTTTTCGGCACCGGGGAATATGAAGGCCGCGACACTAGTAATACCCCGCAAGTAATACTGCTCGACCTGAACATGCCGAGGCTAGGAGGCATTGAGGTCCTACAGCGCATGCGCGCCGACGAGAGGACAAAAATGCTCCCTGTTGTTGTTCTCACCACGTCGAGTGAAGACATTGACAGGGTTGATAGTTATCGTTTTGGTGCAAATAGTTATATCAAAAAGCCGGTGGACTTTGATCAATTTACAAAAGCAGTCCAGCAGTTAGGGCTATATTGGCTTGTACTGAATGAAGCTCCGAAATAAAGCAGCCGGCACTGTTGTAAAATCCAAAACTTCTGCCGGGTTCAACCCTAAAGTGTTAACTCTCGGACGGATGGAAGACCGTGGATATTCTAGAAAATGGATGATGTCATGAAGAAAAGAATCTTGTTAGTGGACGATAATGAGGATATGTTGATGCTTTGCAGCCGCGAGTTAATAAAAGCTGGGTATGATGTCGCAACGGCCTGCAATGCAAAAAAAGGACTGGAAATATTCGAGCGGCAAAAAAATGAGATCGCGGCAGTCGTCCTTGATGTGCTTTTGCCGGATATGGATGGCAGGAGGCTTTCGGGTAAAATCAGAGAACTCGATGAAAGCATGCTGATTGTTCTTTACTCCAATTACAGAAACACGGATATGCTTGCCAAATGGGGAGTACCAAAAGACACGCCTTATGTGATCAAAGGCAACGAGCAGGAGCTTATTGATATCATAAGAAATGCACAGCAGAAAAAGAAGTGACAACACCCAGATCTCATGGGAGGAAGGGCATGAAATTAAAGATTGGAGTCATGGGAGACGCATCGGGTAACCTTTCCAAAAGGCATAAGAAGATGGCCTATGAAGGATATTTTGGCGCCAGCACTGGAACTGCGGCGGCACTTATTGCAGCCGCAGACTTCGGCAAGGAGATCAGGGCCGCTGTTTCAAGAGGTGGAAGGCCGGACCTGGCGGAAGACGCCCTGAGAAAGGTCGTTGCGCCTACGCTCCTCAGTGTCCGCGGTGACGATCATGTGGTTAAAGGGCTGAACAGGAAGGCATACGATCTGGTAAACGCGGAAAAGCAGATAAATATAATTCCCGGTGCTACGCATTTGTTCGAGGAGCGCGGTACTCTGGAGGAAGTGGCGCGGCTCGCTGCTGAATGGTTCAGAAAATATCTCATTTCGTAAATGCAGGTGAGATCATATGACAAAGGCGAAAAGGAGGCAGCATGGATATCTATGAGTATGCAATGCAGATGGAGAGGGACGGAGAAGACTTATATCGTGACCTTGCGGGCAGGACAGCCAACAAAGGGCTCCAGAATATCCTGATAATGCTTGCCGACGCTGAGGTGAGACATTACAAGCTCTTTCAGAATATGAAAAACAATGGCAAGCTCATCATGGCCGACACATCGATATTGAATGAGGTCAGGAATGTTTTTGTAAAGATGAAGGAAGAAAAATCATTTGAGGTGGACGTCTCCCATATAGAGCTGTACAGAAAGGCCCAGGAAATAGAGAAGACAACGCAGGATTTTTACGAGGAAAAAGCTGGCGAGACGCAGGACAAATCCCAAGCCGGGATATTCCTGAAGATCGCAGACGAAGAAAAAAGACATTATTTTATTCTCGAGAGTATCATCGATTTCGTAAATAGACCCGCCTCTTGGCTTGAAAACCCGGAATGGTATCACCTGGAGGAATATTAGTCATGGAAAGTATGGCTGAAGAGACTAAAATGAGGGGCAGGACGATCATGATGGATGGCTGCACCGCATGCGCTCATGTAGTGCATGCAACCAACGAGATAATCACCATCTATCCGATAACGCCCTCATCCCCCATTGCTGAGATCTGCGACGCAAAATCCGCCTCGGGACAGAAGAACATATGGGGGGCTGTGCCCCAGATGAACCAGATGCAATCTGAAGGAGGTGTCGCAGGTGCGATCCACGGTTCTCTTACTGCCGGAGCTCTGGCAACCACAGTCTCAGCGTCGCAGGGACTGCTTCTCATGGTCCCGAATATGTACAAGATAGCCGGAGAGCTAGTCCCAACAGTATTTCATATAACGGCCCGGTCCCTGGCATGCCAGGGGCTCTCCATATTCGGTGACCATTCCGATGTGATGGCAGCCAGGTCCACGGGTTTTGGGATGCTCTGCTCCAGAAACGTCCAGGAGACGATGGATTTTGCCCTTATCGCACAGGCCGCCACACTGGAATCGCGTATCCCGTTCATGCATTTCTTTGACGGCTTCAGGACGTCCCACGAGATCCAGAAGATCCATGAGCTTTCTTTCGATGATATGCGGGCGATGATCGACGATGACTTTGTCATAGCCCACCGGCTGCGGGGCTTGACCCCCGATCATCCGGCAATACGGGGCACTGCACAGAACCCTGATGTCTATTTCCAGGGCAGGGAGACCGTGAACAGTTTTTATCTGGCTGCTCCGGCCATCGTGCAGAAGGCAATGGACAGGCTTGCAAACATCACAGGACGTCGATATAAGCTTTTTGATTATTTCGGAGACCCCTCTGCCGAACGGGTGGTGGTCGCAATGGGTTCGGCAGGGGATACAATACGAAGCACTATCGATGCCCTAAACTCAAGAGGTGAAAGGCTCGGTCTCGTCCAGGTCCGTCTTTACAGACCCTTCTCCATCGATTCGTTTATTGACGCTTTTCCGGAAACCGTACGGTCTATTGCTGTCCTCGACCGGACCAAGGAGCCGGGCGCAATAGGGGAACCTTTATATCTGGACGTCAGAACAGCAATAGGCGAGGCGATGGAGAGGGGGACCGCTGTCTTCAAGACCTATCCGAAGGTTGTGGGCGGACGATATGGACTTGGGTCGAAGGACTTCACACCTGCCATGGCAAAGGCCGTGTTTGACAACCTTTCGGAAAAAGCGCCGAAGAACCATTTCACCATAGGCATCAATGACGATGTTACCGGCACTAGCCTTGCGTATGACAAATCCTTTACCGTTGAAGGCAAGGGTGTTTTTCGCGCCCTTTTTTATGGTCTCGGCGCAGATGGCACAGTGGGGGCCAACAAGAATACCATCAAGATCATAGGCATGGAGACCGACAATTATGCGCAGGGATATTTTGTCTATGACTCGAAAAAATCAGGTGCAATCACGATATCACATCTGCGTTTTGGAAAAGAGAGAATAAACAATCCCTATCTTGTACCAAGGGCCAATTTTATTGCCTGTCATAACACCGGGTTTCTTGAAAAGTACGACATGCTCTCCAAGGCCGAGGTAGGCGCTACCTTTCTTTTGACTACATCCCACAGTAGAGATGAGGTATGGGATACGCTGCCGTCCGAGGTCCAGCAGCAGCTCATCTCCAAAAAGATGAAGTTCCGCATAATCGATGCGGCAGCACTTGCAGGGGAACTTGGACTCGGGGCCAGGATAAACATGATCATGCAGACGGCGTTTTTCGTTGTGTCGGGGATCATTCCAAAAGAAGAGGCAGTCAAGGCCATCAAGGATCAGATCAAGAAGACCTATTTCAAAAAGGGCGACGAAATAGTCAGAATGAATTATGCGGCAGTGGACAGGGCGCTTCAGAACATCGTCGAGGTTCCGGTGCCGGATGCTGTCACCTCAAAGATAAGGATGAGGCAGCCCGTGCCTGAGGATGCGCCTGATTTTGTGAAGAACGTGACCGCAAAGATGATCGAGGGCAAGGGGGATTATCTTCCTGTTTCTGCCATGCCCGTTGACGGGACCTGGCCCACCGCTACTACACAGTATGAGAAACGGAATATAGCCGTCAATATCCCTATCTGGGAACCTGATATCTGCATCCAGTGCGGCCAGTGTTCCTTTGTCTGCCCTCATGCAACTATCAGGCTCAAGGCATACGATCCAGCATGTCTGACGGACGCTCCTGCAGGTTTCAAATCCATCGAGGCGACCGGCAAGGAGCTGAAGGGTCTCAAATTCACGGTCCAGGTAGCGCCGGAAGACTGTACGGGCTGCGGTTCCTGCGTCTTCGTATGTCCAGCACACAAGAAAGACGCAGCGGGAAACAAGATGCCGGACTTCAAGGCCATAAACATGAGACCCCGGGAGCCCCTGCGGAGTCAGGAGTCGGGGTATTACAGCTTCTTTCTCGGCCTGCCCGAGACAGACCCGTCACGGGTTAACATTGCAATGGTCAAGGGGAGCCAACTCGTCCGGCCGCTCTTTGAGTATCACAGCGCATGCGCAGGCTGCGGGGAGACCCCGTATATCAAGCTGCTGACCCAGCTCTTTGGCGACCGGCTGATGATCGCCAATGCCACGGGCTGCACCTCCATCTACGGCGGGAACCTGCCGACGACCCCTTACGCGAAAAGGGCTGACGGAAGAGGCCCTGCATGGTCGAATTCACTCTTCGAAGACAATGCGGAATTCGGCTTCGGAATGAGACGGGCCGTGACCGCGTTCAACTTCCGTGCCGTGGAATTATTGGATGCGATCTCGTCGAGGTCTGCATATGCATCGTCGGGGGGACTCTTCGAGGCCATAAAGAACACGGCCCAGCCGGACCAGAAAGAGATTGAAGAACAAAGAACCCGCGTGGAGGAGTTGAAAAGGCTCCTTTCCAAAGACAGCGCACCGGAGGCGAAGCACCTCCTTTCACTCGCTGATTATCTCGTCAGAAAGTCCGTCTGGGCGATCGGCGGGGATGGCTGGGCATACGACATCGGGTACGGAGGTCTCGATCATGTTTTGGCCTCGGGCGAAGACATAAGGATACTGGTGCTGGATACCGAGGTATATTCGAATACAGGCGGGCAGATGTCAAAGGCCACTCCCCTGGCTGCGGTTGCACAGTTCGCCGCGGGCGGGAAGCGTACACCCAAGAAGGGACTCGCAGCGATCATGGCCACTTACGGGAATATCTATGTTGCACAGATAGCCTTTGGCGCAAACCAGGCTCAGACGGTTAAGGCGCTCCTGGAGGCTGAGGCCTATAAAGGGCCGTCTCTTGTTGTAGCCTATGCGACCTGTATCGCACAAGGTATCGATATGAGCAAAGGGGTGGAGGAGCAGAAGAAGGCGGTTGCCTGCGGCCACTGGCCTCTCTTTCGTTACAATCCCGAACTGACACTGCAGGGCAAGCCGCCTCTTACCATCGACAGCAGGGAACCGGAGATTTCCTTCGAGGATTATGCCTATAACGAGAACCGTTACCGCAGCCTGAGACAGAGCGATCCTGACCTCGCTGCCGAGCTTATGAAACAGGCCGAGGCGAACGTAAAGGCGAGGTGGCAGTACCTCAAACACTTGGCAAGGTGGGTACCAGGTGAGTAGAGACAGTAATAATGATAGATTTCGAGCGAGCAGGCTGGTAAGGTGATGTCATTGCCTGCAGTGCCCGGGGTGAGAGCGAACCAATTCAAGGATCTCCTCACCCGTCGTGACCGTTTCATCTATACCGTGGAGCTGATTCCGGGCAGGGGGTCCCGGGGTAAGACGCAGGACGAGTCGCTCCGTCTTGCAGAGCAAGCTGCAAAGGGAGGTCTTGTTCATGCGTTGACAGTCACGGATAACCCGGGTGGTCATCCCGCGCTGGCTCCTGATGTGATCGGCCGCGAAATCTGTCGAATGGGTATGGATCCGATCGTCCACTTCACCTGCAAGGACAAAAACAGGAATCAGATTGAGTCTATCCTGCATGCACTCGACCGTATCGGCATCCACAACCTCCTGGTAATGACGGGAGACTACCCGCTCTACGGCTTCCAGGGAAAAGCAAAGCCTGTCTACGACCTTGATTCGATTCAGCTTCTCCGCCTCATCAGCAGGATGAATCAGGGGTTCGATATCGATGACAGGGCGCCGGGTGGCGGCACGGTCGTCTCGCCGACCCATACGGTCAAAGGATGTGCCGTATCGCCCTTCAAACAGCGCGAATCGGAGACCATGGCCCAGTATTTCAAGCTTTGGAAAAAGGTGCGGGAGGGGGCTGATTTTATTGTTACCCAGGTCGGCTTCGATGCGCGCAAATTCGATGAGCTCCTGCGCCATATGCGGCAGAATGGGATGACCGTTCCTGTCCTCGGCAACGTCTATATTCTCAACCTGCCCGTGGCAAGGATTATGAACCGGAAGGGCGTGCCTGGCTGTGTCGTCACCGACAAGCTGTTCCGCGCATACGAGGAAGAGTCCGTGAATCCGGACAAGGGCAGAGCAGCCAGCCTCACAAGAGCTGCCAAGCTCATAGCCGTGCTTAGAGGGATAGGGTATGACGGTGTTCACATAGGTGGACCGAACCTGCGGTATGAAGAGATCGAGGGGGTTATCAGGCAGTCGATAGAACTGTCAGACAATTGGGAATCGCTGATCCCTGAATTTGACTATTCTCAGCCCGGAGGGTTCTATCTTTTTGAGAAGGATGCGCGCACCGGCCTCAACCGCGAGAATCTCTCGGCCAAGGCGGGTCTCCCGAAAAAAAGGCTTGGGTATAGACTCATGCGACTCTTCCATGAAGTTGCTTTCAAACCCGGGGCCCCCCTCTACGCAACCGCCTGTTCAT
>PLXX01000134.1:18946-25801 GCA_003153275.1 Nitrospiraceae bacterium | reverse complement strand
GAAGCGTTGGCCGCACTACACTAGGTTAAAGGCGTTATTGCCTCACTGGCCGCCCTGGGTCAGAGATCGTTTTCGAATTGGATCTCCGGTGAAACAACAGCTTCAAACGATCAGTGCTCGACAAATCGATCGAAGGCTGAAGGCCATGAAAGCAAGGATTGGTCATCGGATATATGGGAGAACCAAGCCCGGGACCTTACTGAAGCATCAAATCCCAATTAAAATAGACAACTGGGACGTTAAGCATCCGGGGCGGACTGAAATTGATACGGTGTCACATTCCGGCAACAATGCTGAGGGTGTATCTGCATATACAGTCAATCAAACCGATATTCTGACACAATGGGTAGAGAATCGGGCCGTTTTGGGGAAAGGCGAGGAGAGAATCGTAAATGCACTCGATGAGATGAAGGATGCACTGCCCTTCGTGCTGCAAGGGCTGGATTCAGATAACGGATCAGAGTTGGCATCTTGTGATATATTGTAAAAAACGCAAGATTCAGATGTCCCATGGTTGGCCTTACAAGAAAAATGACAATGCCCACATTGAACAAAAAAACTGGATGCATGTCCGCAAGCTTCTGGGCTGGGATCGCTTTGATACTGTGGAGGCTGTGGCAGCCCTTAACGATCTTTACAAAAACGAGCTGCGTTTGTTTGAGAATCTGTTCCTGCCTTCAATGAAACTGCTTAAGAAAGAACGAATCGACTCAAAGGTAAAAAGACACTATGATAAGCCAAAAACTCCATTTGAGCGCGTTTTGGAATCAGGACAAGGGGACCCCGTAAAGATCGCAGAACTGAAAAAACTCAAAGCAACCATCGATCCCTTTGACTTGGCACAAACGCTTGAAAGAAAACTTCAGCATATCGGAACATTGGCCAATAAAAGGCNNTCATGATAAACCACTGACAAAGTCGGAAATGACAACACTGCAATCTCTGGCTCAAATATTTCCGGCACTGGCCAGCAACACCATTCAGCCCAGTAATCTAAGGGCCATTTCTGCAAAGAATAACGCTTTACGTAAAAACTTCCGAAAAATAAGGTTCATAACTCCCCAAGTACAACACAGCAGTTACCTACAAAAAGGAGGTGAAATCCTAATCACTTTGGGTTACCTTTTCCATGTCTCAATGATACTACCCAAAGTTACCTTTTTAAATGGCTTGACGGGGACAGTATACCCTTAATAAAAAATCGATCCGACTGCCTTTACCTCCCATGGGGCATCGGCAGGCAGCACGCCGACAGAATGCCGGAGAATCTCTCTGAATGTTTCGCCTGCAATCTCGCGGGCACCTAGGCTCTCAAGATGTCTTGTCTTCACCTGGCAATCGATGAGAGCATACCCGGACCGGATGAGCCGTTCGACAAGCGTTGCAAAGGCGACCTTTGATGCATTGGCCCTGGTCGCAAACATCGATTCACCGAAGAATATACGTCCCAGGCTTATCCCATACAGGCCGCCTGCCAGTTCATCCCCGTGCCAACTCTCAACCGAGTGGGCATACCCCTGCTCGTGGAGCAGGCGGTAGGCCTGCATCATCTCCCCTGTGATCCACGTTCCTTTCTCACCCCCACGCTTCACCAATGCACAGTGCATAATGACGCGCCCGAATGCCTCATCAAAGGAGATCCTGTATTCATCTCTCTTTATCACCTGCCTCAGACTCCGGGATACGGTTAACTCATGCGGGAACAAAACAAAACGGGGATCCGGGGACCACCAGAGTATCGGCGAATCCTCTGAATACCAGGGGAAGATGCCGTTTGCATAGGCAAGGATGATGCGGTCGGAGCTGAGGTCACCGCCGACAGCAAGAAGACCGTCGGAGTCCGCCAGTTCCGGAGGTGGGAAAATAAGTTCGTCCCTCAGGGCAAAAACAGGCATCAACCTCAACCTATGTCGAATAGTCGAATAAAAGCTTGTCTGCTTTGAGCTTTATGGCAGCCCTGCCACCCTTAGCCAGCCTCCCGAACAAGACTTCGTCCGAAAGAGGGTCCCTTATCTCTGTCTGAACCAGTCTTGTCAAGGGGCGTGCGCCGAAGACTGGATCGTACCCTTTGAGGGCGAGCCATTCGATTGCGTCGTCGTCAATATCGAGCAGGACCTTTTTCTGTTTCAGCTGGGCCGAAACCTCTGAAACAAATTTTTTAACGATCATCCTCATGACCTCCGGGGTCAGAGGAGCAAAGGTCATGACCGCATCGAGCCGGTTTCTGAATTCAGGGTTGAAGAGTTTCGTAAGGGCATCAGTGCCTTTCGACAGGGCATCCCGGGAACGCTCTCCGAATCCGATAACATTTTCCGACATCTCCTTGGCGCCGGCGTTCGAAGTCATAATCAGGACCACATTTCTGAAATCAGCTTTTTTTCCGGTATTGTCGGTAAGCGTCGCATAGTCCATGACCTGAAGTAGGATGCTGAATATATCGGGATGGGCCTTTTCGATCTCATCGAGAAGCAACACACTGAAAGGGTGCTTCCTGACCGCCTCGGTCAGCAGTCCTCCCTGGTCAAAGCCCACATAGCCGGGAGGTGCGCCGATAAGGCGGGCCACCGCATGCTTTTCCATATATTCGCTCATATCGAACCTGATAAACTTGCTTCCAAGAACTGCGGCAAGCTGCTTCGAGACCTCTGTCTTTCCAACACCTGTCGGACCGGTAAAAAGGAATGACCCTATCGGGCGACCGGCAGAGCCAAGTCCGGCCCGGGACCGTTTAATTGCAGAAGAAAGCGCGTGAATCGCCTCGCCCTGTCCAAAAACAGAGCGTTGCAGATCATCTTCAAGATGCCTCAACTTTTCGATATCAGATGTCGACACGGTCCTGACAGGCACCCGGGCAACCTCAGCCACAATCCGCTCGATGTCCCTCACCCCGACCATCTTTTTTTGTCCCCCTGCTGCGGTCAGGCGGGCCCGGGCCCCGGCCTCGTCGAGAACGTCGATCGCCTTGTCTGGCAGAAACTTGTCATTCACATACTTCTCCGAAAGTTCCGCCGCAGACCTCACCGCTGCATCGGTATAGCGAACGGAATGGAACTTCTCATAGTATGGCCTCAGACCGTTGAGAATGCTTACTGTCTCATCAAGCGACGGCTCGTGGACCTCGATCTTCTGAAAGCGTCTTGAAAGCGCCCGGTCCTTCTCAAAGTGATTTCGGTACTCTTCATACGTGCTGGCGCCGATGCACCGTATTCGTCCCGAGTTCAAAACCGGCTTCAGGATATTTGAGGCATCCATCGAACCCCCGCTCGTCGAGCCGGCCCCAACAATCGTATGGATTTCATCGATAAAGAGAACCGCATCAGGAATACGTTCGATCGCCTGTATCGTGGCCTTCAGCCTTGATTCGAAGTCTCCGCGGTATTTCGTGCCGGCAAGCAGCGCCCCCATATCCAGAGAATAAATCTTCGTCTGTTTAAGGAGCTCTGGCACCTGGCCATTATGTATATTCAGCGCTAGTCCCTCGACAATCGCTGTTTTACCGACACCCGGTTCACCTACAAAAACAACATTATTTTTCCGGCGCCGGCAGAGCACCTGTATCGTCCTTTTCAGCTCACCGACACGGCCGATAAGCGGGTCAATCTTTCCCTCGGCAGCCCGTGCAGTTAAATTTAGCGCAAAAGCCTTCAGGGGATCACTCTGCGCCGCCTTGTCCCCGTCACACGCCTCGCCTTCCTGATCAGTCCGGGCCTCGTCTGCACCTAGCTTCCGGTCATCAGGAGACGTGCCGTGAGATATCCCATGGGATATGTAATCGAGAACATCGAGCCTCGTCATGCCCTCGGCCTTAAGAAAATAGACTGCCTGCGACTCCTCCTCAAGAAAAATTGACGCAAGCAGATCTCCGGCATCGGTCTCTTCTCTCGAGGCTGACTGAGAATGAAACAGGGCACGCTGGATCACATTTTGAAAACCCGGAGTCGGATGGGGAAAAACATCAGCCTTTTTTGGCTGCTTCGGAAGGTCCTGGCTGAAATACCGGTCAAGAGCACCCTTCAGGCGGAAGATATCGCCGCCGCAATGGGTTATGATTTCGATCCCGATCTCATCATGAAGCAGGGCATAGAGAATATGCTCCACCGTTAGGTATTCATGTCGGCGCGTGCGCGCATCCCGTATCGTTGCCTCAAGAGTCAGTTCCAGTTCTTTATTAAGCATACGTTATTCTTTCTCCATGATGCATCTGAGCGGGAACCCGTTAATCCTGGCCTGCTCATGCACTTCAGCTATCTTCGCCTCGGCGATCTCCCTGTCAAAAACACCCGCAAGACCCCTTCCCTGCTTATGGACAAAGAGCATTATGTGGGTCGCCTCAACCGCACTTTTATGGAAAATTGTCTCCAGCATCAGGACCACAAAATCCATCGTCGTATAATCGTCATTCAAAAGAAAAACCCTGTACAAAGGCGGTCTCCCGGTCTCACACCGTTCATCGATCGCAACGTCTTCGTTCTGTTGCGGGTTCGGTCCCTCCGGTTGCACCATTACCTGCTCGTACAAGCAAAGATATTTTCCGCCATCACTGCTATTTTAACATAACCTGATCATGCCTCGCCTCGCACGCGCAGCATCCCAAAATCCACTGTAAAAAATCGATATGATAACCAACCTGAAAGAGGCTGATGACATGGGGCTGAAGATCCTCTTTGACCTGCGGATCGCTACTGCGAGAGTTATAAAAAGAACAAAGGCATGAATCTTCAACAGAAGCTATTGCCGCTGCTGCAGTAAGCTTATTTCGGCTTTCTGACATGCAGCAACTTGCGGGCGGCGAGTCTGATCGTCTCTGAAACATTTTTGTTCTTTTCAACTATGAACAGATCCTTGGTCTTAAGGTAGCTCACATGGGTCACTGCAATACCGGGCGGGGTCTTGGGATTCGTTACCAGACCCTGGACAATCGTATAGCTCCGCATCCATTCCCTATTCCTCGATATCCGTCGAAGGGCTTCTTCCAGTGTTGAACGTGATTTGACAATCAGTTCAATCTCCGGATTCGTGATCTTTGCGTTCTCCAGCACACTGAACATCACCTCTTTATTCGAGTCCCTTGACAGAATGCCCCTGATCTCCCTTCCGCCTTTCAAAGCCAGTTGAATCCGGGCTGAGAC
Organism: Nitrospiraceae bacterium; assembly: GCA_003153275.1. Classification (GTDB taxonomy): domain Bacteria; phylum Nitrospirota; class Thermodesulfovibrionia; order Thermodesulfovibrionales; family UBA6898; genus PALSA-1316. The sequence continues at coordinate 20,672 of PLXX01000134.1, read as the reverse complement.
GTTCAGACGCTGAATTTTTGTAGTCAGGCTCTCCCGCCGCACCTCGTAATTCCTCGGGGTTTTGGCTACGATCGGGACCGGTACCTGCATGATACCTGTAATGAATGATCTCACCTCAACCGGTGTATCCACGTGATGCAAGAGCATTGTCAGAATTTCGGGCCGATGCACGTTGGCCCTTGCTATCTGATCGAACGTTGCGGGATCTTCAATGTCATCGATGAGAATTTCGAGAACTTCTGGCGACGCAATCGCAAAATCAAGGCCTATGAGAACCTGCTGATGCTCTTCTTCCATTTAACCCCTCCCCAGATAGATAAAATATTCAATATTGCCTTTTTGACCAGTTATCGGAGACTGCAACAGTCCCAACTCGACGAATCCAAGCGCTGCGGCCCCTTCCCTGACTCGGTCAACAGCAGCGAGCCGGTCTGCCTCACCCTTCACGATCCCGCCCTTGCCTACCTGATACCTGCCGACTTCAAACTGAGGTTTGATGAGCGCAAGCACAATTCCCGAGGGAGTCAGGAAATCGCGGACAGCAGGAAGTACCTTCAGCAGCGATATGAACGAGACATCGATAACAGCACAATCGATCGAATCGCCAATCAGCTTCGGGTCCAGATACCGGATATTCGTCTTTTCGAGCAGTACAACCCGCGGATCGTTTCGCAAGCTCCAGTCAAACTGGCCATAGCCGACATCTATGGCATATACTTTTCGGGCATTTTTCTTCAGAACACAATCAGTAAACCCGCCGGTAGAACACCCGACATCCATAATAATCCTGCCGGCCAGATCTATCGAAAAACGCTCGATAGCAGCATCGATCTTGACCCCTCCCCTGCCTACAAACGGGATATCATCGTCCTTAAGCACTATTGATGAGCCGGGATCGACCAGGGAACCGGCCTTGAGCACCGACATACCTGCGACAACCACTTTGCCTCTCATGATCAGGGCCTTGGCCCGCTCCCTGCTTTTGACAAGCCCTGTATCGACAAGCACTTTATCGAGCCTCTCTTTTTTCATTGAGCATGAATCACTGTAGGTCTCAGTGGCTCCGGCTCAGCAGGTACCCTGCAATTTCCCTCAGCGGCCACGCATTGGGACCAAGGTCCTTCAGGCTGTCAATCGCTTCGCCCACAAGACCTTCCGCAATCATCCTCGACCTTTCGATGCCGTAGAGCCGGGGATAGGTCAGTTTCTTATTCTTTTCATCCGAGCCTTTCGGCTTTCCGATAATATCGGTCTCTCCTACAACATCTAGAATATCGTCAACCACCTGAAACGCGAGACCGATTTTGTCACCGTATGAAGATATATAGTACAGGACTTCCTCCTCCGCGCCGGAGAGGATCCCCCCTATCCGAACAGAAGCCGAAAGGAGGGCGGCTGTTTTATGCCGATGAATAAACCTTAGCGTCTCTTCATCAGGCTCTGCATTTTCGGACAGCATGTCCTGGACCTGGCCTGCCACCATGCCTTTCATGCCGGACGCAGCAGCAAGCTCCCTCACCGCGGATATCCGTACCTCCGGAGGAATACCGGCAGAGGGCTCCGCAAGGATACTAAATGCCTCTGTCAGCAACGCATCGCCTGAGAGAATAGCGATGGCCTCACCAAAGACCTTATGGTTCGTCGGCTTACCCCGCCTAAGGTCATCATTATCCATCGCGGGCAGGTCATCATGGATAAGGGAATAGGTGTGGACCAGTTCGAGGGC
>PLXX01000134.1:5695-18865 GCA_003153275.1 Nitrospiraceae bacterium | reverse complement strand
GTTATTCCCACTCGATCGTGCCGGGGGGTTTGGAGGTGATGTCATACACGACCCGGTTGACACCTTTGACCTCGTTGATGATCCTGTTCGAGATTTTTCCGAGCACGCCGTGAGGTATCGGTGCCCAGTCAGCAGTCATGCCGTCGACGCTGGTCACGGCACGGACGCCAACCACGCTGTCATAGGTCCGTTCGTCGCCCATAACTCCGACGCTCCTGATAGGAAGTATGACCGCAAAGGCCTGCCAGATAGCCCGGTAGAGGCCTGCGAACTTTATCTCCTCGAGAACGATCGCGTCTGACTCCCGCAGGATTTCAAGCCGCTCTTCGGTTATCTCTCCAATGCACCTGATCGCCAACCCAGGCCCAGGGAACGGATGCCGCCAGCATATCTCCTCCGTGAGTCCCAGTTCCTCGCCGAGGACACGGACCTCGTCCTTGAAGAGCTCCCGAAGCGGTTCTATAAGCTTCAGCTTCATCACATCGGGAAGACCCCCGACATTGTGATGGCTTTTGATGACAGCCGACGGACCTTTGAAGGAAACGCTCTCAATCACATCCGGGTAGAGGGTCCCCTGTGCCAGGAAGTCTGCATCACGCATTTTCTTTGCCTCGTCTTCGAATACAAGGATGAACTCATTCCCTATGCATTTGCGCTTCTTTTCCGGGTCGGTAATGCCCTTTAGTTTGTCGAGAAACCGTCTGCGGGCATCAACATGGACCAGCTTCATATGAAAGTGGCCTTCAAAGGTCTTTTTCACCTTTTCCGACTCGCCTTTTCTGAGCAGTCCGTTGTCGACAAATATACAGGTGAGCTGCTCGCCAATGGCCCGGTGAATAAGCAGTGCCACGACGGACGAATCCACACCTCCGCTCAGCGCACAGATCACTTTTTTATCACCGACCTGTTTTTGTATGTCAGATACAGCCCACTCGATGAATGAAGCCATCTCCCAGTTTGCCTGACATCCGCAGACGTTACCTACAAAGTTGTGGAGTATACGAATGCCTTCGTCTGTATGGACAACCTCAGGGTGAAACTGCAGGGCATAGAACTTTCTATTCTTGTCGGCCATCGCAGCGACCGGCGAATTCTTTGTATGCGCAATAGCCGAAAATCCATCAGGCATCTTCTCTATCCTGTCGCCATGGCTCATCCAGACCCTTGTCTTCTGAGAGAGCCCCCAAAGAAATTCCGCGTCGTCATCAATCTCAAGTTCAGCGCTCCCGTATTCCCTCTTTGCCGATTTTGCTACCGCTCCCCCAAGCGTATGTGCCATCAACTGCATGCCATAGCAGATGCCGAGCACCGGAGTGCCGAGTTTGAAAATCTCAAGGTCAGGAACAGGCGCACCGTCATCATAAACACTCGAGGGGCCCCCCGATAATATTATCCCTCTGGGGTTGAAGGCCTTTATTTTTTCGATAGGGACATTATAAGGAAAGATTTCCGAGTAGACTTTGCCTTCCCTGATTCTCCGTGCGATCAGCTGGGTATACTGGGAACCGAAATCGAGTACGAGAATTCTGTCTTCAAGCATAGGTTGACGTGTTACTCCTCTCCGGACACTTCTTCAGGCTACCATTCAGGCCGGTAGTTGGGTGCTTCCTTGGTAATGATAACATCGTGGACATGGCTTTCCCGCAGACCTGCATTGGTGATCTTGAGGAATTTTGCCTTCTTTCTGAGTTCAGGCAGATTCTTTGCTCCGCAGTATCCCATGCCCGAGCGAAGTCCACCTATAAGCTGATTGATGCTCTGGGAAAGCGACCCTCTGATCGGCACCCTGCCTTCAACGCCCTCGGGAACTAACTTCTGAGCCTCGACACCTTCCTGCTGATAGCGATCTTTGGCGCCCTGCTCCATGGCCCCGATAGACCCCATGCCGCGGTATACCTTATAACTCCTGCCCTGATAGAGGACTGTTTCTCCCGGCGATTCTATCGTGCCGGCAAGCAGACTTCCGATCATGACACAGTGCGCTCCTGCTGCAAGGGCCTTGGTGATATCGCCTGAGTACTTGATACCGCCGTCGGCAATAAGGGGAATATTATAGCGCTGAGCAACTGCGTAGCAATCCTTAATCGCCGTCAGTTGCGGAACGCCTGCCCCGGCCACAATCCTTGTCGTGCATATCGAGCCTGGCCCTATGCCGATCTTCACCGCATCTGCACCTGCCCTTATCAGATCCAGCGTGCCCGCTGCGGTCGCGACATTTCCGGCAATAACCTCAATATGAAATCTCTTCTTTATTTTTTTCAGTGTCTCTATAACTGCCTTTGAATGGCCATGCGCCGTATCGATGACAATAACGTCGACACCGACATTGACCAGGAATTCAGTCCTCTCCATCGTATCTTCGCCTGTGCCGATGGCCGCACCGACCATCAGCCTTCCCAGCTTGTCCTTGCAGGAATCAGGATACTTTCTGCGTTTTTCAATATCTTTGATCGTGATCAGGCCCTTGAGCTTATAATCCTTGTCGACAATCGGCAGCTTCTCTATCTTGTATTTGTTCAAAAGCTGCTTCGCCTCTTCCATCTTTGTCCCCATGGAAGCCGTGACCAGCCCCTCTTTAGTCATAACCTCGGAGACCTTCTTGTTCATATGTTTCTCGAAGCGAAGGTCCCTGTTGGTCAGTATCCCGATAAGAACGTTGTTGACCGTGACCGGGACTCCCGAAATTTTGTAACGTTCCATCAGTGTCATCGCCTCGGAGAGCGGGGCATCCGGCCCGACCGTAATCGGATCGATGATCATACCACTCTCTGATTTCTTGACCTTATCAATCTCAAGGGCCTGTCGCGAAGGAGACATCGCCCGATGGATAATGCCAATGCCGCCTTCGCGGGCCACGGCTATCGCCATCCCGGCCTCGGTCACCGTATCCATCGCTGAACTGAGGATCGGGATATTGATCTTTATCTTTTTGGTCAAATGGGTGCTGATAACCACTTCGCGCGGCAGCACTTCTGATTTGGAGGGAATTAACAGTACATCGTCAAACGTCAATCCAATCTTGATCTTATCGGGCATTCAGCTCTCCTGACTTTTAGAAATTTTAACACGCCTGTCTTTATGAATGCAATTGCAGAGAAGCGGACACTGAAAGAACCGGATGATTACAGAAAGCCCTGATGAAAGAGAAACAACAGGTGGCGACTTACGGTATATATGCTGATTTATCGCCGATGTCGTAGTGGAGAGGCATGAAAACCTTTCTAAAGGTAAAGAAGACGAGCATTACAGATATGACCATCAGGCTGAGCAGTGCGCTTTTCTTCGTAAAGGCACCGATACCATAGAAAACCAGATAGAGCGGCATAAACGCAAAGAGCAGATATCCCTCATACAGTCTGAAACAAAAAGCCTCTTTCGCCGTTACAAAACCGAGACAGAAAGCAATAGGGACCAGAAGAAGCGCACCATATGCCGGTTTCGAAAAGAGCGGAAGAAGAGGATTTCCTGCTCCGAGTATGACCAGCACAAAGAGACAAACGGTAGCAAGATAGTAAATCCGCTTCAGAAAACGGTATAATTTCCCCATATAGAGATGGATAAAAAAAACCGACAGCCCGACGCTGAAATAAAGCATGAAGAGCAGAACGGTAAGAACAAAACTGCTTTGAAGAAACAAGAAAATCTGCTCCGGATTATAGAGATGCTGGAATGCAAGAAATCCGAATGTGGCTGCAACTGCGGAGGACAGGACAATGCCGACCCGGTAAAGAACTACCGTTATTTTATCCGTTTGCGTCAGAGGCTGGCATATATTGGTTTCGCCCATGGTGTTAAAAGTATAGCACATTATTGAGAGTCAGAAACCCTGCGGCAGAGATCAGGGGTGTAATAATTACGGAGGAAACTATGCCGAAAATAACCATACAGGACCTTCTCAAGAAGAAAAAGCAGGGGCAGAAGATAACCATGCTGACCGCATATGATTTTCCCTTTGCGCAGATAGTGGACGAGGCTGGCATCGACTGTGTGCTTGTCGGTGACTCCCTCGGCATGGTAGTCCAAGGACTCGAAAACACCCTGCCGGTAACTATGAATGAGATGATTTATCATACAAGGTTAGTCTCGCGCGCAGCCAGGAACAGCATGGTGATCGGTGATATGCCCTTCATGTCATACCATACGGGCATAGACGATGCAGTCAGAAATGCCGGCAGGTTTCTGAAGGAGGGAGGAGCAGCGGCCGTGAAACTCGAAGGCGGAGCAGGAGTTGCAGACAGAATTTCTGCCATGACCAAGTCAGACATCCCGGTGATGGCGCATATAGGTCTCACTCCTCAGTCGATACACCGTATCGGCGGGTACAAGGTCCAAGGAAAGACAAAAGAAGACGCCGGAAGGCTCCTTGAGGAAGCAAAGATAGTCGAAGATGCCGGCGCTTTTGCCCTGCTGATAGAAGCTGTCCCCATGGACCTTGTGGCCAGGATCACCGAATCGGTCACCATACCGACGATCGGCATCGGAGCAGGCCCCCACTGTGACGGACAGGTCCTGGTGCTTCACGATCTGCTGGGGATCTTCGACCGGTTCGTCCCGAAGTTTGTAAAACAGTACGCCAACCTGAAGGCTGAAGCAAGGGATGCGATTATGAAATACAAAGATGACGTCGAAAGGGGAATATTCCCGTCGGAGAAAGAAAGTTTTAAATAGGGTCTGTCCATAAAGTCGGACATACAGCCGCCTTCTCTGAAGACGCTACTGCTCTAATGCCTCTTTCGCATCAGCCTCAGGAACCGGCTCGACCTTTATCTTGAGCACCCTCCGTCCTTTCATTATGACGATCGTGAATTTATGCGTCTCGGTAAAGACGATATCGCCGACAGACGGAAGACGCTGGAGGTGAGAAATCAGAAATCCTCCGAGCGTATCGTATTCGTTAGACTCAGGGATCTCAAAATTATGGTCTTCGTTGAGGTCCCGGATCGCCAATGATGCATCGACGAGCAACGCGCCGTCGCGAAGGAACTGGACCGGGCTTTCGGTATCGTACTCATCCTGGATCTCACCGACTATCTCTTCTATCAGGTCCTCGATCGTGACCAGGCCGGCAACTGAACCATATTCGTCAATAACAATCGCCATATGCTGCCGCTTCTTCTGCATTTCCCTCAGCAGCGAGCTGATCTTCATCGTCTCAGGGGCAAACAGTGCAGGATGCAGAAGCCGCGACATCACAATCTCCCGCTTGTGGGCGAGTTCGTTGAATACATCCTTGTTGTACAGGATACCCTTCATATCCGACCGGTCGCGGTCAAACACCGGATAGCGCGAAAAATTCTCTTCTGAAATCGTTTTGATGATCACCTCGGGCGAATCCTTGATATTGAAGGCAACCATCGAGGTAATCGGTACCATGACCCCCTTTACCGATATATCGGTAAACCGGAAGACACTGTGAATCAACTCATGCTCGGTGGCCTCAAAAATACCCCTGTCCCTTCCCTCTTCTATCAGTAGCTTGATCTCTTCTTCGCTGATAAACGACCTCTCGGAAAACGTCTTAGCCCCGAATGGTTTCAACACTAGATTTGTGCTTTTGGTCAGGAGAGTAACAAAAAAAGATGCGAAATTTGAGACAAGCGTAATAGGACCGGCAACAAAAAGACCGACCTTTTCAGGATTTCTCAGAGCAAGGGACTTTGGGACCAACTCGCCGATGATCAACGTAAAGTATGAGATCACCACGACCACAATGCCAATCGACAGAGTAGGTGCCCAGCTGACGCTAAATGAAGCAGGCAGTAATTCTGAGATAAAAGGTTCCAGCGTTTTGACCGAAGCCGCACCTCCGATAGCAGATGTCAACGCACTCAGGAAAGTAACCCCGACCTGCACCGTTGCCAAAAAACGGTCCGGCTCAGCCTGGAGTTTTAAAAGCTTACTGGCATTGAGGCTTCCCTGCTCAGCGCTCTTTTTTATAAAGGACTTACGCGACGTGACAACAGCTATCTCGGAGGCTGCAAAAAAACCGGTCAGCAACAATAAAAAAAAGATGAAAATTAGTTCGAGTACCATTATCTGCTACCTGATAGTATACACGATATAAAGACGTTTCTCATGAGGCCCCAAGATCTCCAAGTTCAAATTGAGATATGGAGACAGCAGCTATGGCAGCAGTCTCTGCCCTCAGTATCCGCCTGCCGAGTGTAGCCGTGATAAACCCGTGCTCTGCAGCCTGCCTGACCTCACACGCTGAGAACCCTCCTTCCGGTCCGGTAAAAAGGTCGATGTGGCGAATTCCGCGAATTCTCTCAAGCACAGGATGGAGTGGTTCTCCTCCCCCCTCCCAGAAGATAATACCGGAGCACGACTCATATGCTGTCAAGGGACAAAGAACTTCGGAAAAGTCAGCTACTTCATGAACAGCAGGGATGACCGGTCTTCCTGACTGGCGCGCCGCCTCTTCAGAGATCTTTCGCCAGCGCTGCAACTTCCGTGTCTCACGCACCTGACTCCGTTCCGTAACCACGGGGACAATCTCGTTCACCCCCAGTTCGACCGTCTTCTGTATGACGAGATCCATCTTTTCCCCTTTTAATATCCCCTGAAACAGGCGTATATGGATCGGAGACTCGGCAAGGGCAGGCATCCGCTCTTCGATAGCTGCCATAACCTCTTTTTTGGCAACGCTGCGAATAGTGGAGCGAAAGACATTTCCTTCATTATCATGAATAATCAGGGTGTCACCCGGCCGGCACCTCAGAACCTGAGAAATATATCCGGCTTTTTTTCCGGAAATAACAATTTTTTTATCGACAGGCTTATCAGTGAGAAAAATACGGTGCATCAATAATCAATGTTCAGCGCCGGAAAAAAGGTCCTTGAGTTTATGCTTAAAGCCCTTTGATACCTCGTCGCCGCTGATTGCAGCGAATTCCTCAAGAATCTCCTTCTGTCGGGGCGTCAGTTTCTTAGGAACATCAATAACTATTCTGACCACCTGATTGCCGCGTAAACTGGAACCGATATGCGGAGCACCCTTGCCCTTAAGATAAAAAATCTTGCCGGACGGGGTACCGGGCGGTATCTTGAGTTTTGCCGTGCCATCGAGCGTCGGGACTTCAATCTCAGCTCCCAATGCAGACTGCGGAAAGGTGACAGGCATCTCACAGATAATCTCTGTCCCGTCTCTCGTGAAAACAGGATGGTCCTCGACATGCAGAATAATATACAAATCACCCCGGGGGCCGCCATGCATACCAGGCTCCCCCTCGCCGTGGAGCTTCATACGCGACCCCGTATCAACACCAGCTGGAAATTTTACATGCATGCTCTTCTGTTTTTTTGTTTTGCCTTTGCTGTGGCAGGCCTTGCAGGGGCTGGTGATGACCCTGCCTTCTCCAGAGCATCTACCGCAGGTTTTGGCAACGCTGAAAAATCCTTGCTGAAAACGCACTTGCCCTGTGCCCTTGCATGAGGTACAGACCTCCGGGTCCTTGCCCGGTTCAGACCCTGACCCCCTGCATTCAGTACAGTCATCCCAGCGGGGAAACTCTATCATCTTTTCAGTGCCAAAAACAGCCTCAACTAGGTTAATCGACAAGTCATAACGAAGGTCATTGCCTCTGGCTGGCCGCTTCCCGCGCTGGCCGCCGAGTCCTCCGAAGAAATCACCGAATATATCATCGAATATATCGCCAAACCCAGCGCCTGCACCGAACGGGCTCTGCCCTGCACCAGCGCCGTTAGCAGTCCCGTACCGGTCGTAATGCGCCCTTTTTGCTGGATCGCTCAGACAGGAGTAGGCCTCGTTGATATCCTTAAACTTCTCCTCCGAGGCCTTTTCCCCTTGATTCCGGTCGGGATGATACTTCATCGCCAACTGCCTGAACGCCTTTTTTAATTCAATATCTGACGCCTCACGCGAAACGCCTAGCAACTCATAATAGTCAGTCACGAGTCTTATTTTTTGTCCTTGTCAACATCCTCGAACTCTGCCTCAACCACCTCTTCCTCTGCAGGCTTTGAGGACCCACCTGCCCCGGTTCCGCTGGCATCTCCGCCAGGCTGCTGCTCGCCAGTGGATTTATAGAGCTGTTCAGCAAGCTTATGAGATACGGTTGTCAGGCGGTCAGTTGCCTTCTTGATCTCATCAGGATCAGAGCTTGAATCCTTCAGCTTCTTGCACTGAGCAAGGGCATCCTCGATATCACGTTTTTCATCTGGCGAGAGCTTGTCGGCATAATCCGTCAGCGACTTTTCGACACTGTATACAAGTGTATCAGCTGTATTCCTTACCTCTGCCAGCTGTTTTTTCTTCTTGTCTTCGTCACCGTGCGATTCAGCATCCCTTACCATATTTTTTATCTCTTCTTCGTTCAGGCCGCTCGATGAGGTAATCCTGATCGATTGCTCCTTGTTCGTCCCAAGATCTTTGGCAGAAACGTGCAGGATACCGTTAGCATCGATATCAAACGTCACCTCGACCTGCGGAATTCCCCGGGGTGCAGGCGGTATCCCGATCAGCTCGAAGTTGCCGAGCAGTTTATTGTCAGAGGCCATTTCTCTTTCACCCTGGCAGATCTTGATCGTCACCGCAGGCTGATTATCCGTTGCAGTAGAGAAGACCTGGCTCTTTTTGGTCGGGATCGTTGTATTCCTGTCTATAATCCTGGTAAAAATTCCGCCGAGCGTCTCGATGCCGAGTGAAAGAGGGGTAACATCAAGCAGCAGAACCTCTTTCACATCACCCTTGAGAACTGCAGCCTGTATCGCTGCACCGACCGCGACCACCTCGTCGGGATTTACCGTGCGGTTCGGCTCTTTTCCAAAATAACTCTGCACGATCTGCTGCACCTTCGGTGTCCTTGTCTGACCGCCGACGAGCAGGACTTCGTCGATTTCAGAGACGGCAAGACCTGAATCCTTTAGGGCATTTTTGCAGGGACCAGTCGTGTTTTCAACCAAATCGCCGACAAGCTGTTCAAATTTAGAGCGGCTGATCTTCAGCAGAAGATGCTTTGGTCCTGTAGCATCAGCAGTAATGAACGGAAGATTGATTTCAGTCTCGGTTGCTGTGGAGAGCTCTATCTTCGCGCGTTCTGCAGCCTCCTTGAGGCGCTGGAGCGCCATTTTGTCTTTCTTGAGATCGATGCCCTGGTCCTTAAGGAATTCCTCGACCATCCAGTCGATGATGCGCAGGTCGAAATCATCGCCACCGAGGTACGTATCACCATTTGTCGACTTGACCTCAATAACCCCTTCACCGATCTCCAGAATCGATACATCGAAGGTACCGCCGCCGAGGTCATAGACCGCTACTTTTTCCTCTTTCTTCTTATCCATGCCATAGGCCAGAGCTGCTGCAGTCGGCTCATTAATGATCCTCAGGACGTTCAGTCCGGCAATCCTTCCGGCATCCTTCGTCGCCTGGCGCTGACTGTCATCAAAATATGCTGGGACCGTTATAACCGCCTCTGTCACTTTCTCCCCAAGATAGTCTTCAGCCGACTGTTTGAGCTTCTGCAATATCATGGCCGAAATTTCCGGTGGAGAATATTTCTTGCCGAGAATTTCGACATGTGCATCGCCGTTTGCGGCGCTGACAATCTGATACGGCAACCTCTTTTTCGCATGGTTTACTTCGTCGGTGTTATACTTTCTGCCCATCAGTCTCTTTATCGAAAAGATCGTATTTTCAGGATTGGTGATCGACTGCCTCTTGGCAATCTGACCAACAAGCCGTTCACCCTTTTCGGTAATAGCAACAACTGATGGCGTTGTCCTATTGCCCTCCTGGTTCGGGATAACAACTGCTTCGCCACCCTGAACAACGGCAACACACGAGTTTGTTGTACCAAGATCAATTCCTATTGCTTTTCCCATGTCATTTCTCCTCACTTATTCTTTTGATTTTAACCTCATTGTCATCACGATCTCCCGCAGGCCTCCCGGAAGATTGATCTGCGGAATCCTTCATTCCAGCAACCTTCTGCGGCCTGACTGACACCGAGACCAGCGAAGGCCTCAAAACTTTATCATGGTAGAGATATCCCGTCCGCAACTCCTCGGCTACCATCTTCTCATCCATATCATCCCGCTCAACCTGGATCATCGCATGGTGCCATGCAGGATTAAAGGCCGTGCCTGTAGCCTCGATCCTGGTCAACCCGAATTTTTCAAGTGTTCGCAGCAGTTCCTTCAGGGTCATTTCAACTCCCTGAACCAACCCGCTTTGCGACTCGCCCAACGTATGCCTGAGGGCCAGATCAAGGCTGTCGAGTATTGGCAGGAGCTCATAAATCAGCGTCTCATTACCATAGCGGACAAGTTCTTCCTTGTCCTTATTGACCCTCTTCCGGTAGTTCTCAAAATCAGCATACAGCCGCAGATATTTGTCATTCAGCTCCACCGCGGTTCCACCAGATTCCCCGAGGGGACCATTATGCCTCGCGAGACTCTCGGTCACCTCTTTTAGGGCCTCTTCCATAGTATCGTTCTCGTTTATTTCAGAATTATCTGCGTTGTCTTCCATGTTCCATTGACCTCCTATTTACCGGACAACATGCCGGTGATATACTTCGCCGTCATATCGACTATTGAAATTGCCTGTTGATAATTCATCCTAGTAGGCCCGATGATGCCGATAGCACCAATCGGTCTATTGCCTTCCTTATAGGTCGCGGAGATCAGACTGAACTTCTTCATCTCGTCAACCGGGTTTTCAGAGCCGATAAATATCCGGGGCCCCTGAGCGTCTGCTATCCTGTCGAGAAAGTTGACCATAATCTGTTTGTCTTCAATTGCGGACATAAGGTCCTTGATCCGCGCGATATCGCAGGTCTCCGGCAGACTCAGCATCCCCGAAAGGCCTGATATATAGACATTCCCGGGGGAGGACGAAAAAATGTCCCTGCAAATCCTGATCGCCTCGTCGACGAGGTTGTCACACAGCAGCTTCTCCCTGATCATCTCACCGATGATCACCTGTTTGATCTCATCCAGCGTCGACCCTGAAAAATTAACGTTTATATATTCGGCAAGTCGATTCAGATTCTGTTGCGTCAGTTCAGGATCAACAGGAACAATTCTGTTTCTTATAATGCCTTCATCAGTAAAGAGGATGACCGCAGCCTGGCCTCCCCGATATTTGATAAGTTCAATCCTGCTCAACGTTGTCGAACTCGTATTCGGAGACATCGCAATCCCGATATAGTGCGACATCGAAGAAAGCATCCGGGAGGCGTCATCCAGAAAGAGATTTATATCTTTCCTCAACAGCTCAAGACGCTGAATGAGATCTGTCTCAACTCCTTTCTCCAAGGATTGCTTTTCAGCGGTAATGGCATCCACGTAATACCGGTAACCTGAATCAGTCGGGATCCTGCCGGCAGATGTGTGCGGTTGCCGGAGATATCCGATCTCCTCGAGATCAGACATAATGTTACGGATCGTCGCCGGCGAAAGACCGAACGAATATTGCTTCGTCACTGACCTTGATCCAACAGGGCCAGGCGAATTAATATAGCAATCTATAACCGCAAAAAGAACTTGTCTGCTTCTCTCATCGAGCATTATTAGCACTCTCCATCGTAGAGTGCTAATAATTTAACAGGTATAAGGTTCACCTGTCAAGCTACCGTTATTTTTCTTTTTATTATCAATGTGTTCTACCAGCCAAGCGTTCCGGCTGGCGATACATGTCTCTCGGGAGAAAGCTACTCGCATGGATATCTGGCGAGTAGTACTTTGTTCTGATTCGGCCCTTCCTCCTTATCTCCCGCGGATCAAGATACAGGGAACCTATTGAGAAAGTCCACCAGTTGCCGGCATAGGTAGCGATCGGAGCTGTATACAGATCGACGACAGGAAATACAGACTTCAGAGTCTTTTGGACCCTGACAACGATTTTCTTATGAAAATGCAATGATTCTGAAAGGGTCACGAACATCCCGTTCAGGGTAAGGGAGTTCTTTATCGAGCTGAAGAACTTCTTCGTAAATAGGCTCGCGGCAAAGCCGACAATATCCGTTAAAAAGACAATCACCACGTCGATATCGTGCCGGCGGCTCCGCACAAACTCGGCGCCGTCATGCACTTGACCTCTACCCGTCGGTCTCCGATACCTGCAGCGACCTTTGGAAAATATTTTTTTGATACCTTGATCACTTCTTCATAGATTTCGATAAAATAGACCTTCTCGACCGATGTATGCCTGAGGACCTCCCTGAACGTACCGCCGTCACCTCCGCAGATAAGGACGACCTTCTTCGGGTCAGGGTGAGCATGATGGACGACATGGGCCAGCATCTAGTGGTAAAAAAACTCATCTTTTTCAGTGATCTGGACGACCCCGTCAAGTACCATCATATGTCCGAAAAATGGATTTTCGATGACAGCGATATCCTGGAATTTACTTTTTCCGTTGTAGAGAATCCTAGAGACCTTTTAGCTGTACTGTATCGGGGAATAGAGATCTTTTTCATAGAAGCATATCATCCAGTGACTTCCTTATATTAAAATAGTTTTTGGTATTGCAAATCCGTTAAACTCAGACGCATAGGACATCGTATAGGCCCCGCTTGAAAGTATTAGGATGAGACTTCCTATATCCGGCTCGGGAAGCTCCACGCCCTTATCGATAACATCCATGCTGTCACAACTCGGCCCTGCAAGCGTCCATTTTTTGGAAGACTTCGCTCCCTCAACGATATAACGATATCGTATGCCTCCAATACTCTCCATCAGGCCATTAAAAACCCCAACCTCGATATACATCCAATCCTCACCATCCCGTACAGCCTTGCCGGCTACCCTGGAAACAAAAATCCCTGCATCACCGACTACCGCCCTGCCCGGCTCGATAAACACCCTTGTTTTCCTGGGGAATTTTTCACTGATCAAACTGTTGATATTGCGATCGATCGACTGGATATCAACAACATTTTTTGTATACCGGATCGGATATCCTCCCCCAATGTTCAGAACGGACAGTTTGATACCCGCTTTTTCCACCCTGTCCCACAGAATCTTCGCCTTGTCCAGGGCAGAATTCCAGTTATAGATATTCGTGCACTGCGACCCGACATGAAAGGTAAGACCGACAGGGTTCAGGCCCTTCTTCTTTGCATAGATCAGTAACTCCTCTGCCTCATCCAGCTCGACCGCAAATTTCTTGCTCAGCGGCCACTCACTTCCCTCGTTCGGAACAGC
>PLXX01000134.1:0-5655 GCA_003153275.1 Nitrospiraceae bacterium | reverse complement strand
ACAAGCCTGAGGACCTCGATATTGGAATTTGCCTTGACCGCGTAAAAGACCTTTGAGTTTTTTATCTTTTTACCAATCGACCGGACTCTGCTCTTGATCCGCGCCTTGTCCATCAGAAGAAAGGGCGGCTCCTCGTCAGACGTTTTCAGAAACGCGAGTGCACGCCGGATAGTCGAGCGGGAAATTATTTCTGTATGCGTTTTATCGATGCGCAGTCTTTTTTTCATGATTTCATCCTTGTTTTGCTTGAAGACTATTATTAAAAGATATTCGAGCAAAAAAAGCAATCAGCGCGTCGGCCGTGTCCGCTCAATTCATGCTGCATACTCTGATTTTCTGTTAAACTTACTCATGCAGATAATCAGCGTTGAAAATATGGTAAAGCGTTTCGGCAGCATCACCGCTGTCGACGGGATCACCTTCGGGGTTGATGAGAACTCGATATTCGGGTTCCTCGGTCCCAATGGCGCCGGGAAGACAACGACCATCAGCATACTCTGTACACTCCTCGACCCGACATCAGGCAAGGCATTTCTCAATGGCCATGACTGCTCCGCCGAGTCGGCTGCGGTCCGTAAATCCATCGGTATCGTCTTCCAGGACAGCTCCCTTGACAAAGATCTCACGGCGCGGGAAAATCTCATGTTTCACGCGCGGCTTTATAATGTCGCCACACCGGAAAGGAAACAGCGGGTGGATGAAGCGCTTGTCTTTGCCGGACTGCAGGACAGGGCTGACGATTTGGTCAAGAAATTCTCTGGGGGCATGAAGCGCCGGCTGGAAGTTGCCAGAGGCCTTATCCACAAGCCAAAGGTGCTCTTTCTCGACGAACCGACACTCGGACTCGACCCGCAGAGCAGATCAAGCCTCTGGGAATTCATAATCGAGCTGCCGAAAAAACATGATGTAACAATATTTATGACAACCCATTATATGGAAGAGGCAGAGGTCTGTGACCACATTGCGATCATAGACAAGGGAAAGATCATAGCGTCCGGCACCCCCGGGAGCCTAAAAAAATTGATCGGAGGGGATGTCATCTATCTGAAGACGAGCGACAACCGCAAGGCCGCGGAAACCCTACAGAAATTGTTTGGCCTCAGCGCAACCGAGAAGGACGGAGAGATATTCATCTCGACCCCGAGGGGTGATTCATGCATACCGGCTCTTATCAGGGAGATCGGGGACATTGTCCTGTCCGTAAGACTGCAGCGTCCCACTCTCAACGATGTTTTTCTTAAGCTGACAGGAAAAGAGATCAGAGCAGAGAATGGATCAGTGGAAAATGATGTCAAAGAAACAGTACGGTCCTACCGGAGGCGCCATGATCGAGGCTAACGCAGTCTATGTCATCGTGGCCAGAGAATTCAAAAAATTCATCAGGGAGAGGACGCGCCTTGTATCAGCAATAGCACGGCCGCTGGTCTGGCTTTTTCTGATTGGAGGCGGCATGTCGCGGATTGTCCCGATCGCAGGCGGCGTCTCCTATATGCAGTTCATTTTCCCGGGCATACTCGGGATGACGATACTCTTCAGCTCGATCTTCTCTTCGATCTCAATCATCTGGGACAAGGAGTTCGGCTTCATGAAAGAGATCCTGGTCGCGCCCATCTCCCGGTTTTCAATTGTTGTCGGAAAGGCAACGAGCGGCATGGTGCTCTCTACGATACAGGCTGCCATCATACTTGCTTTTTTCCCGCTTCTGGGGTTGAAGATCGGCTTTGCTGAAGTCGCCGGCATCCTGCTTATCTCGGCTGCGCTCTCCTTTGCCATATCATCACTCGGCATCGTCCTTGCCTCGTTTTACGACAGTTACGAAAGCTTCAGTGTAATCATGAATTTTATCGTCATGCCGATGTTCTTTCTGTCAGGGGCAATGTATCCGGTCAAATTAATGCCTACCATCCTCAGGTTCTTTACGAGGATCAATCCGCTGACGTATGGCATTGATGCCATTAAGCATCTCTCACTGCCTCCCGGAGCGGGTCCAATGGGGGCTGATTTTCCTTTCCTGCTGGACGTTGCGGTGATCATCGCCGCAACGGTCATCTTTGTCGCTATCGGCGGAAAGGCATTCGAGCGAAAGGGTTGACAGGACCGGATACCGGTGTTTAAACTTTCAGCCTGAAGACATCATGAAAAAAGATACCATACATACATTGCAGGCCGCGCTGAAAACGCTCGGCATATCGCCGTGCCCCCAGGTAGAGATTGAGGTCCCGAAGGTCGGATCATTCGGTGATATTTCAACACCTCTGGCCATGGGGCTGGCTAGGGTCCAAAAGAAGGCCCCGAAAAAGATAGCTGAAGAGATTGTTGCCGCAATTGGGGATAATGACACCTTTGAAAAAATCGAGGTCGCCGGCCCCGGCTTTATTAATTTTTCATTTTCAAGAGAGTATCTGTATCGCGGAGTCAAGCGCATTCTCACCCATGACCCCACCCTTCTGAGGGAGGACATCGGTCAGGGCAGGCGGGTGCTGGTCGAATTCGTGAGCGCGAACCCGACCGGCCCGCTCCATGTCGGTCATGCCCGCGGCGCCGCTGTCGGCAATGCCCTCTGCAACCTGCTGCGGGAGTCTGGATTCACTGTCGAGCGGGAATACTATATCAACGACTTTGGCAGACAGGTGCTTCTTTTGGGCGAGTCGGTTTTTGCCAGTTACATGCGTCTCAACGGACATGAGGAGTATCAGGTCCCAGAAGACGGTTACCAGGGTGAATATATTGACGACATAGCACGCGAATTCAGGGCCCAAGAGGGTGATGGCCCTACGACAGCGGAAGAAGAGGGTATGGCTGCTGCCCGGGAATTCGCCTACGGCAAAATGCTTGCTCTTATCAGGAAAGATCTCGGTTCCTTCGGCGTGCAGTTCGACTCATGGAGAAGCGAAGCAGAGCTCTACGAGAAAGGTGAAGTGGCCGGTGCCATCGACTTTCTGAAGGGAAAAGGGTTCATGTATGACAAAGACGGGGCCCTCTGGTTCAAGTCCACGGACTTCACGGACGATAAAGACAGAGTAGTAATCAAGAAAGACGCCACCTATACCTACTTTGCCTCGGACATCGCCTACCACAAGGACAAGCTTGATCGCGGCTTCGACCTTATCATCGATATCTGGGGGGCAGACCACCACGGCTATATACCGAGGATTGAATCAGTGATGCACGCCTTCGGATATGACAGCACCAGATTCAGAGTTATCCTGGTGCAGATGGTGAACCTGCTGAAAAATGGGGAGCCCTTCAAGATGTCAAAGCGGGCCGGCAACTTCGTCACCCTGAGCGATGTCGCAGAACTTGTCGGTGCAGATACGACCAAATTCATCTTTCTGACCAGAAAAGCAGACAGCCACCTCGATTTTGATATCGACGTGGTTACTGCCCAGTCATCTGAAAATCCTGTCTTCTATGTCCAGTATGCACATGCCCGGATCAACAGCATCCTCGAAAATGCCAGGGCAAAAGGAATAGACGTGTCAACCATCGGTGATACAGATCTCGCGGTGCTGGAACTTGATGAAGAACTAACCATCGTCAAGAAGCTGCTGGTCTATCCGATCATGCTCGAGGGCGCTGCGCGGACCTGCGAACCGCACCGGATCACCTATTATCTTCAGGAGCTTGCAGGCCTCTTCCACGGCTATTATCACCGGCATAAGGTCATAACCGATGACAGGGCACTGACTCTGGCCCGGCTTGCACTCTGCACTGCAATAAGAGTCATCCTGCTGGACTCACTGACAATCCTCGGCGTCACAGCGCCGGACAAGATGTAACAGAAATAACCGACACTGCCACGCCGATCCATATCTTCCTGTTGGTCTGCGCCATAATCGCCAAAAAAAAATATTTACATTATCTCATTGATTTCATCGCCATAGTTTGCGATGATGTAGGTGTATACAAACCTTATCACGGAGGAAGTGATGGATGTTCTAATGTTAAGCAGATTGCAGTTTGCTGTAACAAGTATGTTCCATTTCATATTCGTCCCCCTCACTCTGGGACTGTCGGTCCTAGTTGCCTACATGGAAACCCGCTATGTCAGGACCGGAGATCCACAGTTTCTCCGGATGACAAAATTCTGGGGAAAACTCTTCCTGATCAACTTCGCCCTGGGAATAGTCACCGGCATCACCATGGAGTTCCAGTTCGGAATGAACTGGGCCGAGTACTCGAAATATGTTGGAGACATCTTTGGTGCACCGCTTGCGATCGAGGCTACCGTGGCCTTCTTCCTTGAATCGACCTTCATCGGCCTTTGGATATTCGGCTGGGAACGCGTGTCGAAGAAGGTCCATGCGCTTTCGATCTGGCTCGTCGCTCTGGCCGCGAACCTTTCCGCCCTCTGGATTCTCCTGGCAAACGGCTGGATGCAGCACCCTGTCGGCTATGTCCTCAGAAATGGCCGGGCGGAAATGGTAGATTTTGCCGCGCTGCTGACAAATCCCTACGGCATCATCAAGTTTTTTCATACACTCTTCTCCGGTTATGTGATTGCCGCATTCTTTGTTATGGGTATCTCGGCCTGGCATCTTCTGAAAAGAAATGAAACTAATTTCTTTCAACGTTCATTCAAACTGGCTGCTGTCTTCGGTTGTGTCAGTTCTCTACTTGTCTTTGTAGCAGGGGATTTTCATGCAATCGAGATAGCAAAGGTCCAGCCGACAAAATTTGCCGCCATGGAATCAGTCTGGGAGACCCAAAAGGCAGCTGCATACAACCTGCTTCTGGTCCCCGACGAAAAAAATGAGCGTAATGCCGTTGCAGCTTTCGGCATCCCCAGGATGTTGAGCTTACTGGCTCATCATAACCCCAATGCCGTGGTTACCGGACTCAGGGAGTTCCCGAAGGACGACCGGCCTCCGGTACTCCCGACCTTTCTGAGCTTCAGGGGAATGGCGGCCCTCGGCCTGCTCTTCATGCTTCTGTCGTTTATTGCTGTCATCAAGTCGCTGAGAAACCGGATCGAATCACAACCNNGAAATCGGGAGGCAGCCGTGGCTGGTCTATGGGGTCTTCAGAACAGAAGCAGGGGTGTCACAATCGATAACAATGGTGGACGTCTGGATTTCTCTGGCCGGTTTCACACTCATATACGGTATGCTCGCCATTGTTGATCTATACCTTCTGGTGACGAATGCACGGAAAGGACCGGAGAGCGCGAGCGGACCTGAGCCGATACATCACATGCCGGGAAACGCAGGAAGTCAGGAGGTTGCAGGATGATACTCGAAACAATATGGTTTATTCTGTGGGGAATACTGTGGGCTGTCTATTTCATGCTCGACGGATTCGACTTCGGCACTGGAATGCTCAACCCGTTTCTGGGCCGGACCGAATCAGAGAAGAAGCTGGTTGTCAGTACGATCGGCCCGGTCTGGAATGGCAATGAAGTCTGGCTTATCACCGCAGGCGGGGCCACATTTGCCGCGTTTCCTACAACCTATGCGCTCATGTTCAGTTATCTGTATCTCCCGCTGCTGCTCATTCTTTTTGGTTTGATTTTCAGAGGCGTTGCCATTGAATTCAGAAACAAGATCGACCGGCCGGGATGGAAAATGGCCGGCGATAGTGCTATTTTTATCGGAAGCTTTCTGCCGTCTCTGCTTTTCGGCGTGGCATTCGGAAACATATTTCAGGGACTTCCGA
>PLXX01000096.1 GCA_003153275.1 Nitrospiraceae bacterium | reverse complement strand
GACGTCATGGAGCATTTGTCCATGTCTTTAGGAACGGCTGTCATCAAACAAACATCCGGGGGATGGTATTGAAATATCTTGCTGTTCTTCCTGCCTTTAATGAGGAACTGTCGATCGGAAATGTACTAACCAATGTCAGGTCGGCTATCCCTTTTGCCGATGTCCTGGTGATAAACGACGGGTCAACTGATTCTACCCCACATATAGCAACGGAAAGCGGCTCCATGGTAATAAACCACCCTTTCAACCTCGGCTACGGGGCCGCGGTTCAGACCGGTTTCCGATTCGGCGTCAGGGAACGGTATGATTTCATCATCATGATGGATGCCGACGGCCAGCACAATCCCTCATCGGTTGATAACCTCATCGAGGCAATGCAAAAGAACAGTGCTGACGTTGTAATTGGCTCAAGGTTCCTCGGGGGTCCATACCAGATGGATATTGCGAGAAAAATCGGCAGCTGGATTTTTTCACGTATCGCCAGAGCTTACACAGGAATCAGGATCACCGATCCGACATCCGGGTTTCAGCTCTTGAACCGAAATGCCTTTGCATACCTGGCCGAAGGAGACAATTATCCTCTCGACTATCCTGATGTGAATATCATCATGGCACTGCATAAGAGAAATTTCAGAATCGTGGAGGCCTCGGTCGTGATGATCGAAAATACAACCGGCAAATCAATGCACAACGGCATGAAGCCTGTCTTCTATATCGTCAAGATGTTCCTTGCAATTATCATGGTACTGATGAAAAGGACGGGGAGGTAAGCACAATGTCATTCGGCATGCGATTGATGATTTTCGGACTGGGCATCACCCTCTTTCTGATCATATTCGAGCTGGTACGCCGCAACAAGTTCAGGGAAGAACTGTCAATAGCCTGGTTCGCTGTAAGTTTGCTGGTCATGGTCAGTACAGGGGCCGACGTGATTATCGATCCTTTTGCAAAAATGATCGGCATAGGCTACCCGCCGACCCTTGTCTTTGCCTGGATAATCTTTTGCCTGATCATCGCGCTGCTTTATTTCTCCGCAGTCATCTCCGACCTGAAAGGTAAATTAAAAGAATTGAGTCAGAAAATAGCAATCATGGAATTCGAGATGGAGAAAGGAACAGCAGGAGAAAAAAAGCAGAAGTAAACAGACAGAGTATCCGGCCAGCGTATAGGTTTAGAACTAAAGGCGGTCGAGGTCCTTGTTTATAATATTTTTCAACTCTGCAGGAGTATCTGTCATCCCGGCAATTTCCTTGAGATAGACAGCGGCCCTCTTTTTGTCTCCCTTCATGAAATATGCCCGGGCCTGGGTAAAAGGCAGCATATAACCCCGAAGTCCATGCTCCTGAGCCCTCTGGAAAAAGACATCCGCATCTGCATCTCTTCCCAGCATTACCATTACCATCCCCATAGTCGCATAGGGTTGATAAAAAGGTGGCGAAGAGGCAATGGCTCTCTCTGCATACTGTTTTGCAGCATCAAGCGACCCCTTTTTAATGAGTATAATATCCGCCATCTGGGCAAGGACAAGGGGATTGGCCGGATCAAGGGCCAGTGCCTGGCCGGTAAGCTTCTCAGCATTTCCGACATCTTTGATCGTGAGATAAACATTTCCCATTCCATAATAGGCAGCAGCAAAAGAGGGATCGCTCTTCAGGGCCTGTTTATAGCTTTCAAGTGCTTTGTCCATCTGCCCTGTCCTCCGGTAAGTGTCACCAAGGAGCGTGTACACAATGACATTGTCATGGCCGGTCACAGCAGACAGGCTCTGATTAAGCTGCCTGAGAGCAGCATCCGTATCTCCGCTCAGCGAACTGTAAAACCCCCTGAGAATATCTGTTGCAGGATTGCCAGCAAGCCGGGCGTCCATAAGATCGATGATCTTTTTGGCCTGTCCAAGGTTTCCGAGAAAAAGATGCGTCATGCCGAGACTGTACGCTGCATCATGAAAATACTGAGGCCTTCTATCAGCAGCAGCATGTTTAAGCACCCCTGAATAATATCTGGCAGCAGACGGAAAGTCCGCATCCTTCAGATATGCATTGCCCAGTGCCATGGCAGCGCGCAGGTTCTGCGGAGCCTTGCTGACCGTATCGGTCCAAAGTGTAACAGAATCCTTCCAAACAAAATTTCTCTGATATGTAAGCCCCCCAAGGACTGTCGACAATACAAAAGCAGCTATCCAGACGACCTTTTGCTTCAGCAGTATATCTTTCAGGGATACAGTTGTCTGTGCAATGATACCAAAAAAAAGTCCTATTACCGGAAGGTAATTTCTGTGTTCAAAATAGAAGTCCGACCCGATAGCGATAAAGCTCTCAAGCGAAATAGCTGTCAGATACCACAGCAGGCCAAATGCAAGAAAAGGCATTTTTCTGGATCTGAGAATCGAAAGAAGCAAAAGGCCGGCAATCAGAGCAAAAGCAAAAAGGGTTGATAACGGATCTGTCAAACTTTTTGATGGAACCAACCCCCAATTGTCGAATAGAAGGAATTTCGGCAAAGGCACCAGCAGCAAAAAAAGGTATCTGGCGATGACCCTGAATTCGGTCAAGATATGCTGAAGAGGTGTCCAGTAGACATCAACTGCCGACCATCCCAGCGGAGTCATCGGTTCGTTCAGATGAAGAAACTGGCTAGCGAGAACACCGGCTGCCTTAGAAAAATCAAGGTAGACAGAGGCAGCGGCAATAACGATGAGCAAAGCTGCTACCCCGATACCAGTCCTTCGCAGTAACCCTGTATTCTCAAAGCAACTTATGAAAAAGTAATCATAAAGAACCATAAGTGGCAGGGCCATAATCGCATTCTCCTTTGAGAATATGCCCAAAAATACAAAAAAAGCAGCGATGGCATACAGGGGTGCAGAAGAAAAGCGGAAGGAATATGTTCTCCCATAAATATAGCTGATGAGCCCCAGCAGAACAAACATTGTAGAGAGAGATGTCATCCGCTGGACGATATAGGAAACTGCATTAATATTCACAGGATGCAGGGCAAAAACCGCTGCTGTGAGCAGGGCAACCGGATAGCTGTACCGGGCAAAACGCTCTCGCATGCCAGGCAATCGCAACGTAAGAAACGCCAGCCAATACACAAGAGCGGCGTTGACAACGTGGATGGCGATATTGAACAACCGGTAATTGACAGGGTCAAGGGGGTTAATCCACTTATTGACAAGAAACGACAGATATGCGATCTTCCGGTATCCAAGCCGGAGGTTCAGGTTATCCTCGATACTGGTATTTTGACTTATCGCCGTATCGTCAAATGCCCAGGTACCATGCAGCGAGTTTGAATAAGCCAGGAAAACAGCCGCCGCAATAAATGCCAAAGAAATCAGATGAACCTTTAGAGTAACCCTGAATTGCTCGGTTGGCAAGGTGTCCGGGAAAGGAGGGGCAGCGCCAGATGCCTCTGGCTTTAACAGCAGACTTTTTTTTCTATTCTTTCGCATTGCCGGTCAATTGTAAAGCATTTTCAAATTGCTGTGCAAGATCATCCCAGAGAAACTGGCTGGCATATATCCGCCCGGCAGCGCCTAACTGCCTCCTCAGAGTGGCGTCGCCCAATATCTGATCAAGCCGCTCCTGCAATCCGGGAGCAGAGCCGGATGGAAAGCTGAGTCCAAAGTTATTGCCGGTCACAAAGGCCAGTTCTGGAATATCACTCACCAGGACCGGCTTTGCACAGGCAGCAGCCTCAAGAAGGCTCACCGGCTGAGACTCATGGCGGGACGGAAGGACTACAACCCGGGCACCCGAAAGCAGTGCTGTTTTTTCTGTTCCGGAAACAAAGCCGGCATAACCGATTCGGTTTCTCAACCGGGGGGGAACCTTTTCGAGCAAAGATGAAACCCGATCGAATTCATATCCGGCCAGAACAAGTCTGACCTCAGGAAATCTTTCTCCAAGACCGGTGAAGGCTGACATCAGGAGGTCGAGACCTTTCGTATGACTGTCGATCCTGCTGAAAAAAAGAATATAATCACCGTCAACCGGCGTCGTCTCCAACAGCCGGGCATCGACTCCGTTCGGGACCACGGCGCAGTAATCTACCCTCCCCGTTACCCGCGCCATCACCTTATGTTTAGTCACTGGCGAGACAAAAATAAATCTGCTATACCACGACGGATAGGCCCGCTCGACGAGAAACATGGGAAGACCATACGGCAGCGGAAATTTACTCAATGCCTGCCGCTCCATGACGCCCTGCACCTGGAGGACTACCGGCGTCCGGGTAAAAAGACCGGAACAAAAAGGGGTCGATGGCAGGAAATTCTCAACAATCACGTCATAATCATTACCATATTTCCAAACAAATGACGCTGCCTTCAGCGTATATGCCAGGACACTCTTCGCCAGGCCTTTGCTCTCAGTACCGACAAAAACATGGCGCAGGCCCCCGATATCACCATCGCATGCACCTGGATATTTCATGCAGAGGAGGGTGATGTCATGATGCTTATTCAGCCGTTTATAAATCTCATAGGCCCTGACGCCCGCACCCCCGAATCCAAAGGGGCTGCCATAACTTTCGTAGATGATCTGGAGTATCTTCATGTCAAAAGGTCACTTTAGCTAGTATAATAACATCCAATGGACAGCATGCATCAATACCGACTTGTCATCCTGCTCGCATACCTCCTAGTCCAGTGCATTACATACTGGCTGGAATTGCTGAATCTCGGACATATGAAAAAACACCGTGGAGATATCCCTCCGGAATTCGAAGGATACACCGACGCCGGCACACTCAGTAAATCTGTAGCTTATACAACGGACAAAACCCGTTTAGAAATGATAGAGTCTGCTATGGGCAGCGCAGTCATGCTCGTATTCATCTTCGGGGGCCTCCTCGACCGGTATGCTGCGTGGATCAGCTCAATGCAGCTTTCATTCGTCATGTCCGGAACAGCTTTTTTCCTGATACTTTCTTATATCAGTATGCTGTTGTCGATCCCGTTCAGTCTATACGGGACATTCAGGATAGAAAATAGATACGGGTTCAATACCATGACGTTGAGGCTTTGGGTCTCTGATCTCATCAAGTCCGCAATCCTGTCGTCACTCCTGATCGGAGCGCTTACTGCTGCGGGTCTCTGGATTGTCCAGGCAAGCCCTCAACATTGGTGGCTCTATGCCTGGGGATTTTTCCTCGGCTTCAGCCTCCTCCTGATGTATGTCTCACCATATATTATTGAACCGCTCTTCAATACATTCACGCCGCTTGAAAAAGAAGGCCTGGAGGAGAAGATCAGGAAAACCATGACAAAGGCGGGGATCCGGATCAGCAGGGCAATGAAGGTTGACGCCTCCAGGAGAAGCCAACATACCAACGCATATTTCACCGGCATCGGCAAGGTCAAGAGAATCGTCATGTACGACACTCTGCTCGAAAAAATGAATGACGAAGAGATCATGGCAGTCCTTGCGCATGAGATAGGACACTGGAAGAAACATCATATCCTTAAGCGCATCATCGCGGTTGAAACCATCGCACTGTTCGGCATGTACATTTCCTTCCTGGTGCTTCAAGGCAACATGCTGGCAGAACTGTTTGCTCTACAAAACGGAACGTTTTATTCAAAAGTTGTATTGCTGAGCTTTATCGGCGGCATCATCACTTTTCCGCTTACCGGCCTGTCAAATTACATCTCGCGGCAGCATGAAAAAGAGGCCGACAGGGTCTCCGTTGAACTCACCGCGGATTCCGAAAGTATGGCGACCTCCCTGATAAAGCTCTCCAAAGACAACCTCTCGAACCTGCATCCCCATTCATGGTACGCGGCTTTCCATTACTCACATCCCCCTGTGACAGAAAGGATCAGGGAGATACGCTCGATTGAGACGACAGCAGAACAAACAATAGTACAGGGGCAATAAAGCCAGGGCAACAAAACAGGAGTGACTACAGAAACCGCCGCTACAATCTGACCGGGATATCCCTGGACCTGAGGTATTCCTTAGCCTGTCTTACCGTATATTCCCTGAAATGGAAGATAGACGCTGCAAGCACAGCATCGGCCTTGCCAAAAGCCAAACCGTCATAGAGATGTTCAAGTGTGCCGGCCCCCCCTGAGGCAATGACCGGGATTGACACCGACTCCGAGATCGTACGAGTGAGCTCGATATCGTAGCCGTCCTTGGTCCCGTCCTTGTCCATGCTTGTAAGCATGAATTCTCCTGCCCCGAGTTCTTCCATCTTTTTTGCCCACCGCACCGCATTGATACGCTTCATTTTCCTGCCGCCGTGCGTCGATATCGCCCATTGATTCCCTGAGGGTACACGAGGAATTGCCATGTCCAGTATGACATCCTTCATCCCGGAATCGCTGAACCAGTCTTCTCCCGTAGCATCTGCCATATTGTCCGCAACCCTCTTGGCATCGATTGCCACGACAATGCACTGGCTGCCGAACCGCTCAGCTGCCCTGCTGATAAAGAAAGGGTCCTTCACTGCAGTGGTATTTATTGAAACCTTGTCGCATCCTGCGTTGAGAAGGTCACGGATATCGTCAAGGCTTTTTATGCCGCCGCCGACGGTCAGGGGCATGAAAACATCCTCTGCGGTCTTCTCAACAATATCCAGAATAATCTTCCTCTTTTCATGAGATGCCGTAATGTCGAGGAATATCAGCTCATCAGCCCCCTGTTCATCGTAGAACTTTGCATTTTCGACAGGGTCGCCGGCATCACGCAGATTAACAAAGCTGACACCCTTGACCACCCGGCCGTCCTTTACATCCAGGCAGGGGATAACTCTTTTAGCGAGCATGTTCAGCAGCAGCCACTTTTATGGCCTCCTCCAGATCCAGCGATCCGGAGTAGATAGCCTTGCCGGTTATTGCTCCCCATACATTCTTTATCGTCAGGAGGTTTCTGACATCATTGATCGTTGCAATCCCCCCCGAGGCAATGACCGGAATCGTAACAGTGTGTATCATCTCCTCAAGCGCAGGCAGATTCGGGCCGGTCAGCATGCCGTCCCTCGCAATATCCGTATAAATAATACCTGATACCCCAACGGTCTCGATCCTCTTTGCAAGCTCTTTCGCATCGATTGCGCTCACCTCTTCCCATCCTCTCACCGCAACCTTGCCGTCTTTGGCATCAATTCCGACAAAGATTCTACCGGGAAACCGGGTGCAGGCATCGGCAACAAAACCGGGATCTTCTATTGCCGCGGTCCCGAGGATCACGCGGTCCACGCCTGCCGACAGCAGTTTGTCCACGGTGGCAATATCGCGGATACCGCCGCCGACTTGTATGAGTATTTTTAGATGCTGTCGTATCTTAAGTATGCTGCCACGGTTTTTCTGAGTACCCGTAAAGGCACCGTCCAGATCAACAATGTGCAGCACCTCTGCCCCGGCTGATTCCCACTTCAGTGCAGTCGATACGGGATCATCTGAATAGACCGTCACCACATCTTTCCTGCCCTGCAGGAGTCTTACGCACTCTCCGTTTTTCAAATCTATTGCCGGAATAATTATCATAATAATAATATACCAGAAACGCATAATATTCTGAAGCAGCAGATGCTTTACCTCCCCCTGTTTGATGGTACTGCATACTCTTTCCATATAGAGGCTGCCTCAGCTATAATTGTCTATTCATTTATGAATAAAAACGGTCAAGCTCATTCCAGGGGAGATAAAGATAGTGCACCGCAAAGGGGTTAGACGGCTAAAGGTCCACGCAGAGAATTTACTCATTATTCTCATAGACACATTCTCGATCTTCGTCATCTTTCAACTGGCGGTATTCTCAAGGTTTGATATCCTTCCCCTTTTCTGTTCGGGTCTGATCGAAAAGAGGACCTCTGAAATCTGGTGGGTTATGCTTGTCTGGATCTTTTTTCTCCTGTATGAGGGCCTGTATACACTGAGGACGACGTTCTGGGATGAGATCAGGGCACTTTGGAAGGTATCACTGCTGTCAACCGCCGGGATATTTGTCATCGTATCCTTGGGAAAACTGAGTGGCGAAGTTTCGAGGGCGGTCATACTGATTATGGGAGTTCTTTCATTCGTGTTGCTTCCCCTGATAAGGATGATCTGCAAGAAAATCCTCAGGAAGATCGGGTTCCTTAAACGCAGGGTGCTTATACTTGGAGCCGGGAAGACAGGGCAGCTCATATTAAAGGCACTCAGCAGGGAACCCAATTTCGGATATCAGGTTATAGGGTTTGTTGACGATGATCCCGAAAAGTTTGGGAGGAGGATCGAGGGGATTAAGATCCATAGGGGGATTGACAAGGCGTTGAGCTACAGCAACAGGGCCGATGTTGAGGACATTTTTATTGCCATGCCCGGGGCTGGAAAGGAAAGGCTGCAGGGGATTATAAACCATCTTCAGCATAAGGTCGAAAGAATTCTTTTCGTCCCGGACATATTCGGGATAGCCGTTCTTGGAACTAATCTCCAGCACTTTTCGACTGAAGAGGCATTCGCGCTGGAGATGACGAATAATCTTTCAAATCCCATAAATATTTTTATTAAATGGTGCTTCGCTATTTTTGTAAGCCTTCTGCTTCTTCCGTTCGTGCTGCTGGCGACGCTTGTAATTGGCGTCCTGATAAGGCTTGACTCACCTGGGCCGATAATTTTTTTTCAGGAACGGGTTGGAAAAAAGGGAACAACCTTCCGTTGTATGAAATTCAGGTCCATGTATCTAGATGCTGAGGAGCGTCTCGCGCATATCCTTGAAACAGACCCTGCTGCTCGGAAGGAATGGGAGCAATACTATAAGCTTAAAGACGATCCGAGAATAACCTGGATGGGGAAATTCCTGAGGACAACATCTCTTGACGAACTCCCGCAGTTCTTTCATGTACTGACCGGGGAGATGAGCCTGGTGGGACCAAGACCGGTGACCCGTGAAGAAATTGATAAGTATTACAAAGAAACGGCCGATCTCTGTTTCAGTGTACCCCCCGGCATCACCGGCCTCTGGCAGGTGACCGGAAGAAGCAATACGAGTTACGATTACCGTATTAGCCTTGATTCCTGGTATGTCCGGAACTGGAACCTCTGGCTGGACATCGTTATATTACTCAAGACCATCAGGATAGTTTTAAAACGGGACGGGGCCTACTGATGGTTTTGGCTGATACGCCAGAAACATGGAATTTATATCCGGATATTTAATATAATAAACCTTCAGCAGCTATGTGTTACGGTAACTCCGCAAATTTATTTCCGAAAATAAATTTAACGTTTTCACAGACAGTAAGAGGTGATTTTGCAAGAACCAAAGCCTTTGGTCTCAATAATTGTCAGGACAAAGGACAGGCCCGAGATTTTAAAAAGGGCATTGAAGAGTATTGCTGCGCAAACCTTCAGGCCTGTTGAAGTAATTCTGGTCAACGACGGCGGCCGCGATATTGCTATCAAAGAGATAGAGGATATTCTCGGGGGTCTAACGCTCCGGTACATCAGACTCAAGGAAAACACAGGAAGGGCTCATGCAGGGAATATCGGGATTGAGAACGCGACAGGACAATACATCGGATTCCTTGATGATGACGACGAACTTTATCCCGACCATGTTTCCGTTCTTGTCAACTGCCTCGAAAGCATCGATTACAGGATCGCATATACCGACGCCGAACTGGTGTTCAAAGAGTTCGACCCTGAAACATCCGCCTTAAAAGAGACCGACAGGCAACCGTTTATTTCAAAAGACTTTCTTTTCGAAGATCTCCTCATCCAAAATCATATACCTCTCATGAACATTTTCTTCCCCCGTGAAGACCTCGACACAGCAGGGAGGTTTGATGAAAACTTCGATGTGTATGAAGACTGGGACCTCCTCATCCGCTGCGCATCGCGGACGCCCTTTTTCCATATAAAGAAGGTCACTACAAAATATGTCCAGTGGAGCAGGGAACTCCAGGTCGCACAGTCGGAGATGCATAGTAACAAGCGAGCCCTTGCTTTCGACAGCATCCTTAAAAAGCACCGGGACAAATTTTCCGTAAGTGTACTGAAGTATCTGGTCCATTTCAAGACCCAGACAGAAGATTTAGGCAGGGCAGTAGTCGAGAGGGACATCAGGATATCCGGTATGAATGATTCCATCACTCATTTCGGGGAAATCGTTGAGACGAAAAACATTGTCATTGCAGGACTTGAACGGGACATCAGGGAAAAGAACGAGCGGATCTCGAGCATCGAAAAGGCTATTAATGAAGGACATGCCGTGATCTCACAGCTGGAGGCAGATCTTAAGGACAATGTCGTTAAGACTGAATCGCTGGAGGCAGATCTTAGGGAACTTGAGAGAGATCTTAAGGACAAGGTCGTTAAGACCGAATCGCTGGAGGCAGATCTCAGGGACAAGGTCGTTAAGACTGAATCGCTGGAGGCAGATCTTAGGGAACTCGAGAGAGATCTTAAGGAACAGGTCATTAAGACCGAATCGCTGGAGGCTTCATTATCTGAAAAAAGCACTGCCCTTGAGCATACCAATGCTGTTTTGCAGAACATCTACAACTCTACGGGCTGGAAAATTCTGCTGATCTGCTACAAAATCAGAGATTGGATTTTTCCCGCAAAAAGCAAAAGAAGGGAAACTGCCAAACGGACCGTTAAGATATTCGCAGGACTTTCAAAATTGCTTGCTGCCGAAAACTTCAGAAAATCTTTATTTTATGTCAGGCATCACGGCCTGGCTGCATTTGTAAAGAAGATAAAAACAAAGTTTACTGCACAGGCAGACAACCTGTTTCATAAACCTGTGGTGCCAAACATCGTGTTCAAAAAAAAAGGGGCCAAAGACACAGGTTTTTATGAAGACATAACCGTGTCTGTCGTTATCCCCACTTTCAATGCTGGCAGCGAATTCGAGCAACTCCTTTCCACGTTGCAGCTTCAACAGGGAATCAGGGCTGTTGAGATTATAGTAGTGGATTCAGGCAGCTCGGACGGAACTTCAGAAACTGCCCAGGCCAAAGGAGCAAAACTGGTTTCCATCTCTCCTTCAGATTTTTCCCATTCATATGCAAGGAATCTGGGTGCCCGGCATGCAGCCGGCAATTATCTGCTGTTTATGGTGCAGGATGCCCTGCCTCCGTCGTTTACGTGGGTCGCGGAGCTTGTGCGGGCGGTGAAGGACAATGGGGTCGTAGCAGTTTCATGCGCTGAAGCACCAAGGGAAGATGTTGACCTCCTCTACAGAGTCCTGTCATGGAACCACCTCCGGTTTCTGGAGATCGATAAAGGGGACCGGATACTCTCCAGGCCTGAACCTGAAACCCCCGAGTCACTCAGAAAAAATGGCCAGCTAAGCGATGTGGCCTGCTTTATAAGAAGAGAGATTTTCGAAAAATACGGATATCGTTATAACTATGCAGAGGACCTTGACCTTGGTGTCCGTCTCGTCAGGGACGGTTACAATCTGGCTCTTATGGGGTCTGTTTCAATTATACACTCACATAACAGGCCCTGTTCTTACTACCTCAGGAGATGGTATGCCGAAAATATTACGCTGCCGAAAATTATTCCGGGGATTCCCGAGGTCCGGGTCGAATATCCTTTTTTGGTATGTGATATGGTTTTTACTTATCACGTCCTTTCCAGCGCCTTATTGACCAGACTGGGTGAAGTGACCCTCCCTGTCAGACCCTCGGATCTGGCCTCTGTTGTATCAAATATCTTAATGTCCGCAACGGCCTTATCATTCCCGGAGAACTTTGACCCTGGCGATGACCCTCTCGTGGATGAGGAATTCCGCAGATTACTGGTCATGATTACCGCCCCATATGCAGCAGGAAAATGCGGAGGACCATACCGCGGAGACCTGCTTTCTTCGATGTTGTCGTTCATGGACATGACTTTTACTTACGTAACAGCAACATATGATCTCCTTTACAAAGACGAGCTTGAAGAGATAAAGGCCTGCCTTTACAAGGTCTTTGCCCTTCAGTGCGGGGCTTCCCTGGCTCATTGCTTCCAAAACGGAGATGCTGCCACTAAGTCACTCCTGGCACCCATTGATAAAGAACTAATGACGGGGGTATAACTCAGGGAATGAAAATTCTTTATCTCATTCATCAGTTTTTCCCCATGCACTATACCGGAACTGAGCGGGTCGTTTTCAACACGGCCTCCCTGATGCGGAAGATGGGGCATAACGTAAAAGTTATCACTTACAGTTTCTATGAGGACTCATTTTATGACTCTAACGGGGCAGAAATCCTCTCGAAGTCATTTTCCTATAAGGGTATTGACGTTCTTGCGCTTAGACACCGCAAGATTCCGGCTGAACTCGATTTTAACATCAGGGACAATGCCCTCGCAAAGATCTCAGAATCGATTATCAGCAGGGAAATGCCTGACATTGTTCATGTGGGCCATCCCATGCGTATTTCTGAACTGATCTTCGCGGCGAAGAGACTAGGCATACCTTATATGTTCACCCTGACGGATTTCTGGCTGATATGTCCCAGGTTTACACTCGTAAATTCCCATGGAGATCTATGTGCCGGACCTGAGGATTGCAGCGCGTGCAGGACAAACTGCCCTGAATTAAGCTCCGGGGCCATCTGCGAGCGCCTTGTCGAAGCAAAGTACTTGCTGGAAGGTGCTTCAGCTCTGACAGCACCTTCAGAGTTTCTTGCCGGCATCTTCAATAATGAATTGCCTCCTCTTGACATAAAGGTAATAAGACACGGATTGCGCCACGCATTTCTGAAAAAAAACATGCGGCAGTTCTGGAAAGACGACATTATAACACTAGGTTATTGCGGATCACTGAACGCCCACAAGGGTGTACATGTCGCTATCGAGGCAGTAAAACGGATCAGAAACGATCGTCTGAGGTTCGTTATATACGGCTCGGGCGACCCTGTATATACAGCACGGTTGGAGGCCATGGCCCAGGGCGATCCGCGGATAGAATTCCGCGGTATATTCACTGACAGCCAGGCAGCCGACGTATTTTCAATGATTGATGTGGTTGTCATTCCTTCTTTGTGGTTCGAGACATACGTCCTTACCATAAGAGAGGCCTTTCTCTGCACAATACCTGTCATTGCGTCCAATGTCGGCGTTATGGCCGACGCGGTCAGAGACGGCATAAACGGATTTACATTCCGGATAGGCGACCCTGAGCATCTCAGGGAAGTGATCGAAAAAATACTCTCTGACACCACCATGCTGAACTCCATGAAGGCCGGGATAGGGCAGGATTTTATACCTACTGTTGAACAGGAGGCCTGTGCGTATAACAGCATCTATAACAGTCATCGGGTCATGCGGACTGATAATAGTACAGTTACAACTTCAATAGTTGAGAAACAATGATATGAAAGTCCTGCTTGCCATACATGAGTTTTTTCCGGAATCAACCGGCGGCGCGGAGGTGCTTGTGCTCGACAGTGCAAAGATGCTCAGGGACAGGGGACATGAGGTCCGTATTTTTACCGCCCGCGCCGTAAAAACGCCAGTTGAAGACGACAAGCGGTTCGACACTTATGAATTCGACGGCCTGACCGTCGAGCGTTTCAACCATGCGGTCGTTCCGATGGGAAGCCAGACGAACATCTTCGAACTGGAATATAACAATCTCTTCTTCGCCGATTACTTTCGCAAATATCTGAAACAATGGAATCCTGATATAGTGCATTTTTTTCACTTGCACCGGCTCTCGGCATCAGTTTTGGACGTATGTTCAGAACTCCGGCTCCCTTGCGTTTTTACGGCAACCGACTTCTGGCCTGTCTGCCTGCTAAGCCAGCTTCGCCTCCCTGATCACTCAACCTGCGGCGGCCCGTCCCGAAACGCGGTAAACTGCCTTAGACATCTTGTGATGAGTTATCAACCCGAAAATATACGGTCGAAAGTGAAGAAGATGCCTGACTGGCTTCTTGCTCTTGTCGTCAGGCTCATTAAATCAGGCGTTGGGAAACAGTTCTGGTTTACTCCTTACGTAAAGGCTCTGGCCGAACGCCCGGAGTTCATGAGGAAACGGATGAACATGTTCGACCGAATACTGGCTCCGACGATGCTTATGAAAGACATTATCGAGAGGC
The DNA here is from genome assembly GCA_003153275.1 of Nitrospiraceae bacterium. GTDB lineage: Bacteria > Nitrospirota > Thermodesulfovibrionia > Thermodesulfovibrionales > UBA6898 > PALSA-1316. The sequence continues at coordinate 16,054 of PLXX01000096.1, read as the reverse complement.
ATGGGGTGGAAAGGCAGAGGCTCCAGTACCAGCGGTTCGGCATTAATTTGCAGAATTACAGGCGAACGGAATACCGCAGAGGTAGCCAGGAAAAGTTACATGTCGGTTTTATCGGCGCCCTTTTTGAACACAAAGGCGCACACCTGCTTATCGAGGCTGTCCGGACCCTGCCTTCGACCATCCCGCTTGACGTCAAAGTTTACGGCAACGTCAGTCAGGACCCTGATTACGGAGACCGCCTGAAGGCCATCGCCGGCGATGATGCCCGTATATCCTTTTGCGGGACTTTTCCAAACAACCAGATAGGTGAGATCTTTGAAAATATCGATGTGCTCGTGGTGCCTTCAATCTGGTATGAGAATACCCCCCTTGTGATTTATTCCGCCTTTGCTGCCGGTTGCCCGGTCATCGCCACAGACCTGGGCGGGATGTCCGAGGTTGTACAGAACAGAATCAACGGACTGCTCTTCAGGAAAGGGGACGTAGCCGGACTTGCCGGGATAATCCATTCACTTGCGGATGACAGGGCGCTGCTTGCAACCCTCTCTGATAATACAAAACCTCCAAAGTCCATCCCTGAATATGTTGACGAACTTGAGGCCTGTTATGCCGAAGTTATCAATGACAAGCAAACCAAAACATGAAGTGCCTTGTTCTTGGAGGAGGCGGGTTTATTGGCATTAATCTCTGCGAAAGGCTTCTTTCAGAAGGCCACTCGATTAGGGTGTTTGAACGTCCCCGTCTTCTGGTTGGGGAAAAGGAAACCGATTCTTCCGTCCTCTCATTTCAAAAGTCGGTGGAATGGGTTGAGGGAGACTTTACAAACCCTACTGACCTCGATGGCGCGATAGCCGATTGCGATGTAATTTTCCATCTGATCTGTACTACCCTGCCCAAAAGCTCGAACGAAAATCCTGTATACGACATAGAAACCAATCTCACCTCAACGGTCAAATTGCTTGAGAAAGCCAGAGCACAGAGAGTAAAGAAAATCGTCTTCATCTCCTCGGGGGGAACTGTTTACGGAATTCCACAGCGAATCCCCATCCCCGAGAGCCATCCGACCGACCCGATATGTTCATATGGCATTACAAAGCTGTCAATAGAAAAGTACCTGCACCTGTACCATTACCTGTACGGCCTGGACTATTGCATACTGCGCGTATCAAATCCCTACGGAGAACATCAGCGGGCCGCCTCTACCCAAGGCGCCGTTGCAGTATTTCTCCATCAGGCAATGAATAGAAAGCCTATCGAAATATGGGGAGACGGCAATGTAATCCGTGATTATATTTATATCGGTGATGTTGTCGATGCCTTATCAAAGGCGGTCTCTCACTCCGGAGTCCCAAGGACGTTCAACATCGGAAGCGGTCTTGGCCATAGTCTGAATGAGTTGATCGGGACCATTGAATCTCTTATGGGGTATACCGTTGAGCGTGTCTATAAAGAGGGGCGCGCCGTGGATGTTCCTGAGACGGTACTCGATATTTCAAATGCCCGGAGTTTCCTTTCATGGGAACCAAGGATCTCTTTCCGGGAGGGACTGTTTAAGACAATGAACTGGCTGAAAAAATAAGCGGTCAGGAGATAAAATAGGAGGCATCATGCATTTGGCAGAACCCGTATATGATGTAATAAAGGAAATATCGCACAATGACGACATGTTTGCCGGCAATGAAGCTCACTATTTCAGTGTAGGGCAATCGGCGTTGAAATGCATAAGGCTTGCGCTGCTGTCAGCAGGAAAAGGAATTGATGAAATCAGGAGCATTCTCGATCTCCCCTGTGGATATGGTAGGGTTCTGCGTACACTTAAGGCTGCATTCCCAAAAGCACAACTAACCGCATGTGACTTGAATGAAGAAGGTGTTCGGTTTTGTGAGAAAGTATTAGGGGCCACTCCCGTATATTCAAATCCGAAGGTCGACAGAATTAAGCTTGGAGGCAAGTTTGATTTGATCTGGTGTGGCTCCCTGCTTACTCATATGGACAAGGGCACCTGGAAAGATTTTTTGGATCTTTTCAGCGGGGCCCTTTCTTTCCATGGAATTCTCGTTTTTTCGACTCATGGTCGTTCGGTAATCAAAAAAATAACCTCAGGCGAGAGTACTTATGGGCTTGAGGAGGCCAAATTATCAAATCTCCTGGATCAGTACAGACATAAAGGTTTTGGGTACATGGACTATAAAGGAAACAGTAGTTACGGAATCAGCGTATCTTCCCCCTCCTCTGTTTTGTCGCTGATTGAGAAAATGTCAGACCTGAGACTGCTTTCTTACATCGAAAAGGGTTGGGACGATCATCAGGATGTGGTCTGTTGTATCAAGGACCCCTTCATGGATATATCCGCAGAGAAGACAACTGGAGTCAACCTGGTTAGCCTTGAAAAGGAGAAACGATATAGTTCAAACTCAAAAAAGATTCGAGTGAACTCCAATAAAAAGTATCGGTTCAGCACAAAAGCAGCGTGTACAAAAGGCGGGATATATTCGGCCTATTTTGCGGTAATCATGCTGGATGCGACTGACAATGAAATTGCGAGATATATACGGTGGTTTAGGAATTTCTCAGGAAAACAAAAAGAGTATTCAGTAACCTTTACCACTCCTGCTAATTCTGCAAATGCTATCATTGGGTATCGGATAAATGTCGAAACCCCCATTCAAGCCGATTTTGAAGGGGAGCTTTCAGCGCTGTCTTCTGTAATGTTCACCGAGTCTGAAGGTATTGATGAATTTGATGATATTAATGAAAACTTAATGATGGAGAGGAGATAATACAGGCTGGGGCTGAGAGAGAGATTATAATATAGGATTTTGGTGACCATATCATTATGTTGAAAGGACAATTCAAATGAATACGAAGCTCACAGAAATCTACGAGGCTATACGCCGATTTCCGACAGCTGAGTCGATTGGACTAGGGGAACCCGAGACAGTAAGTATGGAGCTATTCCGCTTTGTGACTAAACACGTACCAGTCGGTACCGACATGCGCATCCTGGATCTGGGATGCGGTCTCGGACGATCAAGTGCACCATTCGTCGATTACCTCAGTAATGGGGGAGGGCACCTAGTGGGTGTTGACGTCGTAGAACGAATGACCGCCTTCTGTAGTGAGGTCATCGGCTCCAGATACTCAAACGCGAGCTTCTATGCATGCTCTGTGCCGGATTCTTACCTTTTTGAGCAGCAGCGGAACAATCCGACCATCCTACCCCCTATCGAAAAGATTCTGGCCCGGCACGAGCCATTCGATCTCGTCATGGCTTTTTCTGTATTTACCCACCTGTTACCGGAAGAAATGGATGCATACTTTTCCCTATTTAACCATATACTGAAGCCGGATGGGCGCCTGGTGCTTACTTTCCTGTTTCTTGACGAATGGACGCGTCCGAAGATTCGCAACCGCGCACTTCCGTCGATGATTAGCCGCGACACACCTAATCCCATGCCGGAGCCAGGCCGGGTATGTTTTTCGTCGCCTTCCAATCCTCGCGCCGTAGTTGCGATCGCGATCGACGACGTCCTTGCAATGGTGAAAGCACACGGGTTCCAGCCTGAACAGATCCACTTTGGATCATGGCGGGCTATGCCCTCGGAAACTTTTCAGGACGCTCTGGTCCTGCAGCGTGAGCACACAATTCCGGCGGACTTTGATCCGAAGCGCTACCTAGCGCTCCATGAGGATGTTGCTCGCTCAGGTATTGACCCGGCGCAACATTATCTTATTTGGGGTAAAAAAGAGAGGCGGCCATACAAGTAACTGAGGTGGACCGTGTGGTTGCGAAAAGACAACAGTACCTTTATGCGGGGTGCTTTTATGAATCTATCGAAGAAAGCTGGGATCTTTGCTTGTCAAGGTACAGAATAAACGCATGCCCTGCATTGATTGTTTCATTGCGATAGCGTCGTGGGATAGAGATGTCAGTCTCTAATGAGGATCTTCACATGCCGGGACATCTTCCATTGATCTCAATAATCATTGTTAATTACAATGGCGAGGGCTTGCTTCAATCCTGCCTTGAATCTGTCTATGCGCAACATTATGCCGATATAGAGGTTATCGTAGTTGATAATGGCTCTCGTGACGGATCTGCCGAATATCTGAAAGAACACTTTCCTCATGTGTTTACTCTATCTCTGGCTAAAAACGTCGGATTCCCCGCCGCAAACAACGAAGGCCTCAGGTATGCCAGAGGCGCTTACATTCTACTCCTCAATAATGACGCTGAGGTAAGTAAAGATTGCATAACAAACCTCCACGCTGCGATGGAGGCTGATCCGACGGCTGGTATCTGCGCGACAAAGATACTCGTTGCGGGCAGGGATTTGATTGACAGCGCAGGCGACGGTTTCTCGTCTAATTTAAAGGGATTCAAGCGGGGTGAGGGCAAGCCTGCTCACTTGTATAATGGAAGCGAATATGTATTCGGCGCATGTGCAGGTGCTGCTATGTACAGAAAGAAAATGATCGAGGAGATCGGGTTTCTGGATGATGATTTTTTTCTGATTTACGAAGACACGGATTTCAATTTGAGAGCCCAGTTGGCCGGCTGGAAGGTGCGATATGTGCCTTCGGCTCGAGTGCATCACAAAGTCCGTTCCACGATCGGAGACATGAGTGATATAGCGATTTTTTATTCTCTGCGGAACAGCGAACTTGCAAGAATCAAGAATGTTCCCTGTGGGATTTTTGTGAGATGCCTTCCCTCCTATTTTCTTGCAACGTTCCTGGAGTTCTTATATTTCGGGATCAGACATCGGAAGCTGATGCTTTTCTTGAGGGCAAAACTCGAGGTGCTCAGGCTGCTGCCGAAGATGCTGAAAAAGAGAAGGGCTATAATGCTCACAAGGAAAGTGAGCAATGGAGACCTCTATAGTTTGATGACCTCCATCGTCAACAGAGAATTCTTTTCCGCAAAAATCAGTAAGTTTCTTCGCCGGTAGGCAGTATTTGCTTTCGACTGCAAAAGTTGTTTCAATTATTTGCGGCAATCTACAGAATACCGTTTTTCTGCTTGCCCTTGAGCTATATTTGCTGTTAGAATACCGGCAGAAAAGGTCTTCTGTCTGGATTTTATTATTTCTGAATGGATCGATAAACCTATTATTTAAGGAGTCATGAAATGACAAAATTACTTGCTGAAATCTCTGGTAAAGGAAAGGCCCTATGCCTGATCGTCTTATGCTTAATGATACTTGCGATAACCTGTTATGGATGCGCGGAAAAGAAAGAGACTGCTTCTAAAGAGCCTGCTTCTAAGGAAACTGTTTCCTGTGAACTTCTTGAAAAATTGCCTGGGGACATTGCCAAGCCCATCCAGATAAATTATGGGAATAAGATTAAGCTTGTAGGAGTAACGTCCAAAAAGTTGTCTGCCGGACAATGGACAGTGTCCTATTATTGGCAGCCGTTGGATGAATTAGGCCAATTCAACCAGGTATTTGTCCATTTTGTCGACACTAATAATAACATACTATTCCAAAATGACTATCCCTTTTGCCAGAAAAAATCATTTATGGAGATGAAAGGGAAATACGTTAAAGAAACTTATTCGATTGCCGTTCCACAAACGGCAATGGGCAAAGAAAGTTCTCTGAAGGTAGGTATCTTTGCTCTTGAGGCAAAAGGATTGCCCCGAATCAAGATTGAATCAGCCGAAGGTGGAACAAAGGAAGACGACAGTACAGCTGCGATTGTTGACAAGCTTAACTTCTAAAGGATAAATAGCTTAACGGGAGCGCCATAGATCAATGAGGGAGAAAGAGTTTTACTGCTCTTTCTCCCTTTTTATTTTTCTTTGTGAAGTCGGTCATCTAAAATAGTTATGTGGATAAATCGAGACTTCCGATTTTCCTTTAAATGTCTTCTGCAGCCACAACAGAATAAAGTATAATGGGGTAAAGATCCTCGTCAATATATGAAGAAGTCAACACATAAGTCCCCTCCACCTGATTCTCTGCGCTGCAGACTCACTGAGGGTGAGGAGAAGCTTCCCTGGCTTGAGATGCTTCTTGACGCCTATGAAATCTTTGACCGGGGAATTGAGGTTGCACTCCGGAGGGAGAAAAGAAAGCAGAACAGAAGACTCGCCTGCATGGAAGGCTGCGGCAGTTGCTGCAGGACGCACACTGACATCCCTCTTTACCCTCTCGAAATGACCGGCGTCTACTGGTATGTGATCGAGAAAGCGGACCTGTCAATCCGTCAGACCCTGAAAAAAAATCTGGAAGCCCACACCCCTGCAGGTCCATGCCCGTTTCTCCTCGACAATGCCTGCGCTATTTATCACGTAAGGCCCGCGGCATGCAGACAGTTTATCGTGTTTAACAGGCCCTGCAGTGAGGGAGAAGACCCCTATCACACGCGAAGGAATGACGTCCTGACTCCTCTGCAGGATTTTGCTGACCGGGCATTTTATAGTATGCTTCCATTCTACGGGATAACAGGGGATGCAGATAGGGAAGCCGCCATAAAGAACAGGATCATCCATTCACGGGTAAAGAACCTGAAGACAACAGACTGGAAACCGCTTGCGCAGAGGATCGCAGAATCTCTTCAAAAGGATAAGGAGATATAATGAAAGGGAAAAGAACACAGGACAGCAGCGTCACCATAGCCCAGGTCATGCTCCCGCAGGACGCCAACCCTGCGGGCAATATCCACGGGGGAGTCATCATGAAACTGATCGACACCACTGCGGCAGTCGTCGCCAGCCGGCATGCCCGCAGCAATACGGTTACGGCCTCAATCGACAGACTTGTTTTTCATCATCCGGTCTATATCGGTGACCTGCTTTTTTTTAAGGCCTGTATTAATATGACGGGCAAAACGTCAATGGAGATTGGGGTACGCGTTGAGGCTGAAAATTATGTTACCGGAGAAGTGAGGCATACGGCCTCGGCATATCTGACCTTTGTCGCCCTTGACAAGGAAGGCAGACCGACCCCCGTTCCTTCCCTTATTCTGGAGACCTCTGATGAAAAACGCCGCAACCGCGAGGCAACGCGCAGAAAGGAAGCACGCCTGACAGAGGAAAAAAAGGAGGCAAGCTGCCAGCTCGATTCACGGAGCTGCACCTAATAGGACCTCTCATTCACGTATTCTGCTGAGGAAAGTGCGTGTTCTTTCTTTCTGCGGCCGGGAGAATATTTCATCCGGGGTCCCGGTTTCGATCATCTCCCCCTGATCAAAGACGACCACCCGGTCTGCCACCTCACGGGCAAACCCCATTTCATGTGTTGCAATCACCGTCGTCATGCCCTCAGTTACGAGATCCCTTATAACAGCAAGCACCTCCCCAACCATCTCAGGGTCGAGTGATGAGGTTGGCTCATCGAAGAGCATCGCCTCGGGCTTCATGGCAAGGGCCCGTATGATAGCTACCCTCTGCTGCTCGCCGCCCGAAAGCCGGTCGGGATAGCTATCGATCTTATGCGCCAGATTGATCCTCTTCAGCAGCAGCAGAGCACCTTCAACTGCACTCTCCCGCTGCAGGCCAAGCACGTGCGTCGGGGCCTCGATAATATTCTCGATCACAGTCTTGTGAGGAAAGAGATTAAACTGCTGAAAAACCATACCGACCTTGCGCCGCACCTTCCTGATATTCTCTTCATATGCCCGGTCATAACTGCCGGCCCCTGCAGCGCTGATCTCAATCCCATCAACCGTAACAGTACCCCTCTCGAAGTTTTCAAGGCCATTGATGCACCGGAGCACCGTACTCTTGCCGCTGCCCGACGGGCCGATCAGCACCATGACCTTGCCCCTTGAAACATCAAGGTTTATCCCTTTGAAAAGTTGGTGCTCTCCATATTGTTTATACAGGTCCCTTATCGATATCATCGCGCGCCCTGTTTCATTCTGGCTTCCAGCCTGCGGGCAAGCAGCGACAGAGGATAACTCATCATGAAATAAAGCAGGGCGGCTATAAGCCCCAACTCAAAGAACCGGAGGGTCGAGGCAGCAAGAATATTGTATGTTTTGGTGAGCTCTACCATAGCAATTATAGAGACGAGCGACGAATCTTTGAACAGGGCGATAAAATCGTTTGTAACGCCGGGAAGAGCAATCCTGATGGCCTGGGGGAGCACTATCCTGCGGACCGCAAGTGTCTTTGTCATCCCGAGGGACAATGCGGCCTCCATCTGGCCCTTCGGTATGGCACTGATACCGGCACGGTAAAGCTCTGACTCATAGGCGGCATAGTTCATGCCCAGGCCGAGGAAAGCCGCCAGAAGCGGACTGAGAGATATACCGATATTCGGAAGACCGTAATAAAGTATGTACAGCTGTATCAGCAGCGGGGTCCCGCGGTAAACTTCGATATAACCGGTGGCTGAACCTCTCAGCAGGGGGCTGCCATACAAGCGTGCAAGCGTGAGGAAGAGACCGAGCGCGACAGCAAGCATCATTGATGTTGTCGAGATGGCAACGGTTATCAGGGCCCCTTTGAGCAGCATCGGGAAAAAGGTATAGAGTGGCGCCTTTTTGCTCTCCTCAACCCCGATGTATCCTTCGGAAGGGTTAATTTTTGCCGCCAGTCCCTTTTGCGTGACATCCCAGAGCCCCCATTTCTCATAGATCTTCCTGAGTTCTCCCGAGCTGTGGAGCTTCAGCAGAATCCGGTCTATCGCTTTTTTCAGATCCGCATCACTCTTGCGTATTGCAATACCGTAAAACCCTTCACCGACCGGATCGCCTGTATATTTCAGCTTGGGATTGGTCTTGCCGTAATACGAGGCGATTGGCAGATCGAGCAGAACCGCATCGATCCTTCCGATTGCCAGGTCTTCATAGGGTTCGACCTGTCCTGCATAGACCTTGACATCGACACCCTCTGTTTTTGTAAGGATCTCCTGCGCAACGGTTCCGGACAGCGTCCCCACCTTCTTGCCTCTGAGGTCGCTGACCCCGTGGATGTCATTATTATCCTTCCGGACGACAAGTTGTTCGCTATAGATGTAATAAGGGACTGAAAAAAGTACAGTCTCCTGTTTCTGAGGAGTAATCTCAATGCCATTCATCGCAATATCGAAATCCCCCCGCTGAAGCGCCGGGATAAGACTGTCCCAGGCATTCTGCGACTGCCGGGCCGTCACCCCGAGCTCTAGGGCGATCGCATTGGCAAGATCAACCTCAAACCCGACCAGCCGCGAAGGGTCTTTCGGATCGGGAAATACATATGGGGCTCCACCTTCAGCATCCGAACCCCAGAGGATATATCCCCGTTTCTTTATCTCATCAAAGGAACTGCCGGCAGACGATGGTGCTACCCACACCAGCAGGGCGCAGAGCCCGATAAACAGTAAAGATATTCTAAGCAGGATCTTCATATATTTGTCCCGGAATACGTTATATCAAAGTAAGTCTCGTGGTCAAGACATAATATTCCGCTTTTATATGATTATGATCATATGAATCCCAGACGTACCGTTCTATACTTCATTTAAGTCATAGCTTGACTGTATCTCAACAAAAATCACTTTCAGGAGGTTGTACATGTTTTGTTATCAGTGTGAACAGGCATCAAACAGCAAGGGATGCACCAAGATCGGTGTATGCGGCAAGACCCCGGAGATATCAGCCCTCCAGGACCTTCTGATCTATACGCTCAAAGGGCTTTCTCTTTACGCTGCCGAAGGCAGGAGGGTCGGCATTTTGGACCGTGACCTGAATATATTCACCACCAAGGCACTCTTCTCCACGCTTACAAACGTAGACTTCGACCCAAAACGGTTCGAAGCCCTTATTCAAAAAGGAGTTGAATATCGTGAAGCCATGAAGGCAAAGGTCAAAGCAGCAGGAGGACAGACTGACTTCACGCACGGCAGTGCCTCCTTCAAACCTGAGACCTCGCATGATGGCCTGGTACAACAGGGCCGGCAGGTGGTAGAGCGGGTCTCTGACGTCCTGATCAATACAGACATACAGTCCCTCCAGGATATTCTTATCTTCGGCCTGAAAGGCGTTGCTGCTTATGCTGATCACGCCCAGATCCTCGGCAAAACAGATGATTCAATTTACGCATTCATGCACGAAGCCCTGGCTGCAACAACCAAGACGGACATCAGCCTGGACAACTGGATAGCGCTTGTACTGAAGTGCGGAGAGATCAATCTCAAGGCAATGGAAATCCTCGATGCCGGCAACACCGGCGCTTACGGCCACCCCGTGCCGACTAAGGTCCCCCTCGGAGCAAAAGCAGGAAAGGCGATCCTTGTCTCCGGCCATGACCTCAAGGACCTTGAATCGATCCTGAAGCAGAGCGAAGGCAAGGGAGTCAATGTCTATACCCACGGCGAGATGCTGCCGGCACATGGCTATCCCGCGCTCAAGAAATATGCACACTTCTATGGCCACTATGGAACGGCCTGGCAAAACCAGCACAAGGAATTTGCTCACTTTCCGGGCGCAATCGTCATGACCACCAACTGCCTCCAGAAACCTCTTGACTCATACAAGGACAATCTCTTCACCTGTGGCCTGGTGGGCTGGCCCGAGGTAAAGCATATTGCTGGCAGCGATTTCACGCCGGTCATCGAAAAAGCCCTGGCCCTGCCTGGGTTCGCAGCAGATATTCCTGGGAAAGAAGTACTGGCCGGCTTTGCGCGAAACGCCGTGCTCGGAGTAGCAGGCAAGGTGGTCCAAGCAGTGAAAAACAAGCAGATTCGCCACTTCTTTCTGGTCGGTGGTTGCGATGGCGCAAAAACAGGAAGGAACTACTACACAAAGTTTGCTGAAATTGCGCCAAAAGATACGGTTATCCTTACTCTCGCCTGCGGTAAATTCAGGTTCTTTGACCAGGACCTAGGTGATATCGGCGGGATACCGAGACTGCTCGACATCGGCCAGTGCAANNGATGCCTATTCAGCAGTACAGATAGCCCTTGCCCTGTCAAAGGCCTTTAATGTCGGGGTGAATGAACTGCCGCTTTCTCTTATCCTTTCCTGGTACGAGCAGAAGGCCGTAGCCATTCTGTTGACACTTCTGTACCTGGGAATCAAGGATATTCGTCTCGGGCCGACACTTCCTGCCTTCATCACGCCAAACGTGCTGGATGTCCTGGTGAAAAACTTCGACATCAAGCCGATCGCCGCAACGCCCGAAGAAGACCTGAGGACAATACTCGGCGAAGATTGCTGTCAGACAACGGGAGCTACAGCCTAACTGGGAACATATCCGACGGTATTCATCAAGGAGAAAGAGGCCCGGCTGCTCAGGGCCTCTTTCTCCTGAAAGACGTTTTTTTGTGCATTCACTGCGGCAAATCAGGTACAGTATATAAGTATGCGTTTTGACGAACTGAATATCCCCGAACCAGTCCTTGAAGGAATTCGAGCTGCCGGCTTTGCAGAATGCACTCCAGTCCAGGCAATAACCCTGCCCGATGCACTGCTGGGCAAAGACATTACAGCACAGGCCCAGACAGGGACCGGAAAGACTGCCGCATTTCTGATCGCTGTCTTTTCTCGAATGCTCTCACAGCCTGCACCGGGAAGGGGTTCCTCTCCGAGGGCACTCGTCATAGCTCCAACACGGGAACTGGTGGTCCAGATAAATGCCGAGGCAAGACTTATTGGAGGCCCTGCCGGATTCAAAATACTTCCTGTCTTCGGAGGCATTGATTACGAAAAACAGCGATCGGACCTTGCAAAAGGGGTTGACATGCTGATCGGGACGCCAGGACGTCTCATAGACTATCTGAAACAGAAGGTTTACAGCCTGAGCAAAACACAGTTTCTGGTGATCGACGAGGCGGACCGGATGTTCGACATGGGCTTCATCGCCGATCTGCGCTTTCTGCTGAGGAGAATGTCTGCCTATGACAAACGGCAGTCCATGCTATTTTCCGCTACCCTCTCTCACCGCGTCCTCGAACTCTGTTATGAACATATGAACCATCCTGAATTGTTCAGTGTAACGCCGGAACAAATGACCGTGGACATCGTTGAGCAGGAACTCTACCATGTCGGGAAAGACGAAAAATTCGGGATGCTGCTCGGCATCCTCAGACGTAATCCTGACGGACACTTTATTCTTTTCTGTAACATGAAGTCCACCGCTGAAAAAGTTATGGCTTTGCTGAACGCAAACGGTTTTGTCAGTGCAGCCCTTACCGGCGACATAGATCAGAAAAAGAGAATGAAGATACTCTCCCAGTTCAAAGACGGCTCTCTGGCAGTGTTGGTGGCAACGGATGTGGCAAGCCGTGGTCTCCATATCGATGGGGTAACACATGTGATCAACTACGACCTGCCTCAGGACGCAGAGGATTATGTGCACCGAATCGGCAGGACCGCGCGGGCCGGTGCCGGCGGAAAGGCAATCAGCCTCGCCTGTGAAGACTATGTGCTCTCATTCCCTGAGATTGAAGCGTTCATCAAGCAAAAAATTCCGGTCATTCCGGTAACCGACGAGATGATTGTTACTGACTACAAACGTGTTTCCGTAAGGTACCGAGCAAAGGAATCAGGACCTTATGGAAAAAAAACAGCGCAGACCTCAGGCAGAAAAACTCCGCAGAACAGAAGCAGCAGAGACACAAACAAAGGACCACGGAACCGGCCGCAGGGCAGATCAGCCGGAAAGACCCCCAACAAAACCTGAGCAGATAATTCTCTGCTGACAACAGACGGATCCGGGATTCATTGTGGACACCGGGGACAAATGCTATTAGACCGGCCCAATCTCCTCATACATCGGTGACGACGCAGAGTAATAAGGAACGTTTTCCTCAGTAATGTAGTGATAGATTCCTGCCGCAACAGAGCCGGCGAGAATGAAGGCCGCTGCGCCAATAATCCCACCCTTTGCAGGTTTTTGGGGATCAGAAACTATCCCGGCAGTCGTTCCAACAGCCGCAGCAATTCCAAGCCATATCATATAGTTAGTTTTTTTCATGAAATACGTTTCTCTCCCGACGAAATCTTTATAGAATACCATGAATGAATGCTTCCAGACAAAAAACAGGCTGCACTCAGCGGATTCGGGCCTGAATGGTTTCTTCTCAGCCGCCCGAGCGTTTCGGTTTATATCCCTTCTGCACGAGCACAGACATGAGAATATCGCAGTGATCGCCCTGAATCTCCATTCCGGCAGTATCGTTAACCGTACCACCAGTGCCAAGTCTTGTCTTCAGTTCCTTGAGCAGTGCATCCCGTTCATGTCCAGGCAGTTGGAGCCCTTCAATAACAGTAACCGTTTTCCCCCCTCTGGCTTTCCGATCGAGCCGGACCGTCACCCCTTTTATAGCAGATTGCTTAGCAGAAGGATTCACACCCGACGATGGAGTTAGGTCAGCACTCTTCTTCCTTCGCGGGACCTTCCGGTCCATCGTCCCGTCTATTGTTCGATCAGTTGAGTAAACCAATCTTGTTTTATCGTCCGGCATGGATTTATTTTAACACGAGCGAAGCTCCTGCTTGACGACGCTGCAGTCAGGCAAGACTCACTTTTGCCTTAAATGTTAAAATACGATCTAATGATCCATCCTGAAAAAGAACTCAGCGCAATTCAGCACACCTTGAAAACCGTCTTTGGATTCGAGTCGTTTCGGCCAAATCAGGAGTCGATCATCAGGAGCATACTGTGCCGCCGCGACGTTTTTGCCGTCATGCCGACAGGCGGCGGAAAATCTTTGTGCTATCAGCTTCCTGCAATCCTGATGAACGGCACAGCGGTCGTTATCAGCCCGCTCATCTCTTTGATGAAGGACCAGGTAGACGCAGCCATGGCGAACGGGATACCGTCCGCATTCATGAACAGTTCGATGGATGCCGCCGAGGTATCTGATGTCTATCGCCGGTTGACGTACAACAAGATACGGCTCCTCTATATCGCGCCAGAGCGTTTTGCCATGCCGCATTTTATCGACAAACTGAAGTCGGCCTCTATTTCCTTCTTTGCCATAGACGAAGCCCATTGCGTATCCGAGTGGGGGCATGATTTCCGGCCTGATTATCTCGGTCTTTCTCTCATCCCCCAGATATTTCCGGATGTACCAGTGGCTGCTTTCACCGCAACCGCAACCCGTCAGGTACAGGAAGATATTATCAGCCGAATCGGTCTCAGGACCCCATATGTTGTACGTGCATCTTTTAACCGTGCAAATCTTTATTATGAGGTCAGGGCCAAGTCCCGGGTCGAAAATCAGATACTGGAATTTCTGGGCACCCACCGAGGAGAATCCGGTATCATCTACCGGACAACCCGCGATGCAGTCATGGAGACTGCCAACTTTCTGAGATCGCGAGATATCATTGCACTACCATATCATGCCGGACTGCCGGCCGAGGACCGCAGCAGGAACCAGGAAGCCTTTAACAAAGACGAAGCCCAGGTGATTGTTGCAACCATCGCCTTTGGAATGGGTATCGACAAATCAAATGTTCGCTTTGTTATCCACGCGGATCTGCCCAGAAATATCGAAGGCTATTACCAGGAAACCGGCAGGGCAGGCAGGGATGGAGAGCCGGCCCACTGTCTGCTTTTTTTCGGAAGGGGTGATATCCCCAAGGTCCGCTATTTCATCAATGCTATGACCGACGAAAGAGAACGACATATCGCAAACGAAAAGCTGCGTCAGACAGTGGGCTTTGCATCGCACAATGTCTGCAGGAGAAAACAGTTGCTTGGTTTTTTCGGAGAAGAGTATCCGGATGATAATTGTGGTGGGTGTGATATCTGTTCGGGATCTGTCGAACAAGTCGACATCACCACCGATGCGCAGATACTGATGTCCGCCATCTCAAGGACGGGCCAGCGGTTCGGTATGGGTTACATTGTTGATATCGTGACCGGCACTGATACCAGTCGCATCCGCAAACTCGGACATCATGAGATCAAGACCTATGGCGCTGGCAAAGACAGAGATAAAAAATACTGGTGGTCGGTCGGTGATGAACTGCTCGCACAGGGCGTTCTCATCCAGGAAGGTAATCCATACCCCGTGCTGAACATTACCGCTAAGGGGACCGGCATTCTGTTTGGCACGGAAAAGATTACCGCATTGAAAAAGGAGGAGAAAAAAACAAAACCCGGCCGGAGACATGCTGATGCGGAACATTATGATGAACTGCTTTTCGAGAAGCTGCGCGCGCTCAGAAAACGGATTGCAGAAGTCCAGCAGGTACCGCCCTATATTATATTTTCCGACAAGACGCTGCACGAAATCTGCAGGCAGTTTCCATCAACCCTGTCCGCCATGAGAGAGATAGGAGGAGTCGGTGACGCAAAGCTCGAGCGGTACGGTGAAGACTTTGTAATGGAAACACTCCTATATCTCGCTGAAAATCCCCATATATCAGTTCCTAAATCATTTGCCGAAGCTGCCGCTGACAGGAATGATGAAGCCAGGCCTGCCACGGGTACGCAGAGGAAGAAAAAGGGCGAGACGGTCGAAGAGACCTATGCGCTCCTTAAAGGAGGGATGTCTCTGGACGATATTGCCAAACTGCGCGGACTTACGCCATCAACCGTCGTTTCCCATGTTGAACACCTGCTCAGGGAAGGCCGCGATTTCGATCTGGACCAAGTGGTCGCTCCGGCAAAGCGGCAGAAGATAGAGGAGTTCTTTTTGTCGGCCAGGGAATATGGCCTTAATCCGGCGGTAGAGCATTTTAACGGCACCATAAGCTACGAAGAGGCAAGAATAACGAGGGCATGGCTGCAGAGCAAAAATCCGGTATAAAGAAAGTGTTTTTAGAATAAAAAAAGCCCTCTCCCAAAGGAGAGGGCTTTTTTGCATGTAAATCCTACAGCTTTACTACGTTGATCGCCTTAGGACCTTTGGGGCCCTTTTCCGTATCAAAGCTGACCTTGTCTCCCTCAGCAAGGGATTTGAAGCCATCGCCCTGAATAGACGTGTGGTGTACAAATACATCAGTGCCGTCTTCACTAGCGATAAAGCCAAAGCCTTTGCTGTCGTTAAACCACTTAACAGTTCCTTGTGCCATTTCTTTTACCTCCTTCTCTATAATCTAAATCTCAGAAGGCCTCAAGAAAAAGGCCACAGAGTAAAAAAGTCCTAGTGGCCTTGTGTACTCG
>PLXX01000046.1 GCA_003153275.1 Nitrospiraceae bacterium | reverse complement strand
GTCAATATTCAATGCCGATTTACACGAAACTGGCAACCGGTACCAGACATTAAAAAGAAGTTACAAAACAGCGTTAAGAAGAGCAGGGATAAAAAATGCCGTGTTCCATACGTTAAGACATTCCTTCGCTTCTCATCTGGTAATGTCAGGAGTAGATTTAACAACCGTTTCCAAGCTCTTAGGCCATAAAAGCCTAACAATGACCATCCGTTATGCTCACCTTGCCCCTGAACATCTGGTAAAGGCAGTAGATATACTTAACGGCACACTCACCCAAAAACCAACTATACAAAAACTAGACAGTTTCAACATCAAGGGGTTAGCCAATAATGACTAACCCCTTGATTTATATGGTGGGCGATACTGGGATTGAACCAGTGACCCCTCCCGTGTGAAGGGAGTGCTCTCCCGCTGAGCTAATCGCCCTAAAATATGAACAGCAAAGCGCTAAATAGTAAAACGTGAACGGTTAATAGTAAAGAAAAAATAGGAATTACGTCAACCTCTTCCGACACAAAAGTATTTGAAACCAAGCTTTTTCATCCGCTCCGGCTCATAGATATTTCGCAGATCAAAGAAAACCGGCGTCTTCAGCAGCTTCTTGATTTTAGCAAGGTCAAGATTCCTGAACTCATTCCATTCCGTCACAATCACGACAGCGTCGGCGCCCTTAACGCAGTCGTAGCTGTTTGCGGCATATTTTATTTTCTTTCCGAAAACAGCCTTTGCATCTTCTACCGCAGCAGGATCAAATGCCCGGATGACCGCTTTTTCCTTCAGCAGCTTTTCAATGATATACGTCGACGGCGCGTCGCGCATATCGTTCGTATTGGGTTTAAATGAAAGTCCGAGGACTGCAATCGCCTTACCCTTCAGTGGGCCGATCCCCGTGCGTATCTTGTCAATAACATGGTCCTTCTGATGCTCATTTGCGCTGACCGCTGCGCCCACGATCCCCAGTTCCACATCATTCTCTCCCGCAATAGTAAGAAGTGCCCGCGTATCTTTGGGAAAGCAGGACCCTCCGTAGCCCGGCCCGGTATGCAGGAACTTCGGACCGATCCGCTGATCAAGCCCCATGCCTCTGGCGACCATCTTCACGTCAGCCCCGACTTTTTCACACAACTGCGACAGTTCATTGATGAACGAAATCTTGACCGCCAGGAACGAATTTGATGCATACTTGATCAACTCGGCTGTCTCAACCGTTGTGACAACGACCGGCGTCTCCAGGAGGTAGAGGGGCCGGTAGAGGTCCTTCATGATCGCTATAGCGTGCTGGCTCGAAGACCCCAGAACCACGCGATTCGGCCGCATGAAATCCTCTATGGCAGAGCCCTCTCTCAAAAACTCCGGATTCGAGACAATATCAAAGTCGATCTGCTCCTTAAGCCGCCTAGATATGATCTCTCTGAGCCGGGCACCGGTGCCGACCGGCACCGTGCTTTTTGTGACAATCACCTTGTAGTCTTTGATGTGCCGCGCAATCTCGTCGGCAACCTGCTCCACATACTGCATATCAGCAGATCCATCTCCGCGCGGCGGCGTGCCAACAGCAATAAAAATTGCCAGCGACGCGTCAACAGCATTTCCTATCTTTGTTGAAAACTTCAAGCGTCCATTTTTTACATTCTTCTGGACCAAGGTAGAGAGTCCCGGCTCATAAAAGGGGATCTGCCCCTTCTTCAGCGCCCTAATCTTGGACTCATCTTTGTCAACGCAGGTAACGAAGATACCGAACTCTGCAAAACAGGACCCGGTCACTAGCCCGACATACCCGGCTCCAATCACTCCAATATGCATAGTTAATCCTTCCTGTAAATTACAGCTGTAATATATTGTTATACCATTGTCCCGGTGGTTGCTTCAAGCGCGCTGCGCATCTTATAGTAAATAATGAGCGAACTGAAGTTTCTGAAGAAGAACCCCTGTCCTGATTGCAGTTTTTGTCAATACTGCAGCAAGACCCGCTGTAGTATGTGCGTATCCAAAGTCCCAAAAAAAGAAAAAAAGACTAACAACCAAAAAAATCACAAACCACTCTTCAGATCGTTCTGAAAACATTATCCGAAATAATTAGCTGATAACTGCCAGAACATCGTGGACAAAAGAAGCTGCCATAACATCATAAACAATTTGGGTTTTTAGCAACTTCGTAGTCAGCACAATCATACTCATGGACACCGAAATCCAATTGGAGATGTTCATGAAAAAAAATGTTCAGGAAGAACGGCAATGGGCCGTAAAACGGTTATTTGATGGAGAGCATGTAGATTCTATTTGTATATCTCTTGGCCGCTCGCGAGTGTGGCTTTACAAATGGGCCGAACGCTCTTTGCAGGATGACCCGGGCTGGTATAAGAGTCAGTCACGACGGCCTCATACCAGTCCACTGCACACATCGGAGGAGATTGGGGAGATAGTGAAAATCGTGCGACTCAATCTCTACAATCGACGGCTTTTGGGCTATATGGGCACGCATGGGAATTCCCGAAAATATTCACGTGGACACCCATTTAGAGGACACGAAATGAGCTTTTTCGGAAGCCCCTTACATCCTCGCGCCATGGGGCCTTAATCAGACTCTGCTTACACCGTGCTGTGAAACCGTGGTTTATTCCGCCTTCTGAACCGTGGCGCAACGGTGTAATCAAGAAGTTCAATGATCATTATCAGCAGAAGTTTCTTAATAAAATTACAATGGCAACTGAAGTAGACTTGAAGCAAGCCTCGCTCGGATTCGAGTATAGGCATAACAGTTGATATCTTTATAGCAAACTGCGAGGCCAAACACCGATGCAGACATTGGCCAATGCCAATAAAACCCTGAAGTTCCCCAATCAGAAAGCGCCCCGGTATTCGTTGAAGAAACCGGAAAGGAAAAAGTATCATCTGGTCAGATATATACGAAGCGATAGCCGCCTCAATATCTTTGGCGAGATGTTTTCCTGTCTTGGCTGAACTTCAGTACGAATATGTTGTGGCTACAATTGTTGTCAAAGAACAAAAACTAAAGTTATTTTTGGCCGATGATCAGGTGGATGAGTTCAACTATCGGCCATTATAATCTCCATGAAATTACGATAACTGTCCACGATGTCCTGGCAGTAAACTCTGTCGACGATGTTGTGGAAGTTATCAATTAGTATTAAGCAGGGTCAGTTTACGATTTTCTGCCCGGATAGCCGTCAACAGCAGTGAGTATGCCGTTGAGCAGGGCAAGGGGGGTCGGCGGGCAGCCGGGCACCTGCATATCAACGGGCAGCACCTTATCTATGCCGCCGAGCGAGGCATAACTCTCCCCGAAGATCCCCCCGTTGCATCCGCAGTCGCCCACGGCTACAACCAGTTTCGGGGTCGGGGTTGCATTGTATGTCCTCCGGAGAGCAATCTCCATATTCCTGGAGACCGGTCCGGTGACCAGCAGCATGTCGGCAAACCTCGGAGAGGGGGTAAAATGAATACCAAACCGCTCGCAGTTATAAAAAGAATTGTTGATCGCATGGATCTCAAGTTCGCAGCCATTGCACGATCCTGCATCCACCTGCCGTATCGTCAGACTTCTGCGGAAGTGTTTGCTGATCGCTTTTTTCAGTTCGGTCCCTGTCCGTCTGATCTCCTCTTCAACCGCAGACGGCAGAGGTTCAGTGACTATGCCGGTCCGCAATATCTGTCTAAGAATCCGTATCACAGGTCATGCCCTGAATATGATTGATTGAAGCTTTTATTGCAAAGCGGAAAATCAGGCACAATATTCCCCGGGATCGCCTGCTCAAGCCCGAGCCAGTTGATGCTGGAGGGGTCCCTGACCATGCAGCGGTTAATCTCGCCGTTCGGGCCTGCCTGGAGCCAGTAGATAATCTCGCCTCTCCAGCCCTCGACAGCAGCAAAGCCAGCGGTGCCCGGCGATGGCACCCCTAAATCGGAAACTATCGGACCGTCAGGCAGATTCTCAAGAATGTAGCGGATGATACGAATGGACTCACGCACCTCCTCGATCCTCACATACGTCCGCGCGTGGACATCGCCGCTAATCTTGACCGGCACATCGAGTTCAAGGCGGTCGTATTCATCATATGGAGGGAAGGGGTTGAATATCCGGCAGTCGAGGTTCATGCCGCTTGCCCTCGCGACAATACCAACCACGCAGAGTTCCCGGGCCTTTGCAGGTTTCAGTATCCCTGTACCGCGTACTCTGTCTTCAAGGGAAGAGCTTTCGTCAAATATGACAACCAGCTTCTCAAAGTCACGGGAGATGAACTCCAGTTCAGACAGTATCTCCTCTTTTCCAGCGGCATCAATATCAGCAGTTACTCCGCCGGGAACAACCCTGTCCATGATGAACCTGTGACCAAAAAGCCTGTGGTTAGTGCGAAGCATCATCTCCCTGAGCCGCGAGCACTGATAGAGCATGAAGGCAAAGGCTGCATCATTACAGATCGCTCCGATATCTCCAAGATGGTTTGCGATTCGCTCCCGTTCGAGAAAAAGCGCTCTGATCCAGTGGGCCCTTTGAGGAATGCTGTAGCCTGCCGGATCGGCTGATCCGGATAAACCCGACGGTAGGCCAGCAAGGGACTCGACTGCCATTGAATACGTAATACTGTGTGCCACGGTAGAGTCGCCCGAAACACGGCCAGCCAGCCGAACGCCGTCTCTCCACGAAAGCGACTCAAATTTCTTTTCTATCCCTTTGTGGACGTACCCAAGCCGTTCTTCAAGGTTGATCACCATTTCGCCGACCGCCTGAAACCTGAAATGGCCCGGCTCGATTATCCCGGCATGCACAGGACCGACCGGTATCTCATAAACACCTTGTCCCGCAGCCCGCAACCACTGATAGTCGCCGACAACCCTCGGCATAGGTTTCGTGGCATCAAAGGATTTCCTGAGTGGGAAGGAATCCTGTGGCCAGTCCTCAAATTTTATCCAGGGCCTCAAATCAGGATGGCCGACGGGTACGACTCCCATAAGGCTCTGCATCTGCCGTTCGAACCGGTACGCAGGCAGAAACTTTTTGGTCAGGGACGGAAAGCGCAGGTCATCAGCCGGCAGCTCTGATTTCACGATAAAATATTCTTTGCCCCACCGGTAACAGGCAAAAACGGCAAACCCCTTCCCAAAAGGCGTCTCATCCGCCGCCCATTCTGCCGCGAGAAGGGCATAGGCTTTTTTCAATATGCGAGCCGCTTCAGCAAACTTTTCCTTCGGCAGCGTACAGCAGACAACCGACAGGGGACGCTGTCCGCTTTCAAACCGTATGTCAGGCCGTGCGCCAGGGCGTACGTCGGGCCATATGCCGGGCCGGAGATCGGCACCCAAAGCCGCTGTTAGGGCATCGGACAGCATGCTCATCTCAGCAACTCCGCTGCAGTATGAAACCACCGGTTCAGGAAGTCAGGAAGATATAGCCCGAGGACCATAACAAAGGCCATGTGAAGCAACACAGGGAGATGTGCTACTTTCAGAAAATGCTGATTGGCAGGCACCTCTCCGGTCACCATCGGCTGGACCTTTCTAAAGAGGGCTGCAAAGGCCACACCGAGACCGAGGAGCAGAAAGGGGGTCAACAGCGGGGCATCCTTAATCGTAGCCGTAAGGATCAGAAACTCGCTGGTAAAGATGCCGAACGGCGGCATCCCGGCAATCGCCATGACGCCGAACATCATACCCCACCCCACAAGAGGATTGCCTTTGAAAAGACCCCTGATTTTGTCCATTTCCTGCGTCCGGTGCATCTGGGAGGCATGTCCCACGGTAAAGAAAATCGCGGATTTCGCGAGGCTGTGCACAAGCATATGCAGAAGAGCACCAAACGTCGCTATGGGCCCGCCCAGGCCAAAGGCAAAAGTAGTAATCCCCATATGCTCGATTGAGGAATAGGAAAACATGCGTTTGATGTCCTTCTGTCTCAGCAGGGAAAAGGCCGCCACAAGGACCGAGAGTAGGCCGAACCCCATCATGATATATCCTGCACGGTGCGTGTGAGTAGAACCGTCGACAAGCACCTTACACCGGACCAGTGCATAGAGTGCAATATTCAGAAGGAGCCCCGAAAGAACCGCAGAGATGGGCGTCGGCCCCTCGCTGTGGGCATNNTCAGGTTTGTCCAGAGAAGCGCCTCCCCTCCCTCACCGAGCACCTTTTCAGCCGCAAAATATAAAAGCACGGTGCCAAAAAGCGCCTGGGATATTCCGACGCCGCAGAGAATAAAATATTTCCATGCAGCCTCAATCGCCGTCGGCGTACGGTACAGAGATACGAGCAGGACTGTCGAGAGTGTTGCCAGTTCCATAGCTATCCAGAGAACGCCTATGTTGTTCGTCAAGAGGCAGAGGAGCATGGCGAAAATAAAAAGCTGGTACATGGCATGATAAAAACGCATGCCTACATGTCCGACGCGTCCATGTTCTCTTTCCCTTCTCATATAGCGCCGACTGAAAACAGCGGTGGTCATCGAGACAAATGAGGTCAGGACAGCCAGGTAGACATTGAAGGCATCAACAAAAAAGAATTTTCCTCCGGCCATCATCGGTCCCTGATCATAGACCTGCAGCGCCAGCCCAATACCTGCTGCAAAGGTCGCCGCAGACCCGAGGATATTAATTTCAGGGGCCAACTGCCTGTCGCCGACAAAAGCAAGGACAAAGGCTGCAGCCAGGGGAACACAGAGCAGAATCAGGAGTGTCATAGCCGGTGCTAATCCTCTTCCTTCAGTCGTGCCATCTGATCGACGTCGAGACTTTCAAACGTCGTATTGATATGAAAGAAGAAAATCCCGAAAATGAACGCGGCAATCAGAACATCAAGTGCTACCCCCAGTTCAACAACGAGCGGCATGCCGTAGGTGGCACTCGTTGCAGCAAAGAAGAGTCCGTTTTCCATGGCCAAGAAGCCGATGATCTGGGTAACGGCATGCTTTCTCGTTATCATCATCAGAAGTCCTATCATAACCGTTGCCAACGCAATGGCCAACGTCGACCTTGTTATGAGGGTAGATAGTTCACTCACCGGCGCCATCAGATGATATGAAAATATAACCAGCGCCAGGCCGATCAGCATGGTCATGGGAATATTCACCAGCGTCTCAACCTCCCGCCTAATCTTGAGCCGCACAACAAGGACATGAAGAATGTAAGGCAGCACGAAGACCTTAAGTGAAAGCGTCAGGACTGACGATATGTATAGGTGATGCTTGTTAGCCACATAGCCGACAATGGCAGTGTTCAGAGAGAGCAGCAGTCCCTGCCACGCAAACAGATGGATAAGACTGTATATCCTCTTCTGGACCAGCATGGCAAATGCAGTCAGAAGCACAAAGGCTGCAAGGAAACTGTTTATATCGGCTGCAATCTGTAAATTCATGTCACTCCAGAATAAAAAATGAGAGCATCCCGAGCGTCGCCATTAGAAAGGCTGTGCCTAGGAACTCGGTTAAGCGAAAGAGCCGCATCTTTGCGAGCCCTGTCTCAATAAGGACCAGCACGATCCCGGAGCCTGCGAGTTTCGTCAGGATCACGACGGTCGCGAAAAGGATCTCAACGGGACCTTCTGTTTTGGCAATGCCCCACGGGTAGAACAGCGCGCTGCCCAACGCCATAAAAAGAAAAAGCTTCATCATGCCTGCCCATTCGATAAGAGCCAGATGCCTGCCCGAATACTCAAGGATCATGGCTTCGTGCAGCATCGTCAGTTCAAGATGCGTAGATGGGTTATCAACCGGTATCCTGCCGGTCTCGGCGAGGGTGATCAGGACAAAGGCGATAAAGGCAAAGGCCAGCGAGGGCTTCAGCAGCATGTGACCACCGTACATGACGTCGGCAATATGCGACAGGGATGTCGATTTATTGATAAGCGATACTGTAAAGATTGCCATCAGCATTGCCGGCTCAGCCAGAGACGCTACCATCATCTCCCGGCTTGAACCCATGCCGCCGAAAGCAGTACCGATGTCCATTCCCGCCAGCGCTGTAAAAAAACGCGATATCGCAAACATTCCGACTAGGACAATGACATCAGCGCTGAGAGCAAGGGGCAGATTGATAGAAAGTATCGGGACAACTGCCCCGGCAAAGATGACCGTACCGAAGACGAGATAGGGGGTAAAGCGGAAAATCCAGGAGGCATTCTCAGCAAGGACCACGTCCTTTGAAAAGAGCTTTGACAGTTCGCGGTACGGCTGAAAGAGACTTGCAGACGACCGGCCCTGGGTCCAGCATTTCAGCATCCTCACCCAGCCGACAAATAAAGGNNATAAGATACGACTGGATGCGTCCCTGCTGAAGCCGGCCGACCTTTCTGGCCAGCCAGAAGCTTGCACGGGCAATTGGCCTGTACAACAGGTTCCAGAAATAATCTCTGATCCGGAGGTGATATCGAAGCTTTTTCGGGAATGCTGCATGCGCCGGTTGGGAAGTAAGCTTCACCGTCTCCCTGATATTCGCCATAAACCCGAATATCCTCCGCAGAGGCATTGCAAAAGATGTCGCATTATACTGCATCCTGGTGGTCAACTTCTCAAATCCGCAATCCCAGATCGGCCCCCTGCGTATCCTGCCGGGATTCACATGAAGGACAAGATAGACAATCCCATACACCAGCAGTGCACCGAGGAATACAATAATTCCCGAATACGATGCCCGCTCAGGCGCCACAGGAGTCAGCCACATCCATCCGCTGGCAGTGGCAGACATTGAAAGCTTACCCCCGACCAGTTTCTCAGGGATAATATCCATCCAATCAATGAAGACAGTAGGAAAGATACCAAGACAAAGACAGGTGCATGCCGCAAGTATCATACCGGTCCGCATGGACCAGTCTACCTCATGAACCTTGTGCTGGGGCTGCCCCCGCCACTGACCGAGAAAGCTGACACCGAAGGCCTTGACAAACGTAGCGGCAGCCAGCGCAGCAGTAAGCGCGAGCAAAGCTGCTGCCAGGGGCATGAACAGCTTCATCAGGGGACTGGGAAGGGACGGCGACAACAGGAACGCCTGAAAAAGGAGCCATTCAGAGACAAAACCATTAAAGGGCGGCAATGCCGATATCGAAATGCAGCCCACAAGAAAGAGTGCTGCGGTCCAGGGCATCCGGTGAATAAGCCCTCCCATCTTCTCCATGTTACGTTCATGAGTGGCATGAAGGACAGCCCCTGCGCCCATAAAAAGCAATCCTTTGAACATCGCATGATTCATAACATGATAGAGGCTGGCGACCATGGCAAGAGAAGCCAGCAGCGGTAATTTAAATGAAGAAAATACCATGGACAGTCCTAGCCCAACCAAAATAATGCCGATATTCTCGACCGATGAATAGGCAAGGAGACGCTTGATGTTCTTCTCCAACAGGGCATAAAGAATGCCCAGCACCGCTGATACAATGCCGAGAAAAAGTACGATCGCCCCCCACCACCAGGGAAAAACCCTCAGGAGGTCAAAGATGACACGGATCATGCCGTAAATAGCTGTCTTAAGCATCACCCCGCTCATCAGCGCAGACACACTGGACGGGGCCACGGGATGGGCCTCGGGCAGCCAGACATGAAGCGGCACCATTCCAGCCTTCGCAGCAAACCCGAAAAATGCCAGTAAAAAAGCTGCAGTCGCCCAGGCAATCGGGAATTGCGCCTGACGCATGGCATCAAACGTATAGCCGCTGAAACTCCCGAACCCGGCAGCAATTCCTGCCATAACACCGAATGAAAGAAGGATCGCAATAGCGCCGACATGGGCGATCAGCAGATAGATAAAGGCGGCCTTCCGGTTTTCAGCACGTTCATCTTCGAACATGACGAGGAAATATGAGGCTGCAGCCATCACCTCCCACGAGATAAGAAAAAACAGCGCATCATCGGCAAGCACAACCATAAACATGCCTGCCAGAAAAAGGCTGTAAAAAACGACAAGTCTTGTTACTGATCTCTGCCCGAGATAACCCCTGAGATATCCAGCTGAGTAAACAGAGACAAAAAAGGAGAGCAGCCCAATGACACAAAGAAAAAAACCGGCAAGCGGATCAAGCCTAAGGTGGAAAGGCAGGTCTGGGAGACCCAACAGCAAAACGATCTGTTCGTTGGTCTCTCTCCCGACGGTCATAACACCGGCTGCAACGCTCATCAAAGAGGCGACTGCCGTCACCGCCGAACAGATGACTATCAAAGCTTCCTGTAAACGGCTGATCAGACTGGCAAACAGCGCAAACATCAGGAGCACAGAAACTGATACCAACGTCATCTCAAGAGGCGAGAAACTGACTGTAAGGTTTATTAATTTATCTAACAATTCGTCCTGACAGGATTAATTTTCTACTATAATTTATTATCGTTCGCCTTTTTGTCAAGGACCGGGTGCCGGGTTCAACGCAGGGCCGATCGCAATAAATCAGCCCTGCGTACACTCCCGCACAGATTTACATATACATAAAGTTCACGTACAGCGAGTTATGGCAACAGTGCCTCAACAGGTGTCAACCGGTCCGTAGTGGTCCCATCACCAAGCTGGCCATTTCCGTTACTTCCCCAGCCCCAGACCGAATCGTCATTTTCCATAACAAGAGTATGCAAAGAGCCCGCGGCAACGGCCATAGCGTTCGTCATCCCGCTTACCTGCACAGCGACAAGGCTCTGCTGTGTATTCCCGATGCCGAGCTGTCCGTTGCTGTTATTTCCCCAGGTCCAGACCGTGCCATCATTCATCAAGGCTGCGGTATGCGCACTGCCTGCAGCAATGGCTACTATCCCCGACACTCCAGCTGTTACCCCCGACAGTCCAGGTGTCTGCACCGGAACAAGACTCTGATCCGTACTTCCAATGCCAAGCTGTCCGTCGTTGTTGTTTCCCCACATCCAGATCGAGACATCGATTATATCGTTCCTCAGGGCAGCGGTATGAGTACTGCCTGCGGCAATAGCTATAATGTTTGCCAAGCTTTCTACCGGCAGAGGGACGAGGCTTTGCGTTATCGATCCGTTGCCGAGCTGACCATAGGTGTTATCCCCCCAGGTCCAGACCGTTCCGTCATTCTTCAAGGCAACGGTATGTGCAGTGCCTGCCGCCAGGATGACAGCTGTCAGTCCGCTAATCTGAACAGGAACAGATGTTGAGGTCATCGTACCGTTGCCGAGCTGTCCGTTGCTATTATTCCCCCAAGCCCAGACCGTGCCATCATTCTTCAAGGCAACGGTATGTGCATTGCCTGCGGCCGTTCTTCCTTGTGAGCTTCGACTGAAGCTGAATCCGATAGCGTCGAGACCATCGAGAAAGACATTCCGGTACGGCGGAATGAAAGTGGTATATGACGTGAGGGTAGGCGTTACTATATACGTACCCCTGGCAATGTCAGTGAAGGCATAATTACCGTTTGTATCGGTCACGGTCGTCATATTAGCATCGCCCGAAAGAGTTACAGTCACCCCCGAAAGCGCCCTACCGCCGGATGTAAACTTTCCGCTAACCGTGTATGTCTGGTCGGCGCCGCAGCCTGAAAGCACGGTCATCGCGACAACACCTGACAACATCAAACAATATAATGCCCTGAAATACCCCGTGCGCCATCCGTTACTGAGCTTTGCCATGATCATATTCTCCTCTTTCCGCCTTGCCGCAAGTTTATACTGGTATATCATACAAATATGTCCGGTATTTGTCCAAATCAAAAAAGAAGGGAGGCCACACTGGCCTCCCTTCCCGGCGCATCACATGAAATCACGCCGCTAATTCTTAGTGATTATGCCCTTTGTGCTGGTCTGATGCAGGCTTATCGTCAGCGTCCGTATTGTTCATCATCGCGCAGTTGCCGCATTTGCCTTTCATACCGCTTTTCATTTTCATCATGCACCTGCCTGTGCCGCATGCAGCACAGGCGCAGCCTTCCATAAATCTCCCATGCCCGCTATGCATTGCAGCAAACTTTTTCTTCTGCTCGGGCGTAAGGTTTGATTTTATCTCTTCGCGTGTCTTGATATGCATCATCTTCATGTCCGCCTTGAGCGATTCAATCTGCTTTACCTTGGCCTCGGCCTCCTTGAGATCAACCGCATCTTTGCCAAGGAGTTCCCTGAGTTCAACCTCCGCGACGTCGATATCAGCCTTCTTCCTGATCACGTCCCTCTTCAGTCTGAAATGGATCGCCTTTACCGTTTCCTTTTGCTTCTCATCAAGTCCGAGGGCCGCAAAGTTCTCCATCATCATCTGATCGCCATGCATACCCTTGCCAGGCACATCTTTTTTGTCCATCGCAAACGATGAAACACTCATGCCCACAAGTAATACCACTGCCAGCAACAGTACCAGTTTCTTCATCTTTCTTCTCCTGTCCTTTTTTGTTGTTAATTTTTATTATTTAATAGGCCGACCTGAGCCTGCCGGTCTTCCTGTCGAAAATGACCTTGTCAACCTGCCGGTCGTTCTTAAAGACATCCGCCTCTATAAACCGGCCCCGGTGAGTAAATGTGCTGATCCAATACCCTTTCTCGCGGTAATACCGGTCAATCGCCCTCATCGCCTCCTGCGGAGGGATAGATTCCTTGCACGTACCGTAGTTGCTGTATTCCCGGCAGTAATCACCGTAGGGCGTAACGTGCTCATGGAATGCCATACACACTCCTGATGTCATCAGTACAAGAAACAATGATGCTGTAATTATCCGAAACATGTTAACCGTATGCCTCATTTCCTTTCAGTTGAAGCATAATGCATCTTCTTGAAGAAAATATGAAGGTCTGTTTGTCGGTATGCATGTGTCAGTCTGCCGAAAGAAAGGTAGGCCTGAAAAATGTTACGATACCGGCAGGCTCATTCACGAGATCCCATGACAACTATTTCAAACGGCAACAGAAGCTGCGGGGTGTAACAGTTATGAATATAACCGGGAGAACAAAAATCATAGGAATTTTCGGGTATCCGGTGGAGCACACACTCTCTCCGGCAATGCATAACGCTGCCTTCGAGCACCTTGGCCTGAATTACTGCTACCTGCCGTTTCTGGTTCATCCCCACGCCCTGCAACAGGCAGTGGAATCCGTCAGGGCCCTTTCTCTCATTGGGGTCAATACAACGGTCCCCCACAAAGAGAGTGTCATGCCTTTCCTCGACGAGATCGGGAGCGAGGCGGAATTTATCGGTGCCGTGAACACCATTGTCAATAAAGACGGCCGGCTTACCGGCCATAATACAGATGGCCGCGGGTTCATGCTTTCTCTGGCTGAAAAAGGTGTCGACGTCAGCGGGAAAAAAGCCCTTATCATCGGAGCAGGCGGAGCCTCCAGGGCTATCAGCTACTACCTGAGTGAAAAGGCAGCGGAACTCGTCATTTATAATCGCAGCAGGGAAAGAAGAGACGCGCTTGTCAGCGATCTGGGGAGGATCAGGACAAACGTATCAGCGCTGGAGAGGCTCGACGGTCTCGACGGCAGCGGCGGCATTGACCAGTTTGACCTGATCGTCAATGCAACCCCCCTCGGTCTCGGGCAGGATGATCCTCTCCCCTTTGATCCAGCACTGCTGAGAGAAAAACAGGTTATCTGTGATCTCATTTACAAAAAAACAGCGCTTCTGGCAGCGGCGGGGAAAAAGCGCTGTCTTACGGTAGACGGGCTCGGCATGCTGCTCTACCAGGGGGTATTGGCCTTTGAACTCTGGACCGGACTCCCCGCACCGGTCGCGGTCATGAAAAATGCGCTTTCGGTCCGGATGACGGAATAAACTGGCATACTATTTGCCTTTACTTAATCCCCCGTATGTGATACAATTTGGATCATGAAGATTGTCTGGTTCGCTGCCTTGGTCCTATCGCTTTTTTCCCTGTATTTTCTTATAGTTAGAGAAAATAAGGGCATTCTGCCCTCGATAGGGAATGGCTCGGCGTCATATATTGAAGGCATCCGGATCATCCAGAAGAAAAACGGCAAAAGTGACTGGATAGTTACTGCAAAACGAGCAAATATCATAGGAAACGGCAATAGTGCCGACCTCTCTGATATTGAAATAACGGTCAAAGACAAAGATATGACCATATCAGCGGAAAAAGGACTTTTTGACATGCAAGGCAAAAAACTGATCACAACCGGTCCGGTCACCGCGAGAAATAAGGATTATACCATAACCTCCCGCGACGTAGAATTTGATAACGCTACAGGCATCCTGAAGACCGACAAGAATGTGAGGATGGAAGGAAAGAAGTTCACCCTCACCGGGACCGGCATGTTTGCAGACAATAATGAACAGAAGATAAGGATACTGAACAATGTTAAAGCAACTTATAATAATTAGTCTGATAATAATCGGCTTGGGCCTGCTGCCAGGCGGGAATGCCGTTGCTGCAGAACCTTCTTCCCGGCCCAGCGTCAAGGGCCCGATTACCGTAACGTCCGAGACCCTGACCACTGACAACAAGGCGCATACCGCCCTTTTCGAAAAAAACGTTGTTGCGCGGACCCCGGACATGTCGATGGCTGCCGACAAAATGCTGATTTTCTACAAAGAGGACGGCGGTGATGTAACAAAAATTGAGGCCTCGGGTAATGTCAAACTGATAAAGGACTCCCGCGCAATCACTGCTAGGGATGCAGTGTATTATGCCGATGAAGACAAGGTCGTATTCACGGGGGAGCCGAAGGCTATCGACGGTGATAACGTGGTGACCGGGACAACAATGACCTATTTAATCAAAGAAGACCTCTCCCGTGTCGAAAACAGCAAGGTGTTTCTCAAGAATAAAAAGGAGAAGTGATGGATCTGCTCGAGGTCAAAGGACTCTGCAAGAGTTACGGCAAGAAGGTCGTCATTAAAAATGTCGACCTCTACGTGACAAAAGGTGAGATCGTCGGCCTGCTCGGACCGAACGGTGCAGGCAAAACCTCCACGTTTTACAGCATACTCGGGCTGGTAAAGCCGGACGAGGGCAATATCTACCTGAACAAGCAGGACATCAGCATGCTGCCGATGTACAAGCGGGCAATTATGGGCATAAGCTACCTCCCGCAGGAATCTTCCATATTCAGAAAACTTTCTGTTGAGGACAACCTCAGGGCGGTGCTGGAAATTCGGGGGATTCCCCGTGATGAAATCGACACTGAGGTCAGTAGGCTTCTGCAAGAGTTCAATCTCGTGGAGTTTTCAAAGCGGGACAGCTTTCGCCTCTCGGGCGGCGAGCGGCGACGGACGGAGATCGCCCGTGCGCTCGCCATAAATCCGACATTCATCCTCTTTGACGAGCCTTTTGCAGGGATCGATCCGTTAGCGATCATCGACCTCAAGAAAATGCTGAGGTATCTGAAATCCAAAGGGCTCGGCATTATTATCACGGACCATAATGTCAGAGATACGCTCTCGATCACTGACCGAGCATACATTATCAACAACGGGGAGATCCTTGAAGAAGGCACTCCCGACAAGCTGATCGCAACGCCCAAAGTCAAAGAAGTATATCTCGGTCAGGAGTTTAAGCTCTGATGGCACTTGAAAACCGGCTTGAACTAAAACTTTCCCAGAGACTGGTACTCACCCCTCAACTGCAAATGGCGATCAAGCTGTTGCAGATGCCTCAACTCGAACTGCAGCAGGCATTGACACAGGAACTGGTCGAAAACCCTTTCCTTGAGGAGATGATGGATATCTCCTCCGGCGAAGAGTACTCGCAAGAGGAAAAGGAGTCGATCGAAACACCGGTAGAAAATGACGATGTCGAAATGCCGCTCGAAAGGCTCATGGCCCCAGCCATTGACGACTATTTCGATCAGCGGAGCTACGACGGCAGGGACCTGGGGTATTTCACAACGGGAAATGTCACACAGCCCTCATTTGAGTATTTCCTCAGCACTGCCGCTGACCTTTTCGACCATCTGATCTGGCAGCTCAGACTCTCCCGGGAACCGGAAGAGGTCCGGAGCGTCGGGGAAATCATCATCGGGAATATTGATGAGAGCGGGTATCTCAAGGTTTCGAATGAAGAACTGATGGAAACAGCAGCGGCCGATGCGGAGACCGTCGAAAAAGCGGTACGGCTGGTACAGAGCTTTGACCCCGCCGGCATTGCCGCGCGGGATATCAGGGAATGTCTGCACCTGCAGCTGCGGGCCTTGGATCTAGAGGGAAGCCTGGTCGACAACATGGTACTGAAAAGCCTCGACCTCGTGGGAAAAAGAAAATACAGCCAGATTGCAAAGGATTACAACGTTTCTCTCGAAGAGGTCATGGCCGCTGTCAGGATTATTGAGGGGCTCGACCCAAAGCCAGGCGGAAACTTCTCAACAGCATCGGCCAACTATATTACGCCTGACGCTTATATTGTCAAATCGGACAGCGTGTATCAGATCCTGCTGAATGACGAGGGACTTCCCAAACTGCGGATCAACAGCTATTACCAGCGGCTCCTCAGCCAGAAAAATTCAATCCCAAAAGAGGACCGGCAGTATCTTGAAGATAAAATGCGTTCTGCCGTCTGGCTGATGAAGAGCCTCGACCAGAGAAACAAGACCATCTACCGCGTAACAGAATGCATCCTGACCTACCAGAAGGAATTCTTTGAGCACGGGGTCACGTTCCTCAAGCCGCTCAATCTCAAGGACATTGCCACGGAACTTAACCTTCATGAGAGTACGATCAGCAGGGTCACCTCGAACAAATACCTGTCATGTCCCCGCGGCATATACGGCTTTAGGTTCTTCTTCAGCAATGCCATCCCGGGAGAATTCGGGGAGCTCTCCTCCACCTCGGTAAAAGACATGGTGCGGAAGATCGTCTCCGAGGAGAACACAACAAAACCGCTGAGCGACATGCGCATAGTCGATATCTTTAAAAATCAAAGTATAACCATAGCCAGGAGGACGATTGCAAAATACCGGGAGGAGTTGAAAATCCCTTCGCAGAGCCAGCGTAAAAGATGATAATAGGTACAACCCATCAGATCACGGGTACATCAAAAGGAGGAATATCATGAATATTATTGTTAATGGAAGACATCTCGAAGTAACACCTGCATTGCACAGCTATGCAGAGGACAAAATAAGCAAATTCGACCGTTACCTGCACGAAATATCCGAGGCGGTGGTCACCCTCAGCATCGAGAAGAAATACCGCCACAAGGCCGATGTCCTGCTCAAGGTAAACGGAGTACTGATACAGGCGGAGAGTGTCACCGATGAAATCTATTCCGCAATCGACGAGGTCACGGAAAAACTCGATCGGCAGGTAAAAAAGTACAAAGAAAAAATGGTTTCGCACCGGAAAGGCGGAGCGAAATCAGCAGAAGTCGAGTTGTCTGAAAAGACTGACGAGAAAGAGACCGGCAGAATCATTAAGAACAAGCGGTTCGAACTCAAACCGATGAGCCCTGACGAGGCTTCCATGCAGATGGACCTCCTCGGCAAGAGTTTCTATGTATTTATCAATGACATGAGCAGTGATATCAATGTAATCTATACCCGGCAGGACGGAAACTTCGGGCTGATTGAGCCGGTAAAATAGCCTGTCATATAGATTTGATTCAGAACTGATTAATGGATCCTAAGGAGGGTCTCATAGTGAAGTCAGGACACGGGGATGCCGGCCGGCATCCCCGTGTTGTCATCATCACCGGCCTTTCCGGTTCCGGCAAAACAGTCGCCCTCCGTGCGGTTGAGGACCTGAACTTCTTCTGTGTCGACAACCTGCCGGTCGCGCTGATCGGGGCATTGCTCACCCGCACGTCTCGGAATCTGGCCGGCCGGGATATCACTATCGGGATCGACATACGGGACAAAGATTCCTTACCCGGCATCGAGCGTATAGTCAAAAGGCTCAGGAACCGTTATGCGCTCGACATCCTCTTTCTCGAAGCAGAGCCCGACGTTCTCGTCAGACGCTTCAAGGAAACGCGCAGGCCCCATCCTCTTGGCGGGACTCTCGATGAGGCAATCGCGGCAGAGCAGCAAAGTCTTGCGGCACTCCGTCGACATGCCGACAGGATCATAGACACTACGTCACTTTCGCCGCATCAACTGCGGAGGCTGATATCCTCATTCTATATATCACAAAAGAAGACCAGGGACATTACCGTCACACTGATGTCGTTCGGCTTCAAATATGGCGCTCCCCAGAATGTCGATCTGCTCTTCGACGTGAGGTTCCTGCCGAACCCATTCTTTATTCCTGCGTTCAGGGACCTTAACGGGACAGATAAACGAGTCGCTCAGTATGTATTGAAACACCCAGAAACAAAAGAGTTCCTGAAAAAGGTTGAAGACCTACTCGACTTTTTGATTCCCCTCTATATCAAGGAGGGCAAAGCATATCTGACGGTCGGGATCGGCTGCACCGGCGGAAAGCACCGTTCCCCTGCAATCGTCAGGAAGATCGCCTCAGCTGTAAAAAAAGGCTCTATTGAACTGAACATTATCCATCGTGATATCTCATAATTCTTTCCTAACATTGACAACAGGCGAGCATTAAATTGTCGGACCAAAAAATAATCTATCTCGACAACAATGCAACGACCGCCGTAGACCCGGAAGTCCGTGATGCGGTCTTCTTATCGCTTAAACGGGATATCGGCAATCCCTCGAGCGGTCATCTCTGCGGCAAAAGGGTCAGAGAGACCATCGGACATAACCGGGAACTCATCGCCGATCTTATCGGATGCAACCCCGAGGAAATCTATTTCACCTCTGGTGGCACGGAATCGAACAATCTCGCGCTTATCGGCGCAGCGCTTGCCCGTGGCAAAGGACACCTTATCGTATCGTCAGTTGAACATCCCTCCGTGAGCAACACCTGCCGCTATCTTGAGTCGCTCGGGTTCGGGGTGAGCTATGTCACGGTTGCCACAGACTGCATTGTTCACCCCAATGACATTATGAAGGCAGTCCGCAGCGACACCTTCCTTATATCGGTGATGCATTCAAACAACGAGACCGGAGCGGTCCAGCCGGTTGAAGAGATAGGCATGTTCGCTCGGGAGAGAGGGATATTGTTCCATACGGACACTGCCCAGTCGATAGGAAAAACATACTTTTCTACCGGCACGCATACTGATATGGCCACGATCGTTTCCCACAAGTTCTACGGGCCGAAAGGAATCGGTGCATTGTACGTCAGAAAGAAAATATTGATAAGACCCATCCTTTTTGGGGCCGGACATGAACAGGGGATGAGACCCGGGACTGAGAACGTATCAGGAATTGCGGGTCTCGGAAAGGCCTGTGAACTTGCCAGACGCGACCTGAAGTTGAGGATTGCCCATACAAAATATCTTAGCGGGATGCTTTACCTCCGTCTGAAGACATATCTGCCGGATATTGTGTTGAATGCAGAAAACGCAAAGCGCTTGCCAAATACGCTCAGTATACAGGTCCCGGGCGTCGCGGCCCTTGCCCTGATCGAGGCCCTGAAGGACCAGGTAGCATTTTCAACAGGCTCTGCCTGCCACGCCGGATTATGCACCCCGTCGAGGGTGCTGAAACAGATGGGCCTCTCTGATGAGGACGCGCTTTCGACCATCAGACTCAGTACCGGAAAAGACAACACTGAAGATGAGATGATTCAGGCCGCAGAGCTTATTGCAAAGGCAGCAGCAGCCATCAGAAAAAACACTGCGTGACATATTCAGGCATTACCACTTGATGCCTGTTCCGAGTGCCTTGAGTTCCTGCACTCGTCTAATCGTCATGATAGACTCGCATTCAGATTTCTATTTTTCCGCAATTGCTGTTCGATAATAATATCCAATAAATTCACACTGCGCATTTTTCAATTCAATCCAAGCTCGTTGCATGTTCTTGAAAAAGATCTTCTGCTTGCTATCGGCTGAGGACATAAGATCCCCATACAATGCATTCAATTCTTTAGCCGCTTTTTTATACGCAAAGGTATTGCATTTGATAACTGTAGATTCAGCAGAATCGATTCCCGAGCAATCGACCTGTGTCCGGGCAAGGTATCCCCCCCGCCGGATCATCTGCCCTTGCAGTCGTGATAGTGTTGAAGAAGATCAGCAATACTACAAATACTGTGAACTTAATTCTGCTCATTCCCTATCTCCTTAATTCTCAATGCCGTCATCTCCATCCCTGAAGATCTTCTGTCGTTGATTTCCGCAAGTAATTATGTGGTAATAGGCTCCCTCAAGTTCTATTCCAGGTTTTCCAACCGTTATGGCACGATAGTATCCCTTTCCCCTTTAAACCGCAAGAAACCAGCCTGACCTGTAGTCTTCAATGCCAAGCAATGACACCGAAAGGTGCGATCACCTTTCTCATTGCAAAGCAAGGTTTGACACGGGGTTTCAATTAGTGATAAAAAACATGGTGGATGATGAAGCTATAAAGATAGCGCCAACTGAAGAGGAATTGGCAGTTATACGCGACATAATAAGAACTATTACGAAGACAGTCAAGACTTTCAACGTTTATCCTAAAGACAACCCCATATACCAGAAGTTCGCGACAGAGCTAATCGAAAAATTCAATTCCTTCTTTGAAACCAGCGATCAACTCAAGATCGATATTGAACAATACTCCCTCCTGTATAAGGAGAGCGAAGTTTACCATAGCGAGGAAAAAACCGATAATATTGCCATGCTTCTTTTTTCAGACGGGATCAGGCAGATCACATTTGACGCGGGGATTACATCTGCCGAGATAAGTGATTTCATTAATATTCTCAGATTTGCACCGAAATCAGAGATAAGTGACGATGACGATATAGTAACTCTTTTTTGGGAAAAGAACATAAAAAATATGGGCTATACCGCGGTTGAAGACACCGTAGATGATGATTTGGTTGTCGATGAAGAATTTCTTCGAAATGATCCTGATCAGGAAATCTCCGAGGAACCTTCTGCTGATATAGAGGCACTTCTTGCCTCCACTGGTAATGTTTTTCCCTCAGAAACCAACGCGGAGCGACTTACCGAAAGCGAGCTTGCCGCTTTGAGAAAAGAGCTCGCTGATATAGATGAACAATCGCTTCTTGCGTCGGCTGTTGATCTTTTCTTTGGTCTGCTGGCTGACGAACAGGACACAGAGGCGTTTCCTGAGGTCGTCCTGAACATAGGAAAGATAATGGATATCAGGATGCAGGGAAAAGATCTGAAGGGTGTAATCGAAATTCTGCGGGGGCTGAAGAAGTTTTTAGCGGTCTATAACACGTTTTCGCAGAGAGAAATCATCGAAAATGTTTTTTTCAGGGCCGGAAGCAGCGAGAACTTAAAGGTCCTCATTGAGGGATCTCAGGACACCGTGGAAATAAGGCAGTATCTGTTTCTCATGGGTCCACAGTTTTTAGCGCAGATGATACAGGTGCTCGGGGAACTTAATGACAGAAAGCACAGACGGCTTCTTTGTGAAATCCTTGCGGAAATAAGCAAACAGGACATTAGTGCACTGGCAGAGGCTCTTGATGATGAAAAATGGTATCTCGTGAGGAACATTGCAATGATCCTGGGTATGATAAAAGCGACAGGCTCGGAAAAGTACCTGGGAAAGGTATTAAAACATAGTGATGTGCGGGTGAGGAGAGAAACAATAAGGGCGCTTGATGGCATCTCCGGGGGAGAAACAAAGAATCTTTTTCTTTCTGCGCTTGAAGACAGCGATGTGACAATTAGAATAACGGCCCTCAAGGCATTGAAGAGGTCGAAGGCGACGGGTCTCTTTGATGTATTGAGTAGAAATATTTCTAGGGATGAACTTAGAAAAAAGTCGTTTGCCGAGAAGAAGGAACTGCTCGAGACGATCGCCGTTCTCGGAAGCGAAGAAGCTTTTCCCCTTCTTGCGGAACTCTTCAGGAAAAAAGGATTAATCGAAAAAGACGAAATTACAGAGATAAGGGCATCTGCTGCATACGGCCTCGGCCTTCTCAAGTCCAAAGAAGCCATGGTACTGCTCGAAAAGGAAACGAACTCTAAAAATAGCATGCTGAGAGAGGCTTGCGTGAAGGCCCTCGGAAGATCCTAATAAGGATGGAAACAGCGTCAGACAGAGTATCCAGGTACGGAAAATCGGTCATAACCAATTTTTACATCCTCGTCAGGATAACCGGAATGTATGATTCTATGAATAATACAATTCTGAATGTAGCAAAAAGACTTTTGTCGGACATGGAATTTCTGCTTCAGGAAACCGGGGAATTTACGATCAAAATCATTCAAGGGACGTTCTTTATTGACGGCACAAGAATAAAGGCCGGCGTATCCGAGATAGAGAATTTCACGTTACTGGCGGATAAACTAAGTAGTAAGATGATAGGTGTGCTGGATTTCAGGACGCCGGTAAGTGCAACAGATCTCCTGAATCTCGCCTATGCGATAAGGGCTGGCCAAGAGTTCACTGATATTCAGTCAACCTTGGAGCTGAAGCTCTCGCGGAGTATAACGCTGGGGGGCCCGGTAGTCTTGCAGAAAGAAGAAGAGATTGATATGAAAGACAGTGAGGCTGTTGCCAGACGCGCCTATAATAAGACGGTTTCGGCAATGAGAGAGATGGACAAATCTGTAAAAGCCGGCAAGCGAACAAAATTAAAAAGAATTAAAAGGGCGCTTCAATTCGTTGTCGACAGCATCTTGATGGATGAAAGCAATTTGTTGAGATTTGTCCTTTCCAGAACTTTCAAACATTATTATTACTACCATTCCGTGAACGTATCAATATTGTCGGTAGCCCTCGGTAAAAGGATCGGCTTTGACAGGGTAGCTTTGAGAACCCTTGCTATGGCAGCATTACTCCATGACTTCGGAAAAGTCGCAATTCCAATGAGCATCCTCGACAAGAAGACCGACTTTACTGCACCGGAACAGGAACTCATCAAAAGGCACTCCGTAGACGGCATAAAGGTAATTCTGAAATCCTTCGGACTGAACGAAACATCTATCCTGTCCATGATCGTATCTTTTGAGCACCACATGAAGCTCGATCTTTCGGGGTATCCTGTCCCTTCAGAGACGAGAATGCCCAACCTCTTCAGTCGCATCGTAAGCATAGCCGACGACTATGACAGTCTTATCTCCGGCAAAGTGTACGAGCGGACAAGGTTGCGACTGGATGACGCCCTCGCACGGATGCTCAGAGGCAGTGGAACGATCTACGACCCTTCTCTTATGAAGGCCTTCTCGGGATTATTTGAAGAGGACAATATTGGGGGACATCCTATAATGCAGCCTGTCAAGAAAATAAGCAGTCTCTAGTCTCGTGTTTCATAAGAAATTAGCATAAATATTGCGTATATTTTGGGTATCCTATACCATAAGGGAGTACCCGATGAGAAGCGGAAGACCGAATACACAATTGATATTGACTAATGAGGAGAAGGAACAGTTGGAAGCGATCAAACGATCCAGAATTCTTCCTGCCGGATTCGTCCGGCGCGCAAAGATCGTACTGCATTCGACCAGTGGACTGTCTAATACTGAGATCGCCAATAGTCTTGGCATAACTCCATTTACCATGGGTACGTGGCGAAAAAGGTTTCTTGCCAACCGTATCGAGGGACTTCATGACGAACTGCGCTCGGGCAGACCTCGGAGTATCGAAGACGACCGCGTAGCAGCTCTTATTAACAAGGCTCTACAGAGGAAGCCCACAAATGGCACTCATTGGAGCGTGCAACGTTTTGCTGAGGAGGCTGAAGTTTCCCCTTCGATGGCCCATAGACTTTTTCGGATGTTTGGGCTGCAACCCGACAGGGCAGAGACATTTAAACTCTCCACTGATCCGTTCCTTGTCGAGAAGGTTCGCGATATTGTGGGGCTGTACTTGAATCCCCCGGACAGTGCTTTGGTTTTGAGAGTTGATGAGAAGAGTCAGATCCCTAACAGTCATAACGCTCCCTCAAAGAGGGAGGCGCGACGGTTGTGAGCCGTCTCAAAGAC
>PLXX01000112.1 GCA_003153275.1 Nitrospiraceae bacterium | reverse complement strand
CCACAGATTCTGCAGAAGAACCTTAAAGATAAGCATGGGGGATCCGGCAATTCTCCAGCAGACGGAAACTGAAACTACAGAAAATACAACAAACAACAGAAACAAAAGAACTGCAAATTTTACGTAATAATAAGTAGTTACGTGAAATCAAGGGGCTAGGGGAAATTCACCAGGGGGCTTCTGAGTCCGGCGCGTCCGCCAGTTCCACCACATCGCACTTGGGTTTTAGCCGTTAATTTTAAAGTATTTTTTGACTTTTCTGCAACCTATCATCCCAGGCGCCCTACCCTGTCCTGCTCATGCTCATGGCCTGGCAAAGCCCCGGGATGAAATCTTTCTTCCGGGACATCACGCGCGGCAGGATACAGGTTCCGTCCTCAACCTTCACATCAAAAGCCTTCTCGATCATCCAGGCCTCGCCTTTGACCAGCACCCGTTCGTGGGACGAACTTATCGGATTCGTAACGAGGAGAACTGTCAGGTCGTAACCGCCTGAAACCCGCAGTCGCTCAAGCTCTTCAAGGAGACCCTGCTCTCTCAGATCGATGTCCTTGCAATCGAGGACCATCATCTGGCTCACGCCGAGCTTTTTTCCGCCGATCATGAATTCCTTGAAATCAGCAGCAATAAGCTCCGCCGCAGTCTTGCCCTCAATATTAATGCTCGCCTGGAGCAGCTCCTTGCCATACTCTATGAGTGAGACCCCGGCAATCTCTGCCAGTTTTTCTGCTACCTCATGGTCCCGGGCGGTCGTTGTAGAAAGCGTCAGGATGAGCGTGTCTGACAAAATCCCGGAGAGAAGCAGCCCGGCAATTTCTGCGGGGACATTGACCTGGTGAAGGAACATAACTCCAGCGACCACGGTACAGGTACTGCCGACCGGATCGTTATACACGAAGATCGGCGCAATGGTCGATATATCACCGACCCGATGGTGATCAATGATCTCGACAATCTCCGCTTCTTCAATGCTGTCGACCGCCTGGGAGACCTCGTTATGATCAACCAGAATCGCCCTTTTTCTGACAGGTGTCAGTAGGTCCGTTCTAGTAACAAAGCCTATCAGCCGGTTATCGCTGTCGACCACGACTGCAGAACGGTATTCAGACTCGACAACTTTTATCCGCAGGCTGCTGATCGGTGTATAAAGCCCGACCGTTGGGTTTTTCCGCTGCATGATCGATTCCACCGGCACAGACAGGGTCATCAGTTGCACTGTCGAGAATGTATGATGCGGCGATGATATCAGCAGCACGCCCTGTTTCTCCGCTTCGGCGATGACATCCCCGACTATCTGGGTATTATTGACCACAATAAGTGCAGAGCATCCCGCCCGTATCAATTCAAACTGGATGTCATGCTGGTCGCCGATGATCACGACATCGCCCGGTCTGACCCTGTTCAGTATCGTCCCCTTCTGCATCGACGCGATATGAATCTTGCCGTTAAGAGACTCAAGGCGCTTTGGATTACTGACTACACGACCCTCAAGAGTCCGCACCAGAATATTCAGATCGATCGGGGCCTGGGAAAGGTCGGTAAACCCGACGCTGTCCATATAATGCATGGCAACATCCTTCAGCCCGACCATCCCCGCAAGCCGGTCGTTTTCATCAACAACCGGCAGCGAGCGCACACTTTTTTCTTTCATCAAATTCATCAGTACCTGGACAGAGTCTCGTGCCTTTGCTGATATAGGCCGTTTCAGGGTAAGGTCGCTCACCGTCGGGGCCAGACTCTCAATCTCCTGCGGGACCGGCACATGAAATCGCTTCAGAACGAAAGAGGTCTCCTCATTGATCTTCCCGGCCCGCGCAGGCGTAAAGAGAAACCGCCGATCCGTAACATTCTTGAAATGGGCATAGCCGATTGCCGAGCAGACAGAGTCTGTATCAGGGTTTTTATGGCCGATAACATACACGATTTTCGTATTGTCGGTATTCATACGCTACCTCCCCGCATCTGCAGAAAATCGTTTATCGAGCCATCATAAGTCTTTTCATATTCAGCCGTAAAAAAGCAGGCCGGCAATTCATCTTTTTTGCGGTGATAATGCAGACATTCGCAGTATTTGTGTTTCCGGGCGCAGGGTTCATAGATGCGGGTGCACCGAGCCTTGTTTGTTTCCTGGACACATTCCATACAACCTCCTATTTTCCGATACAGAACTCACTGAATATTCTATCCAAAATAGCTTCGTGCGTAACATCCCCGGTCAGAGAGCCCACATGTTCAAGGGCATCACGGAGTTCGAGGGCAAGGATTTCAAGGGGTTGATTCCGGCAGAGGATCTGCGCGGCCCGTCCAAGTGCCATAACCGACTGGTCGATCGCCTGCTTCTGCCGGAGATTCGTTATCACAACGCCTTCCCGTTCTTCTTTCCATTCTTTGAGATTGGTTGTCACGATAAGGGATTTCAGATCATCGATCCCTTTGCCGTTGAGGGTAGACACCCTTACCAACGGACTGTTCACAGGAAGCAGATTGCCGAACGATATCTGTTCATCAAGGTCAGCCTTGTTGACCACGATAATCACATTGCCGCTGCTGATCTTCCTGATCAGGCTATGATCCTCGGCATCCAGGGGCATGCTGCCGTCAAAAACCGCCAGGATGCAGTCGGCATTTTCGAGTGCCCTGAGGCTCCGCCGGATCCCCTCCTGCTCAATTGTTTCATCCGAGTTGCGAATTCCTGCAGTATCGATGATTCTGACCGGAAGGCCACTAATGTTTAAATATTCCTCAATCAGGTCGCGTGTGGTCCCGGGTCTGTCAGTTACAATCGCCCGGTCCCGTGCAAGCAGCGCATTAAGGAGAGAGGACTTTCCGACATTCGGCCTTCCAACAATTGCCGTCGCAAGCCCCTCCCGGAAAAATCGTGCCTCATTATACGTCCTCGAGAGCTTTTCGAGTTCCTGTGCTACGGCCTCAAGCTCCACGCCCATCTGCTCAGATGTCTTTAATTCGACCTCATCCTCAGGAAAATCAATGCAGACTTCAGCTAAAGCACATAGGTCAAGCAGTCTGTTTCGTGTGGCACTAAGCTTCTCGGCCAGGCTTCCGCGGAGCTGATCAGCCGCAATCCTCCGGCTCTCCTCGGTCTTTGCCGTAATGAGGTCCATCACCGCCTCTGCCTGTGTCAGGCTGATCCTCCCGTTCAGAAAAGCCCGTTTGGTAAACTCACCCGGTTCTGCAAGCCGCGCCCCCTCGGCAAGAACTATCTCAAGAATCCGCCTGATGATTACCATGCCGCCGTGACCATTGATCTCGAGGATATCTTCCCTGGTATACGAATGAGGTCCGTGCATAACCGAAACAATCACCTCATCAACAGGAGAACAGTTAGCAGGGTCAATGAGTAGACCGTAGATGACTGAATACGTCAGGACCTTCGAGGGCATGCGCGCTGCATTGCGGGGACGGAATATCCGGTCGGCGATCTTCAGTGCATCAGGCCCGCTCAGACGAACAATCGCAATGCCCCCTTGACCGATAGGGGTTGCAATTGCGGCTATGGTATCGTCAGGAAACATCATGGGACTCTGGTGATTATTGTAA
This sequence comes from Nitrospiraceae bacterium, assembly GCA_003153275.1. Classification (GTDB taxonomy): domain Bacteria; phylum Nitrospirota; class Thermodesulfovibrionia; order Thermodesulfovibrionales; family UBA6898; genus PALSA-1316. Next base: position 8,965 of record PLXX01000112.1, on the reverse strand, counting down.
CAGGCCGGAGTAAATAAGGGAGAATAATTGCGTCAGCGGTTCAGTTTCGTCTGCATCTCAGGCCTGCTGCCGGGTGAGCTTTCTGTTGACCGAAAACTGCTGGGCGATCCCGAACAGGTTGTTCACAAGCCAGTAGAGGACAAGACCCGAGGCAAAATTCAGGAACATAAAGGTGAATACTATCGGCATCAGCATCATCATCTTCGCCTGCTTCGGGTCCATGGTCGAGGGGGTCATCTTCTGCTGAATAACCATGGTTATACCCATAACAATCGGCAACGGCCCCAGGGCAAAACCGCCGATAAGCGGGATCATCGCAGGGATATGCCCGAAGAGAGTGTCTGGCGCTGAAAGGTCTTTGATCCAGAGTAAAAATGGCGCGCTGCGCAGTTCAATCGAAACCAAGAGCACCTTGTAGAGCGCGAAAAAAACCGGTATCTGGAGCAGCATCGGCAGGCAGCCGCCCACGGGGTTCACTTTATGCTTTCTGTAGAGTTCCGACATCTCCACCTGCATCTTCTTCGGATCGTTCTTGTATTTTTCACGCACTTCAGTCATCTTCGGCTGTATTTCCTGCATCTTCCTCATCGAGGTCTGCCCTTTGTTGATGAGAGGAATAAAGGGAACCCTCACCGCGATGGTCAGAAGTATAATCGCCCACCCGTAGTTCCCGACGAAGCGGTAGAACAATTTCAGGATCCAGAAAAGCGGTCTGGCAATGATCGAGAAGAACCCGAAATCGATCACATGCTCAAGGCCGAGATTCAGGGCAGCAAGGCGGTCGTGATCTTTCGGTCCTCCATACAGGCGGAAGGTGTTTTGTCCCGGCTTCCCTTTAAACGCGATAAGGGGAGCGCCATTGTTGAGCCATACGCGGGCCTCCTCCATCTGGCTGATCGGAGCAAGGGCCGCAAAGAAATACTTGTCTTCCTGAGCAATCCATTTCAGGCTGTCTTTGAAAATTTTAGGCTCTTTTAAGTTGCCGGGCTTAAACTCTTTCAGGTCGGTGCCCGTCAGCAGGGCCGGCCCCACATACACCGTATTATCCTTTGCGGATATGCCGAAGTCAGAACCGAGCGTTATCCAGTATTCGGAAAGCCCCGCGATCTCATCGGTCAGCTCGACATCATAAGACCCGTAGTTGAACGTATAGATCCTCCGTACCATGACCGCACCTTTTGCATATTCAAAGATGATCTTACCTGTCCTGTTGTCAGGTCCGAGCGTCAGGTCCTTTGAGGTGGAGGAAAAGTTTGCCCCGGAGAGATCAAACGCGGTATTGGCGCCAATGCCAACAGCAGGGAGGGCACCGGGCTTATTGAGCAGCACGACATCCCTTCCTGTTTTATCCTTGAACTGCTTTAACTCCCAATGCTTGACGGCTCCGCCCCTCGTTGAAAAAACAGCAGTAAAAAGATCATTTTCGATCCTGATCTCCCTTTCATCAATATCAGGAGCAGGGGTCACCGGGAGAACAGGCGTCGAAACGGCAGTAGTTTTTGTCCCGGCATCAGGTTTATTTTCTGCGGCCTTTTCAACCGTAGATTGCGGCTGAGGAGGCTGCGTTGGCTGAGGCGCAAAGAAGAACTGGTATCCGACAAGGACCAGTGCAGAAAGCAGAATTGCGATGAGTGCCTGTCTGTCCATAAATTACCTTACCGGATCAAATCCGCCGGGATGCCAGGGATTGCAACGCAGGATCCGTCTGAATGCCAGGTAAAGGCCTTTAGCGGCGCCATATCGGGCAATCGCCTCCGAGGCATAGTCTGAACAGGAAGGGACGAACCTGCAGCTTGCGGGCAGAATCGGCGAAATGAAAAACTTATAAAGCCTTATAATCGATACCAGAATTATTTTCATGAGCAAGTTTGGACAAGAACCTCAGGACAGCGTTATGAATATCCTCAAATGCAGCGTCAGCAGACGCTGTTCTCGCCACGATCACCATATCGTGACAAAGAGAAGCAGTTGACAGCTCCCTTCTCAAAGCCTCCCTTAGACGCCGTTTTATTTTGTTTCGTATAACGGCGTTTCCGACTTTTCTGCCTACAGCCAAGCCAAGCCTACAGATAGAGAGTCCATTTGGTTTTGCGTATATAACAAGATACTTTGAAGGAAATTTGAGTCCAACATCAAAGACGTTTTTAAAATCCCCCTTTTTCCGCAGGGATTGATAGACCTTTTGCAGCGTTATACGCCCAGTCTCTTCCGTCCTTTTTTCCTTCTGCGCCTTATTACATTACGCCCACCAGGAGTGCTCATCCTCTCAAGGAAGCCGTGCGTCCTCTTCTTTTTAATATTGTGTGGTCTAAATGTTGTATATGTTCCCATAGCTTAATCCGAGGGAAAAGTATAATCATTCCTTCTTACAAATGTCAAGCAATCAGCCCAGTCCTTCTGGAAATCGTTTGAAGCAGTATTTATGATGATATATTTTGACTCTTTGAGGAAAAATAGTAATAATAGACAGTATAGTAAGGCGGAGGGGGCCAAATATCCATGCACCGCAAAGAGATCGCGATACTGCTTAAGGACAGAAGACTGCATCCCTTTCTGGAAAAGTTCTTCAGGAGCAGAAAAACCTATCACCCGTCATTTTTTTTCAACCCGAGCCTTTTCCTTGACCATGTCAGGGGGAGCAATCCGTCCGCCATTATTATCTCAGGCGCCTCCTTGAAACATACAGGCAAGGTTATCAGGCATTATCCCTCAATCGCTCTTATCAGCGGAGACAGCCGCAAGGGCATACGGGAGGCGATAGGCTATCAGGTCACATGCTATATTCTCGGGCCATATCTTGACCTTGACCTGGCCCATAAGCTTGCCTCAGTCATCTCTGAAAGTGAGATGCTCGAGAAGATGGAGTGCAGGAAAAAAGAGCTTGAGGCCGTGGTTGATCTCACCCAACTCATATCAGAGACCCTCGACTCAAAAAAACTTCTTTTCCAGATCGTCAAAAAGATCGCGGAAATCGTCCCAGTCATCCGCTGCTCGATCATCAAGGTAGACTGTCGGCATAAAACCATCTTTGTTGTTGCAACGCATGAGGACCCGATGTTCAGGGGGATGAAACTCAGCCTTAGGAAATATCCGGAGATACTTGAGGCGCTAAACTCAAAAAAATATGTTGTTGTGCAGGATGTCTCTACCGACCCCATCATGGATACCGTGCGGGACGTTATCACCCCCATAGGCATACGTTCAATACTCGTCGTCCCGATCTTTTACCACAGCAAGGTCATCGGGACACTCTTTCTGCGCACATCAAGGACCCAGCAGTCCTTCTCGGAACACGAGATCAATCTGCTGAACAGCATGGCACGCGCATCAGCTAATTCACTCTATAGCGCTTTCCTGTTCGAACAGGTCGAGGATGAAAAAACGCGTCTGGAAAAGCTTTCAATCACCGACTATCTCACCGGGATCAACAATATACGATACTTCTATCACCGGATCATCCAGGAGTTCAGTCGAAGCCAGCGATATTCGTCGTCTTTCAGCTGTCTTATGCTCGACATAGACCGCTTCAAGGATATAAACGATATCTACGGGCACAAGGTCGGCGATCAGGTGCTCAGGGAGTTTGCCACCTCCCTGAAAAAACATTCCCGGAACAGCGATGTACTGGCCCGCTACGGCGGAGAAGAGTTTATATTATTGCTCCCGGAAACCTCACCTCAAGGGGCTGTTGCCGAAGCTGAGCGGATAAGAATGCACATACAAGACCAACATTTCAAAAGCCTCAGAGATGGCAGGACCATTACGGTGAGCATCGGCATATCCTCCTATCCCCATCCGGGGATCAAAACCCACGATGACCTCATCTCTTATGCTGACACCGCCCTGTATGCAGCAAAAAACAGCGGCAGAAACCGGGTATCGTTCCACGTCAGATAAGCAGACGGCAGAGGTTCTCCCTGGTTCTCCGCAGCCCGGATAGTGGAAATAATAACTTCCCACATTAATGCTGACTTCGATGCCTTCGCCTCGATGGTCGCAGCGCTCAAAATCTATCCAAACGCTTCGCTTGTCCTACCCGGATCCCAAGAAAAAAATCTCAGGGATTTTATCGAAGTATTTCAGCCTGTCCCGATCAGGCGCATACGCGACGTCGAGCCCGAAATGATCTCACGCCTAATCATCGTCGACACCAAACAGCCGGAAAGGATCGGCCATCTTGCCGAGAGTCTGAAAAACAGGGACCTGAAGGTCCATATCTTCGACCACCATCCGGTGCAGCCTGGAGACATTCGGGGGGAAGTCGAGAACATTGAAGATGTCGGAGCGACCGCAACCATTTTCACCGAGCTACTCAGAAAAAGAAATCTGCCTCTGTCGCCCATCGAAGCAACCCTTCTTGCACTCGGCATATACGAAGAAACCGGATCGCTGCTCTACCCGTCAACAACAGAGCGGGACCTTTCGGCGGCTGCCTGGCTACTAAAGAAAGGGGCGAACCTGAACATCGTCTCGAACTATCTGAAAGTGGACTTGAACATTGAGGAGCTTGAACTGCTGAACGAGCTGATCAAGGCCTCCAGCGACATAGTCCTGAGCGGGATAAGCATTGCAGTCACCCGGGCATCGCGGGATTTTTATGTCGGCGACGCAGCTCACCTCGCCCATAAAATCATGGATATGGAAGACGTCGATGCCGTGGCACTGCTGCTCGACATGGGGGGGAAGATCCTAATCATATTTCGAAGCAGGGTCCCGGAACTGAATGTTGCTGAGCTCGCAAGGGAATTCGGGGGAGGAGGACATCCGGCGGCTGCCTCGGCTACGGTCAGGGAGGCGTCCCTTGAAATTGTTGCGGAGACCATCAAAGACCTGCTGCCAAAACATGTAAAGCCGGGCAAAATCGCTGCAGACATCATGACAACTCCCGTCGTCACCATCCAGTCTCATAACACCATCAAAGAGGCGGAAGATATTCTGACCCGCTATGGGGTCAATGTTCTGCCGGTATTGAAGGACGGGAGCTATGCAGGAGTGTTATCGAGGGAAGTCGTGGAAAAAGCGATCTTTCATGGCTTCAGAAAAAACAGCTGCATCGACTTTGCAACCCCGGACGCGTTGACCGTCGAAATCAATGCCCCGATCAGAGACATCGAGACCAGCATGATCGAACATAACCAGCGTTTTATGCCGGTTATGCAGAATGGAGTCCTGGCCGGCGCCATAACCAGGACCGACCTTCTCAGGGTACTCTATGAGGATTACCTGAGAAAGCGGCATCTCGACCGGGGGGATATAACCGAAAGAACATCTCCCGGCCGAAATCTTGCATCCTGGATGAGAGACCGTTTTCCCAAAGATGTCTACGACATGTTGCAGATCGCAGGAAAGACCGCAACGGCTATGGGGTATTCCGCCTATCTCATCGGCGGTTCGGTCCGGGATCTCCTGTTACGGGAAGAAAATCTCGACATCGACATCGTCGTAGAAGGGGACGGAATTCTCTTTGCGCGTGCCCTGGGGGAAAAGCTTCAGGGCTCGATACGACCCCATGAAAGGTTCGGCACAGCGACCATCATCCTCAGCCACCGGAAAATCGATGTCGCAACAGCACGCACCGAATACTACGAATCACCGGCAGCCCTTCCGACCGTTGAAACATCATCGATCAAGAAAGACCTTTATCGGAGGGACTTTACCATCAACACTCTCGCTCTCAGGCTGGACCAGAAAAATTTTGGTCAGCTGATCGATTTCTTCGGCGGTCAGCGGGACCTGAGGGAGAAAACCATACGGGTGTTGCATAATCTGAGCTTTGTGGAAGACCCGACAAGGGCCTTCCGCGCGATAAGGTTCTCTGAGCGCTTCGGCTTCAGACTTAGCAAACACACAGAGAATCTGATCAAATCAGCAATCCGGATGCGCCTTTTTGAAAAACTCTCCGGCTCCAGACTCTACGAAGAACTGGTTCTCGCCTTTAAGGAAACTGACCCGTCCAGAACCCTCAAAAGACTTTCCGAGTTCAATCTCCTGAAGGTCATTCACCCGGACCTGTGTTTCAGCGAGCAGATTGAACAGATTTTTTCTTCGGTCAGTGAGACACGGGCATGGTACAACCTGCTTTATCTGGATGAGAAGGCTGACATTGCCATACTTTATCTGATGACCCTTCTGTCGGGGCTCGGCCCGGAACAGAGACGGGATGCGCTGAAAAGGCTTTCACCGCCTCCCCGAATACGCGACCTGATCCTCAAGAGCACTGCAATCTCTGAAGAAATAGTCAAGAGACTGCCCCTGAAGGACCCTGCTGAAATCTATCACCTGCTGGTTGACCTGCCGCTGGAGACGCTGCTGTTCACCATGTCTGCTACAAACGATGTGCAAAAGAAAAAAGATATATCCAACTTCCTCGTCACTCTGAAAAAAGTACACCCTGCACTTAAGGGCCGCGACCTCAAAAAACTGGGCATTCCCCAGGGCCCTGTCTATTCGAAAATTCTCCGGCAGTTGCTTGATGAAAGGCTCAGGGAAAAGGTAAAGACTGACGAAGATGAACGAGCGTTTGTCGTGAATAATTTTACCGCAAAAAAATAGCTTGCAGGAGTTTTCTCCCGTCGGCTACAGAACCCCTATCGGACAACAATATATGCTCGCGATTTAGATTGTCCTGTCTTCTCCGGACATCCTTTTCGCCTGTTTAGTAGGGCTATCTGCGGCCACCATCATCATCACCGCCATGACCCCTGTCATCCCTGTCACCGTGACCACCTCGGGATCCGCGATCTCCACGACCTCTGTCGTCCCCAAGTCCATGGTCTCTCCCCTCCCGCCAACGGTCATCCCTGTCCCAGTGCCTCTGCCGCTCCCACCCCCGCCAGTTCCTCTGCAGGTCTCCGTAATGCATGCGGTGGTTGAGTTCGAAATGCATTGAGCGGTAGCCGACAGGCAGTCTTCTCAGGCTCAGGGGGACCCTGCCGACTGTTATGAAGCCCCACGGTCCATTGTAGCTCCTTGATCTGTACCAGCGGCCCTCGAACGGCCGGTACCAGAACCCCTGATAAAAAAGTATATCCGTCTCAATGTCAGGCACACGATACACATACGTTCCAGGTATCACTACCAGGTCGGGCTCTGCATCGATAACAAACTCAGGTAGGGGCACATAAACTCTTGCATGCACATGGGAAGAATATCCGACGGAGCAGACCATCACTGCGGCAACGACCAATACAATTGCTGTGCTTCTTTTCATTTGCTGCCTCCTCTTTCCGTTAATGTGCATATGTCACATCCTGTGCAAATGCTATCAAAAAGTCATACGGGTGTCAATAACAAGCTGGCATCATAACAAGCTGAACATCCCCCCGGAGACCCGAAAAAACAGCACTCTTTCTGCAAATCTGCGGTATATTCCCTGATTTGACTATAATAAAAAATGCATTCAATGATCATGCATCCGGAAAAGTCCAGATTCTGCAATCAGCTTATAATACAGAACAAACTTGACGTCAAGGAGTGGCTCTTCTCTCCCGGCATGCTCTTCGGTTCTCCGGAAAAATGGTGGGGAGACATGGGAACAAGGGGCGTGCCGCACGAAGGATGTGACCTCTGTTTTTACCGTTCATCTGCCGGCCCGATCATGACCCTTGAACCCGGCACTCAGATCCCGGTGCTGTATGATGGGCAGGTTGTCCAAATCGTCAGGGACTTCATTGGAAGAACGATCTTCGTCAGACACCCCCGGCACGAGGAGAATGACAGGGAACTCTATTCCCTGTATGGGCACATCAGACCAAAGAAAGGACTTTCACCAGGAACGCACATACAGGCAGGACATATGATTGGCGGCATCTCTGCACCCCGGAAGGGGACGTCGGGCCCTCCTGCACATCTGCATCTGTCAGCAGCATTGATCGTAAAGAGCTTTCCGCCGGCGAGACTTGACTGGAACGTTTTCGGCTCGAGAGAAAAGGCCTTTTTTATCGATCCAATGCCCCTGATCGAATGCACGTATGCCATACTCAAGACCCCCTGATGAGATGGCACTGCCGGACCCATGTGCTGATACAAAGTGCTGACACATGGCCTGCAGACGCAGGCACCTGTCACTACACTGAAAAGAATCTGCTAATGCTGATTCGTACCTGAGGCTTTCTCTATCGCCTGGCCGCCGCTTTGGATATCTTTTCCCACACCACTGACCGTATTGCACCCGGCAAGGACTCCGACACATACGGTAATAAGAACCATCAAAACAACTTTTTTCACTTTTTTGATCACTCCTTTCGCCCGCTGATCACAGGTAAAATATTATAAGCCGACTTCAATGATATATAATAAGTTTTCCATGGAAAAAAGACAAATCAAAGTGAAGTGGAGTGGCCATGTTTAAACAGGTAGGATATTGCTCCATCTTATTGGGCATATTCTTTCTCTGGTCCTGTGCTCCCGGAGGAACTGTCCATCCAGTAAAAGGTCCGGCAAAGGTTGCAGTTGTTCTGGGGGCCGGCGCAGCGAGAGGTTTTGCCCATATTGGCGTGCTTAAGATCCTTGAGACGAACAAGGTCCCAATCCACATGATTGTCGGCACAAGCGCGGGGAGTTTTGTCGGCAGCCTGTACGCGTATGGATTCACGGCATTTCAGCTGCAGAAGATGGCTTTAAGCCTTGAGAAAAACGATATTGTCGATTATGTCCTGCCAGACAATGGGTTCATCAGGGGAGACAAACTTGAAGAGTATATCAATACCACCGTGAGGAATACCCCGATCGAAAAACTCCGCATACCTTTTTATGCCGTCACCACCAGTATCCCCGGCGGGCAGGAACTGGTCTTCAGCAAAGGCAACACCGGAACAGCCGTCAGGGCAAGCTGTTCAATTCCCGGCATATTCAGGCCAGTGAAGATCGGGGACAAGATGTATGTCGATGGCGGCGTGGTGAGCCCGGTTGCCGTTGATACCGCCAGGACCTATGGGGCCGATGTGATAATTGCAGTTGATATTTC
>PLXX01000063.1 GCA_003153275.1 Nitrospiraceae bacterium | reverse complement strand
CCATTTCACGCTGAACCAAAACAAAAGTAGGTTATGTTACGTATAGCACGGTGAAATGTGGAGCTTCACATTTCACCTGTCATGTGTAGTTCTCCGTAATGTGAAGTATTCGTCCTCAATCCTTATTAGATAAGCCCTCAGCAAGAAATCACTCCGCATCATAATGCCGTTGTCTTCGATATACTCCTCATAGGAACTAAATTAATGAGGAGGTGCATATGGTCACATCACGAGAGAATAAGGATCTGAATTGCGAGGAATCCGAACGATGCATCTGCTCCAGTCAGGAGTTGATCTAACGGTTATAAAAAACTGGCTAGGCCACGTCAATCTTGACACAACCCACGCATATGTCGAAATTGATCTTGATATGAAACGTAAGGCTCTTGCCTCTTGTGCGCCTTTGTGCAAGATTGGTAACCCAAAGCATCTGATCAAGCAAAACAAGGATATCATAGGCCGGCTTGAATCGTTGGAACAGCTTGATCAGAATAAGGCGAGCGTTTGTTACTTTGATTACATCTCACATTCTGACTGGCTCAGGGCATCAGCCGTGACGGTTATGCTTCTCGTGACATCAGCAACTGAGTTGGATAATTCTGATTATTCTGGCGTAATCGTCGCCGGAGGCATCTTCAATAGGAGCAAAGAGAACTTTATCTCCAGGGCGCAACTCAATTCTTGTTCTAAGCAGTTCACGACCGTCGATTTTATAAACGCTATCGTCACTGAGAGATTTTACCTTGCCTGTATTTGAGTTGGGATCGAATTCAAGGACAACGCCTTCTTCCTTGACATAGACATCGTCCCATACTTCTTCTCTCTCCTCAGCATTCATAGAGACTAAGGGAAGCTCTTTTTTATCTTTCTTTGGCATATTTCCTCCCCAGCTAGCATGAGTTTGAACTCACTGTCCTGCAACTGTCCTGTTAAGTGTCCTGTTGGAACAACTGAGGCTGTCAGACTTACTTGTCTGACAGCCTCGAATCCCTTAAAAACAAACACTAATTTGCTGGTGGCGGGAAGAGGATTTGAACCTCTGACCTTCGGGTTATGAGCCCCAAAGCTATTGATATTATTCAATAACTTACAAAACCCCATAACCTGTTAACCCCTTTGAATACGCTTTAACTTCAAAACATCAAGCGTTTCATTTTGTTTCATTTTAAACAAAATGAAACGTCGATTGAAACGCATAATGTTTCGTCTGAAACAGTGTAACAAAATACCCCGTCCCGATCGTTTGACTTTCCGCCGATATTCCCAGCTTTACGGCGTATTCTACTGAAAATTGTACGGAAATGTGGGGTTAGATTCAAACTCGTCCCGCCACCCGATAATGGCAAAGAAATTTCATCCAGGGTTTTACACAATCCCTTCAGCGATCAGACTGCTGCACCGTCGAGATAGTCGTCTTGCGCTGCACGGCAAAAGTTCAAGCAACAGGCTCAGAGATATGTTAATCCACTGCCCCTAGTAGCTGCAGGGCAGTGGATTATTTCAACTATTAGGTGGCGGGGCAAGTTGCTCCGACTACGCTTCCATTGATCGAGACCGATCCTGTCACTTCAATTGCCCTTGTGAGGGTATCGTAGACCGGACAGTGCGACTCGACCACCTGAACAAGCTTCGAAATAGTTTCAGAATCAGCGGGACTCTCAATCTTTGTCTCGTAACAGATCTTTCGAAATCCGGGCGGTATAGACGTATCCATGCCGAAGAGCCCTTTGAGATCAAGGTATCCCTTTACATCAACGCTGACTTTGGACAGGGGAATGTCCATAACTGAAGCATACGCGGAGTACATGATCTCCTGACAGGTGCCCAGTGCGGCGAGTACTAATTCGACGGGATTAGGAGCAACGTTCTTCCCCCCCAACTCAGCCGGTTCGTCAACTTGCATAAGATCGAAGTCCCTGATCTTTGCCGAGCAGCGTACATCCTCAACTAATTCTGTTGCTGCTCTGAATACTACCGCTGAGCTCTTTGGGTTCTTCTTGATCGCTTCGATGGTGCCAAGCAGTGCCTGCTTTACTGTTTCCTGTGACATAGTTTCCTCCCTAGGAAAAGATGAAGCCATAAAGCCTCCCGTGTTCTCTATCAGCAATAGCGATGCCTGGCATTCTTCTGACAAAAAAAGCTTATTTATCAATCAGCAAGGCAAGGGAATTATTTTTTGCGGGAAAATAGGAGAAAAAATAATTGCAAAATGCATGACCAGAACAAGCTATATAGTGCATTATGCAATTAGTCAGCAGAATTATTTGTTGTGTTACTCTTCTTGAGTTTTCTCCAGAGTGTTGTTGGATTTATGCCGAGGATTTCTGCGGCACGCTTCATCTCGCCCCTGGTGAAAGCAAGCACCTTTGCAATATGGTCCTTTTCTACGTCATCGAGGCTCCACTCGGAGTCTCCCTTGATGTGATTAGAGAACTGAGCAGGAAGATCAATGGGATGCAGTTCGTGTCCGTCAGCCATTATCATGGCACGTTCGATAACGTTTTCGAGTTCTCTGACATTTCCCGGCCAACGGTGATCCATGATGACCTTTAGTGCCTGCTCTGATAATCCCCTGATGGACTTGCCAAAGGCTTTGTTATACTTCAGGATAAAATAACGGGCCAGAAGCGGGATGTCTTCTCTACGGCTCCTAAGGGGGGGGATATCCAACTTTACCACGTTGAGCCGGTAGTATAGGTCCTCACGAAATGTGCCCTGTTGTATTGCGTCTTCAATGCTCTGGTTTGTTGCGGCGATAACGCGGGCATCGACACTTACGGGAAAAGTTGATCCAACCTTATACAATGTGCGGTCCTGGAGAAAACGCAGAAGCTTGAGTTGAAGGTGGCTGCTCATGGAATTAACCTCATCCAGAAAGAGCGTACCTCCATCAGCCGCTTCGAGAAGCCCGACCTTGTCAGTGGAAGCCCCGGTAAAGGCTCCTTTGAGGTAACCAAAAAGTTCCGATTCAAGGAGAGATTCCGGCAAGGCACCGCAATTTATGGCAATGAAGGGCCTTTCAGAGCGAATACTGTTGAAGTGGATGGCTCTGGCGACGAGTTCTTTTCCTGTGCCACTTTCACCGAAGATCAGTACGCTCACCGGGACATCCAGAATCTTTCTGACCTGGTTCAGGACCTGAGCCATCTGAGGGCTCGTGGTGATGATTTCTTCGAACCCTAGATGTCGGCTCTTGCGGGAGACCTCTTCCTTGACCTTTTCATGTATGAGGGCATTCTCAATGGCAAGCCCTATGGGCACCGTTGCTGCCCTGAGGATATCAAATTGTTCGGGATCCGCAACATAAGGGGTATGTGTGATGACGCAAAGAACGCCAACTACCTTGCCTTTTGATTTCAGGGGCAGGCCTGCATAGAATTCCATTCCTTCTTTCTTTAGAGTCTCACGTGTAAAACGGGGATCGGAGGAGGCCTCTTTATCAATAATAACTTCACAGTCAAACTGTGCTATCGAACCGCACATACATTCACCAACCCTCACCTTGTTTTCAGTAAGGTCTCTCACTACGTCCGGAGAAAGATTATGAAATGCGACGGGGACCAACTCAAGCGTTTCTTCGTAAATAACATAGATAACGCCAGAATCAGCACGCATGAAGGCCAATATATTGTTTAGGGTATCGTTTAGGGTAGTCCTGAGGTCGAGGGACCTGCTTACAGTCAGGGAAATGTCATAAAGTACAGAAAGTTTCCGATTCTGATACTCCAGTCGTTGAGCAAGCTCATTCTTTTCCATAGGTGACAGTTATAGTATAAAACATCTTTGGATAACTGTACCGCTGCGACGATAGAATCTCCTACCTTTCATAATATTTTTCTTTTGCCTGCAACCTTTCTAATTCTGGCTCGTCATATGCCCAGTAAGAAGGACAAAAACTATGGGAGGTGCAGAGTAACAATTCATTCAGTCTTCCATGAATAAATCGGGCGTCACTTTCGCTGACGCATCGTTCAAATCAGCCGCCACCCATACCACCACCCATACCACCATAATTCCTTCAGAGGATTATGATAAATTTAAATTATAATACTATAAGACTTGCTCTTGATACAGTTCAGCACGTGCTCAAGAACAGACATCAAAAGGAACTGCATCCATATCATTCTGGACAGGACTCGGTTTTGTGCATGTGCATAGCCTTGATGGGATAATAAAGGTAATGTCTTTGGATTTATGAGATTCTTATCTATATCGACAGCATTCTCAGTACGGTCTTCAAGACATAAAGAGCAAAAGGGAGAGATAAGATTCAATCAAAGCTCATAACACTTCAATATCGATGATGCAAAGACTGGGCATCCCAAGGAATAAGAAAAATACCTGATATATCAGGAGTTTCCTGATATATCAGAAGCCGGAATCTTTCACCGTATTATCCCCAATCGTAGTCTTGCTGAAATTTCAATATTATCAATATCATAGAAGCTCCTTACCAGGCAACAACAGTCTTGGCACATATTCTGCTCATAAATATACGAGAAAACACAAAGCATATTCCCTTTTGACAATATAGCTCAAAGGAGAAGGAGGTAGAAGATGAAAAGATTCATGGCTGTTTTAGCGATGTTGCTTACTTCAAGTATTTCGGCATTTGCCCAGATGGGCACCGGGCAAGGTGGTGATATGATGGGTAGTGGTTGGGGATCGGGATGGGGAATGGGCTATGGTGGTCTTGGGATTATTATCGCGATTGCCGTTATTTTGGTTGTAGTATTTATTATGAAACGAAAGTAAGAGTTTGAAAGTGGGATAAATTTATAGGCTTCGAAGCGATCAGAGGAAAGGAGGTAAGCTTATAAGCATCAGGAAAGTTACCATGAAAAAGGTATTATCCTGCAAATGTCACTCGTCATGCTAAGAGGAATGCACGATGGGCATGCCTCTTAATTAGGAACCAGAATTATGAGATGGTTGACGAACTGCAAACAGTAAAATAAATTTTGGAGGTTTTAAGATGAAGAAAATATTTGTGATTGGTACGATGTTCGCTTTGCTCCTGACGGCAGCATATGGTTTCGCCGAAATGGGTGGAGGTCAAAAAGGTCAGATGGGCGGCATGGAAAAAGGGCAGATGAATGGCCACGATGGCATGATGGAGCACGGCCAGATGATGAGTGGCATGATGGATATGTCAAAGCAGATGTCGGATATGATGGGAAATGTGTCAGGCATGATGAATAACATGCCTAGGGACAGGATGAAGCACATGGCCCCACTCATGAATCAGATGTCCGGTCAGATGATGGAGATGTCGAAGATGATGGACAAAGGCACGATGACCGAGAAGGATATGAAGAAGCTGAGGGAACACATGGGCAAGCTGCAGAACATGATGACGGATATCGAAAAGAAGAAATAGAAAAAAACGGAGGGACAGCTGGGTTGACTCACAAGACTCTCCGGCTGTCCCTCCGGGACATTTTATAATGTGAAAATGAACTCTTTTTTCCAGACAGGGCAGAATACTTGCCACGATGCAAAGGGCGGGAGGATCGATTGCGCCGGAAGCGGGCAGGACGCGGAGTTCGGAAGCGGCGTATCCTGGCCTGTGCCACGGTTCGATGGCTCTGACGATACGGTCCTCGATTGGCTGACGGGACTCGTCTGGACAAGAGATGCTAATATTGCTGAATTCCCTCTGACATGGAAGGAAGGCCTCGATTATGTTGCAAAGATGAATCGTGAGAATGTATTTGGCTTTTCCGACTGGCGGCTTCCAAACCGTCGTGAACTTAGGAGCCTTATGAGTCATCAGACCAGGAAACCGGCTTTGCCGGAGGGGCATCCTTTTATCAATGTGTTCAGCGGATGGTACTGGACATCCACGACCGCGGCGATCAACACCGCCTATGCGTGGTATATACATATGGAGGGCGCACGGATGTTTTACGGCCATAAGGAACAGTTCTTCCTGTTGTGGCCCGTTCGGGGAAATGCGGCACTAGTTCTGCCTGCTACCGGCCAAACCCGGTGTTATGATGCAGAGGGACATCTTATCTCCTGCGCGGGATCGGGACAGGACGGTGAATTCCGATCAGGGATGCGATGGCCTAAACCCCGCTTTGAAGAGACACAAGATACTGTTATCGACCGGCTCACTAACCTCTGTTGGCGCTCGTCAGCCGACCTTACCGGAAGACTGTCGACATGGGAAGAAGCGCTCATGGCCGTGGCGGACCTCAACGGAAAGTGGGGAGAGACTTATTCATGGCGGCTGCCGAATATCAATGAACTGGAATCGCTCGTGGATTGCAGTAGGCACAGTCCTGCGCTTCCTCATGGACATCCCTTCGGGGATGTCAGAGAAGGATACTGGTCTTCAACGACGAGCATGTTCGAACCTGACTGGGCGTGGGCGCTCTATCTTACCGAGGGCGCAGTCGGCGTTGGACAGAAAAAAGGCGAGCATTTCTCAGTTTGGTCGGTCTGCGATCTTCTTTCGAGGGAATAACGAAATGTTCAAACGGAAGGTGAACAGCGAATATAGAGGTTTTGTAAAAATATTGAATCCGCGGTGAAAAAAACGAAGGAAGAATACGATGAAAAAGATATTGACAATGAGCTTGGTGGTTCTGATGTTGACTGCAGCGTATAGCTTTGCCCAGACAGATGGCGGCATGAAGGATGATCCGAAGGGGGAGATGAAGCAGGAGGGCATGGAGATGGATGAAGGGATGATGAAACAGATGGAGAAATGCAAGCCGATGATGAAGAAAATGTTGGATGAAAAGAAGGATATGATGAAGATGATGATGGACATGATGGATATGCAGGAAAAGATGATGAAGGGGCCTAAGGCTGCCGAGAAGAAGCAGATGATGAAGGACATGGGACAGATGAAGGAAAAGATGCAGAAGATGATGTCGATGCCCATGGACATGAAGTGCATGGATAATTCGCAGTTGAAAGAAGTTGAGGGCAAAGGGCCAGAAAAAACAGAACCCTTAAAGACCGAGCCGTATAAACATTAAGCAGTTGCGAATAACATTCCTCGCAATTAAAATGCAGTGACAATAACCAGGAAAGGGACATGACAATGAAAGAATCGAAATCAGAAACCAAAGACCCCATCTGCGGAATAACGGTGGACGAGGCAACCGCTCTTCACGCCGAACGCAATGGAAAGACGTCTTATTTTTGCAGTGACCACTGTCGGCAAAAGTTTCTGTCCACGCCCGCCGGTGCCAAGCCGGAGGGCAAGTCTGGATGCTGTTGTGGAAAATAGCGCACAGAACTTTCGGGCCGGACAATCCAGGATATGCGGGCTCTCATGGATAAGCTGAGGAACTCAGACGGCACGATCCAGTAATTCGCGTGATCATTAAATTCGGGAAAACATGGGGCCCTGTGATGACGATTTTTGAGCCAGAGAGTAGGGAGAGGTGATAACATGAACGTCAAAGACCCTGTATGTGGAATGGAAATAAATGAGAGTGATGCCGCTGCGAATGCAGAATATAAAGGAACGAAATACTTTTTCTGTTCGAATTCATGCAAAGACAAATTTGTTGGAAACCCGGCATCTTTCATAGATAAAAGACCCTCATCAGATGAAGAAAAGAATACTTTAAAAGGTAGTGCCATCTTTACCTGTCCCATGCATCCCGAAGTCAGGCAGGACGGCCCAGGTGCCTGTCCCAAATGCGGCATGGCGCTTGAGCCAGTTGTGCCAATTGCCGACGTGACCAAAACTGAGTGGACCTGCCCGATGCATCCCGAGATCATCAGAGATGCCCCGGGCAGTTGTCCCAAATGCGGCATGGCTCTTGAGCCAATGACGATTACCGCCGAGGAGGAAGAAAATCCGGAACTTATCGACATGACGCGCCGGTTCAAGGTCAGCGTTCTGCTGACGGTCCCTCTGGTCCTGATCGTTATGGGCGGAATGGTACCCGGACTTTCCTCCCTGATCGGACTGATTCCTCCAGAGGTGCGGAAATGGCTTGAGTTGTTTCTAGCCACCCCGGTAGTACTCTGGGGAGGGTGGCCTTTTTTTGTGCGAGGCTGGCGATCCGTTGCGACCTGGAACCTCAACATGTTCACGCTCATCGCCATTGGCACGGGCGTATCATATGTCTACAGCCTTGTAGCTGCGCTTTTCCCCGAACTCTTTCCTGATTCATTTCGCGGGGAAGGAGGGGAAGTCAGCCTCTATTTTGAAGCTGCAGCGTTCATCACTGCCCTCGTGCTTTTTGGTCAGGTACTTGAACTCAGGGCACGGACCAGAACAGGAGCTGCGATCAAGGCCCTTCTGGGGCTTGCCCCAAAGACTGCGCGCAGGATAAAGGATGGTAATGAAGAGGACGTCCCTCTTGAGCAGATCCAGGCAGGAGATCTCCTGCGTGTGCGGCCGGGTGAAAAGATTCCTGTCGACGGAACGGTCACCGAAGGATCGAGCAGCGTGGATGAATCTATGATCTCCGGGGAACCCATACCAG
>PLXX01000019.1 GCA_003153275.1 Nitrospiraceae bacterium | reverse complement strand
CTCACCTCAGTCGCGGGTAGTTCACCACCATTGCTTCACCTTTGAATGACAGGAAGCGAATTAGGTACAGTCCCCGCATGTCGGGGTAATTAGGTAGCTCAGTGACGGAAGTAAGCGTATCCCTCCTTGGTCTGCAGTCGAATAATCTCGTTGACGGCGCCTGGCACTACTGCGGCTTGAGGAACCACAGCGTCAGCGGTCAGGCTGCGTGAATTCAATGTATTGTTGCATACCTTAAAATGAACACCCTTGACCGCCAGCGCCTGCAGCTGCTCGGCATAGGGCTTGCCCGTGGTGTCATTCGCCCCCTTCAGCATGAAATCCACCCCCCCAGCATAACCGACCACCGCCACCTCTGCAGTAGGTTCGGCGATAAGGTAGTTGGTAACGAAACGCAAGATGGTCGAGGCGTCAGCGGCTTGATTGATTTGGAATACTACCTTCGGATGCACGGCAGTAGAAGACGGATTGGCGACTTTTCCTACAGGCACAGCAGGCTCAAATGAGGATTGTGCCTGAGGTTGAGCGTCCTGCGTGCACTTCGCAGCCTCCGGAGTAGGTGTTGTGGCCCCGATCACGATATTGGGGCTGATCCAAACTGAGGTGACAATGCTGAGGGCAAGCTGAAGGATTACAACTTTAACTAGTTTGTGAATCATCGTAATTCTCCTTTACTGTCAATGAGCGCGCTTCCTCTCCAAGTCTGTGAAAAACATCGGCGACAAAGCGTCCATGGGCTAATGATATTTTGAAACAGTACGCATTCACACCATTATGACCTATTTCCGGAGAAAGTCAACCCGATCACCGTGCAGTAATTTTAAGGGGGACTTAGCTTGGTTGACTTCACTGACATACAAGCGAGTTTCACCGTTTGTTACAATGAGAATTTTCAAAAATATATGTCTGATCAAACGCGGCTATCCTGCTACATTGAAAAAATTGTACGATAATATTTGATAGGAGACGGTAAACAGCATGTTAGGAGACAAAAGCTGTCAGATAGGAAAATTTATGATCGACAATCTGCTTAAAAAACTAAAGTCAATGAAACTCTGGAATCTATTATGGATATCGTTGATTTTATCAGAAGTATTCACGGCCATAATGGATATTCTGATGGGCCTGCTCTCGTGTGGGAGAATAGATATTGATCTGATGATAATCGGCGCTATAGACGCTTTTGTTGTTGCCTTGTTTGTGAGCATTATTCTTATTCTTTTCTTTCGGGAAATCAGAAAAAACGCAAGACAGTTTCCTTTAACCCGCTTTTAATACCAGGGGAGAAATGACGGGATCAGTGCATACGGCAAAAGACCTCAGCGCGCGGATACGAGCGGAACATGCGCAACGGGAAAGCGAAGAAAAATTCCGAACTCTGTTCGAATCGGCAACTGACGCCATCTTCATTCTCGACTGAAAGGAAACTTCATCGATATCAATCGGACCGCTCATGAACGCTTGGGGTATTCCAAAGATGAGCGGCTTTCAATGCCGTTATCCGAACTTGATACCCGGAGTTTGCCCGTTCGGTACCTGACCGAATGGAGCAGATGATGAAACTCGGAAAGGCGGTATTTGAGTCTGGCCACAGAAGAAAAGATGGCACCGTCATGCCAATCGAGATTAATACCAGAGTCATCGACTTTGAAGGAAAGAGAACCATTCTTAGCATTATCCGGGACATCACCATCCGAAAACGAGCCAAGAAGGAGCTGAGAGACAAAGAACAGTTCCTTCGGACAGTAATCGAAACGGAACCTGAGTGCATAACGAAAAAAACTACGTTTTTATCATCCCGTCCGCCATATCGATAATGCGGTGGCAGCGATCAGAGAGGTTCTGGTTATGCGTTACAATCACAAAGGAAACGCCCCGCTTGCGGTTCTGCTCGACAAAGAGCCCAAAGAGGTCATTCCCAGTCGCAGTGTCTAGATTGCCGGTCGGTTCATCAGCGAGCACGATCTGCGGACTCTGGATCAGTGCCCTGGCAACAGCAACCCGCTGCTGCTCGCCCCCTGAAAGCTGGCCGGGCCGGTGATGCAGGCGCTTCTGCAGTCCGAGTTCATCAAGAAGCCCCCTCGCCTCTTCCTCGACCTGTTCGAATGGTCTGCCGGCGATGATGCCTGGAAAGACGACATTCTCCATTGCCGAGAATTCAGGGAGAAGATGGTGGAACTGAAAAACAAAACCGATATGGGCATTTCTGATACCAGCCAACGTATTGTCATCCATAGCAGCAAGGTCTTTTCCTCTGAATAGGATACTACCGGAGGAAGGCTTGTCGAGCGCGCCGAGTATGTGCATCAGGGTGCTCTTGCCGGCACCCGACGCCCCGATAATACCGACCATCTCACCCGGCATGACCGACATACTGATGCCCTTCAGCACCGGCAATTCACCGGCAGCGGTAGTAAACGTCTTTGTCACGTTAACAGCTTCTATAAGGGCCAGCCCCCCATTAGTCACTGATTTGGTCTCTGAATTATTCACTGAATTACTCATATCTGAGCGGCTCGACCGGGTCCAGACGTGCCGCCTGCCATGCAGGATAGATCGTCGCCAGAAA
>PLXX01000048.1 GCA_003153275.1 Nitrospiraceae bacterium | reverse complement strand
AAACACGACTTGCGATGCCTGAGATACCGACACCTAAAAACAAGGAGTCAATAGAGGCAAAAACAAACAGACGCGTTCATTTTGAAGTAATCGTTAAGTAAGGGCAGAAGGTCAAGGGTCCGGATAGGCGGTTTGAGCTGATCCGGACTTCTTTTCCCTGAAACATAATTTGCAGATTAAAGGCAATAACGGTGCGATCGTATGATTGCAGATCTAACGACAGGAGGAGAAAAATGAAAAGGATAATCTTATTGACAGTATTTATGGTATTTGGATTGGCCCTGTTTTCGGGCTGCGCCGCAGTAAAAGGCGAAACAACGGGTGAATATATCGACGACTCTACAATTACGACAAAAATAAATGCGGATATAGTGAAAGACCCGGATGCTCATTATTTCAAGATCGAAGTGACGACAACACAGGGCGATGTTGTTCTCCAGGGTTTTGTGAATAACAGGAATACCGAAGCACGGCTTGTGGCAAAGATCAAGGAAATCAGGGGCGTAAAATCAGTTAAGAGCCTCCTGAAAGTAGAAGAGAAAAAGTAAGAGGATTAAGGGGCATTTGGTGAAAGCGCTCCCATGTATCCAGAAGAATTCACGGTTACCTACTGCGGTTTCCATTTCTGAAGCTGGAAATTGAACACGGAAGAGTAAAACAAAAATGAGGATAAAGGTATGAGTGGAGATATACAGCAGGACACGGTAAAACCATTAAGAGATGCGGTAAAACAGCGGTGGGGAGTACTCACTGACAATGACCTTGATATGGTCGCCGGGAATCTGGACAAGCTGCCGGGTCTTCTACAGGAAAAATACGGATATACGAGAGAACAAGCTGGAAAAGAGATAGATATGTTCTTCAACGACATGAAATCAGAGAAACAAAATCCTGTTGAAGTGGTGCGAGAAACCCTGTCAGACTCAACTCCCCGGGAAGAGGCCCATGTTGAGAAAAGAGCCTATAAATAATGAACACACAAAGGAAAATTTTGACACCGGGCTTCAATAGCCGACTTTACGGCGCGCAAAAAGCAAAATTTAAAAGGAGACGATTATGCCGCTGATTCAATTAGTGATTGTTCTAGTTGTCGTTGGGGTGATCTTGTGGGTTATTAACAGCTACATACCGATGCAGTCCACCATAAAGAAAATTTTGAATGTGGTCGTAGTTATTGTCGTGATTATGTGGCTGTTGAGTGTATTCGGACTCATAGGAAACCTCTCAACGATCCGTATCGGAAAGTGAAGAGTCTGAACACATTCGAGAGAGTATGAAGACGGAGTGCTCGCACCTGCAAAGCGCGGTGCGATCAAGTATGAGACGTAAAAATACAACAAAAACAGCAGGGTGAAGAACATGAGAAGGTCACAGATTATCGGCATGTTGTTCTTATTCGTCTTATCGGTCACGGCAAATGTTTCTTCTGCCGAACCGATGGGGAAAATGCAGGGAAAAAGGGCATTTCGCGAAGGCAACGGTTGATATGAGAATGGCCATGAGGATGCTATGGGAAGACCATATCACCTACACGCGAAATTTATTATCAGCGCGCTGGCTGACCTTGGAGATACGGGCAAAGTCGCTGAGAGACTTCTCAGAAACCAGGATGACATAGGAGAGGCTATAAAACCCTTTTATGGTGATGCTGCAGGAAAGAAACTGGCTTCCTTGCTGAGAGACCATATTCTGGTCGTTACGGAGGTAGTGAAAGCAGCCAAAATGGGTAACAGTGAAGAGCTGGCAAAAGCCAGCAAGAAATGGGAAGCAAATGCCGATGACATTGCGGTTTTTTTGAGTGACGCCAATTCTCATTGGCCGAAGCAAGAGCGTGTAAATATGTTATACAAACATTTGGCGCTCACAACTGGAGAGGTCGTATCAAGACTTAAGAAGGAGTGGGCTGCCGACATAGATTATTACGACAAAGGGCATGCACACGTGCTCATGTTTGCGGATTCTCTGACGGACGGCATCGTAAAGCAATTTCCGGAAAAGTTTAAGAAATAGCTTGTATATATAAACAGACACTAATAAACATCAAAAAAAGGAGACTTGACATGAAAAGATTAACAGTAGTCGTTGCAGTAGTTTTTATATTTGCTTTGGCAGCTCTCGTCTATGGAGACATGGGTGACCAGGGTATGGGATCCGGAATGATGAGCGGCTGTGACTGTGGGATGGGCATGGGTGAGCGGATGATGCAGGGTGAACATCCCATGATGAAGCATCTTATGGGCCTTAACCTGGATGAACAGCAGAAAGCCCTGATAGGTGAAATCAAGAGCAGAATGATGAAAGAGACTATCAGGAGAACAGCGGACATGCACATTGTCCAAATCGAACTCAAGGACCTTCTCAGTCAGGAACCGGTGGATATGAAGGCAGTTGAGACAAAATTGAGACAGTTGGAGACGATGAAAACCGATATGCACCTTTCACACTTGAGGGCCATGGAAGATGTCAAAACAAAACTGACACCTGAACAGAGGAAGAAGTTTAAAGAGATGCATGCGGCTGGGCATATGATGGAAGGTATGGGAAAAATGCACGACCAGGAGTGTAGTAAGACAAAGAAATGAGAAGGGCTTAGGGGAGGCAAAACGTTTTAACGGTGAGGAGGCAGCTATGACAGACAAACGAAAAGTGTACGAAGAGAAGCTTGATGCTCAGTTGGCGGAATGGAACGCACAGATCGCCTTATATAAAGCCAGAGCGGATAAGGCCAAGGCCGATGTGAAGATTGATTACTACAAAACCATTGATACCCTGCAGCGCAAGCAGGATGACGCCAGGACGAAGTTGCACGAGTTGAAGGCCTCAGGCGATGAGGCTTGGGAAGATCTGAAAACAGGAGCTGAAAAAGCCTGGTCTGAGGTCAAGTCCGCCTTCCATGATGCAACAGCGAGGTTCAAATGAGCGGGACCATCAAATGCGGCAATCAGACAGAACGTTTTCTGATACAAAAGGAGGCTTGATATGATAACGATATTGGTCGTAATCCTGGTTTTGATGCTATTGGGGGCACTTCCCACCTGGCCTCACAGTCGGCAGTGGGGCTACTACCCGAGCGGTGGGTTGGGGCTGGTCCTGCTGATTCTGCTCATTCTGCTGCTCCTAGGCCGGATTTAGATGCTGGAACATATTCAGGGTCACGCATAGGAAATCCGGAAAGGAGGCTGCTATGATTTGGACGATCTTTGTGATACTCGTGATACTCTGGGTGCTGGGGCTGGTGAGCAGTTATACGATGGGCGGGTTCATCCATATTTTGCTCGTTGTCGCAGTCATTGTGCTGGTGCTGGGCCTTTTTCAGAGGCGATAACGTTCGAACAAAGAAGGTCAGCTTGCATAGTGATGTGGCAACTCGATAAATGCAGATTCAAAGACAGGAGGAGCATCATGAAGAGATTTATTTTATTGACCTTAGTAATGTTTTTTGGGGTGGCCTTGTTTTCGGGCTGCGCTTCAACACAAACATGGCCGGATTATGCAAGGACTGCAGAGAACAAGATGGTTGTAATCCAGGAAAAGATTGGGGATGGGCTGAAGACCAACGCGCTTACCCCGGATCAGTCCCAGAGATTTCTGACACTGCTGAAGGTTATCCGAATTGACTATGAGGAACTGAGAGACAAAAGCGTCTACCGGGATCGATGGGACAGCCTTCTTGCAAGACTTGATCTGCTTGGAGAAGAGATTAACAGGGCTCTCGTCGGGACCGTGAGAATTGAAGAACCGAGGAATGGAGACAGGATTGTCGCACTCCAAAGGAGAATTGATGATGGACGAATCAATGGGCGGCTGCCGCTGATTGAGGGGAGAGAATTTCAAGCCAGACTGGACGGCATTCGAAGTGATTATTTGAGAATGACGGAGGCAGGTAGATACGCCTCGCAAGAGGAGAGGACAGATATTTCCCGTCGGCTTGAGCTATTGGAAATGGATATGAATAGATACCGGTAATNNTTAAGACAGAAGGTTGTTTTGTTGACAATATTGATGGTATTTGCGTTGACCCTGTTTTCGGGAAGCGCCGCACGCGCAGGCGAAACAGCTGGTGAATATGTTGATGACGCAACGATGCATGCGAAAGCTACTGCGATAGTAGTTAAAGACCCGGATGCTCACTATTTCAAGATCGACGTAACAGTTACACAAGGAGATGTTGTGCTTACGGGCTTTGTAAATAGGAGAGAAACCGAGGAACGGCTCATAGTAGAAATCAAGGAGATCAGTGGTGTTAAATCCGTGAAAAGCTTACTGAAGATGGAAGAGAAAAAGTAAAAGGAGCACATTACGGGAATCATAGATTATTGGCAATCGCAATGGATATATTATAAGTATATTTCGAAAGGTGGACGACATGAGAAGAATACTGATGTCAATTCTTGCCACGATTATGCTGATTGTATGTTGCAGCTGTTTCTGGGGAGTTGATCGAGGAGGGTATGGGGAGGGTGATCGAAGAGAGCAGGGGGACCGTGATCGTGGAGGATTTGTCGATCGCGATCACGGTGAGCGGGGAGATCGTGATGAGCGACATTAAGGTTGTTTCAGGATAAAAAACAAACGTGGAGGCAACAAAATGAAGAAGTTATTTTTTGGGACTGTCCTTTTGGCGTTGGCACTTGTCGTTCCCGTTCCAACAATGGCAGCGGTAAATATAAATATTGGAATATCGCCGCCGCCACCCATCGTATTTGACACAGCTCCGGATGTGATAGTGATGCCGGATACGACCGGTGTATATGTTGTTCCTGATATAAATGAAGACATGTATTTCTGGAATGGCTGGTGGTGGCGTCAATGGGAAGGTCGTTGGTATCGCTCGCAGTACTATAACCGGGGTTGGGCTTATTATAACGCCGTTCCCAGTTTTTATTTTGATGTAGACCCGGGCTGGAGGGGATACTATAGAGATCACAACTGGTCGGGACACCAATGGAACTATGAACGTATTCCTAACCGAAATCTTCAACAGAACTGGAAGAGTTGGAACACCGGGAAAAACTGGGGGGGGCAGAAAAACTGGGGCGTCCAGGGCTATCAACCTCGTCCGCAACAACAGAGACAGGAAATACAGCGGCAAAGGCAACAGCAATATCAGCAGAGGCCTGAGGTCCAGCGACATCAGCAACAGATGCAAGAGCAGCAAAGGAGACCTCAGGGACAGAATCCTTCACCGTGGGAGTTGGGACACCCGGGAGAATCGCGTCCCAAAAACACTAAAGGTCAATCTCAACCAAAATCTCAGGTGCAACAGCCGCAACGGCAGCCAAATAAGCAGGAGGTTGGAAGACCTCAACCAAAATCTCAGGTGCAACAGCCGCAACGGCAGCCAAATAAACAGGAGGTTGAAAAACCTCAACCAAAACCTCAGGTGCAACAGCCACAACGGCAACCAAATAAACAGGAGAATAAACCAGAAGGTGAGAGACCTCAGGGACAGAATCCTTCACCGTGGGAGTTGGGACACCCGGGAGGCAGATAGTCTCAGAGAATACCTGAAGGTGAGGATGATGCACACAGATAGCAGGAGGACAGGAGGTTTCAAAACAGTGCATTCTATAGTATCTTTCGGCTAGAATGAGAAAGATATCAATGTCTTTCAAGATTAGTTTGGAATGAGGGACTGCGACCATTTATTGGCGGAAAGTAAAGAGAGTTGGCTGGATGCTTGGGGCCTTCTCACGAACAGGCCGCGAACGCAATAGATGGCAGCTGTCCTTCATTATTATATTATGCCGCTGAATATCGGGACACGCGTCTTTGCGGATTGTTTCAGGTCACTTCCGATGTAGATTTATCCGGAAAGAGGACCACATGTCTAAGCAAACTTGTGATGGCGACGCCATTGGGAGGGTCGCCGGCACAGCGGATGTCCTCACCGAAGGCCAGCGACAAGAGGCGCTGCTCAAGACGGGCGCTCTGGAGAGCTCGATTATCATCAGCGCCAACTTCTCAAGCATCTACACGGACGCGCAGGGCGTCATCCAGATCTTCAACGTCGGCAGTTCGCACCACTTTGATCCGCGGGTGCTCGCTGCGTTCAAAAAAATCTCTGCGGAGTGCGAGGCGATCTTCGAGGAGCTTCGCGATTAAATTACGGACGTATTCAGGGCCGGAGACTGCTCTGCCGGTTAAGATTGTGTATAATAAATATCAGTTATGACTGGCGTTGAGATAGTTGCTATAGAAGGAAATACTGGGTTGAGGGACTTCATAAATCTTCCGTGGAAGATTTATGAAGAATACCCTTCATGGGTACCACCCCTCAAGGCTGAGGTCCGCAGGATGCTGAATCCCCGTAAACACCCCTTTTGGGAGTTTTCCGAGCGCATACTCTTCCTGGCGCGACGCGGTCCGGAGACGGTGGGAAGAATCGTGGGCATTATAGATCGTCGTTATAACGTGTGCCATGGCGAGAATATGGGTATCTGGGGATTTTTCGAATGCACTGACGATGCAGCGGCCGCGGCGGCACTCTTCTCTTCTGTTGAGACGTGGGTCCGCCAGAAGGGTATGACCTTTCTGAGAGGCCCGCTTAACCCGTCGATGAATAACGAGTCGGGGTTACTCATCGAGGGTTTCGATTATCCGCCTGCTGTGAATATGACATACAACCCTCCGTATTACCTCCGGCTGATTGAAGCGTGTGGCTATACTAAAGAGAAGGACTTGCTGGCCTTTCTGCTGGATGGCGATTACCGGCTGCCTGATTGGATGGACCGCCTTGCCGGGAAGATCGCCCACAAAAAAGGTGTCAGCATCAGGCACGCTGATCTCAAGCATGCGGATGCTGAGTTTGCCCTGATCAGGGAGATCTACAATGAGTCCTGGTCCGGCAACTGGGGTTTCGTCCCCCTGACCGAAAATGAGATGAAGGACATTCAAAAAAGTGTGAAGCCCTTCGCAGACCCGGACCTGGCGTTCTTCATCTATTATGAGAATGAACCCGCGGCGGTCTGCGTGATCTTTCCTGACATCAATCCTCTGCTCAAACGCTTCAACGGCCGGGTCGGCCTGCTGGGCCTGATCAAGGCGCTCATATATCGGAATGAGATAAAGGGATTGCGGTTGGTGATGTTCGGGATCAGGGAGAAATATCGACAACTGGGGCTTCCTATGCTGGCCTTTCAGCACATCTATAAGATTGCGAGAGAACAAAAGAAATATCAGCATCTGGAAATGGGCTGGACCCTGGAGGACAACGAGTCGATCAACGCATTGATAGGAGAAACCGGTGCAAGAATATACAAGAAATATCGCATATTCAGAAAGTCGTTATAAACCAATGAATAAGAAAATAACAGAAGGAATATATCGGGCGTGTCTCCTCGTGGTGGTGATCGTACTGTCAGGGGTTGCGGCTGGTTGCGGCCATCGGCTCTATGCACCGATGCAACCCAGTGGCTGGAGTGCCCAGCCAATCGTGAGCGCCTGTCGCTTTACCCCCGATGCCGACCTAGATCCTGCCACCGGAATACCAATCGGGGATGCGGGGTATTACCTTTATATCCTGACTGATTCTGCCAANNACCGGCGATTTCGGGCTGGTGAAACCGCGTTACCATCTGGGCGTGATACAGAAGATTCAGGAGGGGGACCCCAATCCTATTGCTTATTTGTGGCAGACCATGGCCGATGGCGAATTTCAGCTCGGCAAGCCCCCCCACCCCCCCACATTCGTCTGGAAAATGCCGATTACCCAACGACGGTATCAACGTATATATGAATACGCGATGAACAGGAAGTACGACCAATTCGGCTTGAGGAGCTACAATTGTACAGACATGGTGGCAACGACAGCGGCGCTGGCGGGCATTAACCTGATCCACCGCATTCGCCTCACC
>PLXX01000114.1 GCA_003153275.1 Nitrospiraceae bacterium | reverse complement strand
AGAAAGAGGAATCATTGATAATCCCTTTGGTCAGACGATGCTCATAAGTGGTCTGTTTGCTGATTTTTCAACCTTATTTCTACTTCCGATGGTTATGTTTTTTGTTAAAGGCGAGATAGATTTTTCAATTCTATATTCAGGCATTCTTTTTATCTTTTTTATTGCGTTATATTTTATCTTACAGCGTATAAAAACGATTAATTTTAATAAGCACATCCTCAAAATTACCCAACTCGAAGTTAGAATGGTTATGACAGTCCTTTTTCTTTTTGCAATTCTTGCAGGTATTTTAGGAATTGAGGTTATCGTTGGTGCTTTTATGGCGGGCGCTTTATTTTCACTTGTACTAAAGAATGGCTCAGATGATACTAGAAAAACCGGAGATAATGAAGCATGCGGAGTCACTGAAGTATTAAATGAAAAGCTTGATGCTATCGGCTTTGGTTTTTTAATTCCTGTATTCTTCATAATGATTGGCGTTCAATTTGAAGTAAAATCACTTTTTTCCACCGATACGCTCTTAATTCTTCCTGTATTTCTAATAATCGCTTATGCCGTGAAGGTGATCCCCTGCTTAGTGATTTTAAAAAGGATTTTGGGAATTAAAAAATCTCTATCGGCCGGATTTCTATTGTCATCAAGACTTAGCTTAATTATTGCACTAGCAGTGATTGCATTAAACAACGGAATTATTTCAAACTCCAGGTATTCAACCTTTGTAATTATAGCTATCATTACTTGCCTTTTTTCACCTGTCATATCAATTAAACTTTGGAATAAATCGATATAAATTTAATTTTGGGGTCCACCTTTGTGTTAGGTTAAACACGCATGGCTGGTAGGTTAATATTTTGAAAGAGGAGGAGATATGGATAAAGAAAAGGTAAGCGTTTCTTCGCTTCAGGCTAAAAAGAAGAAAGGGGAGCGAATAACTATGCTGACTGCTTATGCTTATCCCTTTGCAAGAATTATTGATCAGGCAGGAATTGATATCATCTTTGTCAGTGACGCCTTGGGCATGACCGGATTAGGCTATAAAAACACCCTGCCCGTGACCATGGAAGAGATGCTACATCATACCAAGGCTGTGTAAAAGGGGTGGAAAGAGCTTTCCTTCTGGCCTGTATGCCTTTCATGGAATACCATACGGAGTGTGATGCCAGAAGAAATGCCGGTAGATTTGTTAAGGAAGCAGGTGCGGATGGTGTAGAAGTAGAAGGAGGCTGGGAAGTAGTGAAAACAGCCAGAGCAATAGTGGAAGCAGGCATCCCGACCATGGTCCATATAGGTCTCACGCGCCAGTTCGTATCCAAGTACGGAAGATTTGGAATCTTAGGGAAAACTGCCAACGAAGCTGCAGACCTTATCGAACTGGCGATTGAATGTGAAAAAGCAGGGGCATTTGCAGTTTCTTTGGAGTGAGTGCCCGACAGGGTCGCTAAGACTATTACGGAAACCCTGAGCATCCCTGTAATAGGAATCGGGGCTGGTATCAACTGTGATGGTCAGGCTCTCGTCACTCAGGACATCGTTGGACTTTTTGAACATTTCGTCCCTAAATTCGTGAAGAAGTATGTGAACCTTTCGGAAGTAATTGCCAAGGCGGTAAAGGAATTCAAGGAAGAGGTTGTGACCCTCAAGTTTCCGAAGCCAGAGCACAGTTTTATAATATCCGAGGAACAGTTTATTGATCTTATGAACATACGTAGACGAAAAAGGAAAAGTAATGAGCCTAAAGGAAGAACTTAAGTCACAAAGATTCGTTGTTACAGCTGATGTGATTCCGCCCAAAGGGATAGCTTACGATAAGAGTCTAAAAGACATTGAACTCCTCAAGGGAAGGGTCACTGCAGTAAATGCTGCTGACATGCCTGGGGCTAATATGCGGATGGGTTCCCTGGCTATGTGCGTCAAAATTAAAGAGATGGGCTTAGAACCGATATTGCAGATGACATGCCGTGACAGAAACAGAATAGGCCTTCAGTCAGAAATGTTAAGTGCCTATGTCTTGGGAATAAGAAATATCCTATGTTTAAGGGGCGACAAGTCGACAGACTCCGACAATCCCAATACGAAAGCATTTTTTGATCTTGACACGGTAGACCTCCTGAAAGCAGGAAAGGGTCTTGAACGAGGTTTCGACCTTGGGGGTAACCGTCTAGACGGTGTACCTGAGTTTTGTCTCGGAGCTGTGCTCGATCCCGGAGCCGAAAATCAAGTGGCAGAAATTGAAAGGGCCCGTTTAAAGGCCGAAGCAGGTGCTGAATTTTTCCAGACTCAACCCGTCTTCGATGTGGAAGCCTTCGGTGAATTCGTGGAAAAAGTTTCTGTAATAGGTGTCCCTATTATCGCCGGTGTGTTTATTTTGCGATCAGCGGCTTCGGCTCGTTTCATGAACAAGAATATACCGGGAATCCATGTCCCCCAGAGGGTCATTCAAGAAATAGAGAAAGGTGAAGCAGAAAGGAGGAGCATTGAGATAACTGTCAGACTCGTTAAAGAACTATCAGATTTATGCCGAGGGGTGCACATTATGATGACAGTACCTTGGCATCACTATATACCGCTCATCATAGACGAGGCGGGCATAAAAACAACATTGTGAAAACGCTAAGGAATAAGAACTGACCATTCCTTAACGCTTAAACAATTTGCACTTTAATATCAGAGGATGTTTGCGACTTATTCATCGAAGTCTAGGAGCATATCTGAGTAATATTTCCTTCATCTGATTAATATTGAGGTTTTATAATATCTGCGTGAAGACACATTGTCCCTATGAACCATGAAGATTCTGGAGTCGCTACCCAAAAAGGAAGAGGATTCCATCGATCAGTGCATCACTGATTACAAAAAGGTTATTCCCGGCCTCAATCCTAAGGATTATGGACTATAGAGGAGGTTTAAGTTAATGACTATTCAGACAATATCGGGGAGAGATATCTTACTCACCGCTCTCAAGGGCGGAAAGGTCCCTCGTCCCGCCGTATGCTCGGCGAATCCGACGGCCACATATGACTTGATGGAGAAAGTGTCCTCGTACTGGCCGGAAGCGATCCGTAATTCTGGAGGAATGGCGAAACTGGCTGCGACCGCTCATACCATACTCGGTTTTGATGCGGTGAGAGTACCCTTCTGCCAGACGATAGAGGCAGAGGTCTTCGGCTCAGTCCTGAGAGAGGGAGGACGCGTAAATGTGCCGAGTATCTCCCGTCACCGCTACAAAATAGGCGAACCCCCGACCTTCCCCGAAGATTTCCTCAGCAAGGGCAGAATACCCGAGTTGCTCGAGGCGGTGAAGATACTGAAGGACACCTTGGGAGACGGCGCCGCTGTGATCGGCGGGATCGTTGGACCATTCAGCATTGCTGGCAACATCGTCGATGTGACGGAGCTTCTTGTGGCCTGCATGAAAGAGCCGGACTCGATGACCCCTTATCTCGAAGTAGCCGAACAGGCAGGGACAATGCTCGGCAAGGCCCTTATCGCGGCGGGCGCCGATGTCATCTGCATCGAGGACATGCTGGCCTCTCTTGACCTGATAAGCCCTACGATATTCCGGAATATCGCCTGGCCGTGGGAAAAGAAGCAGATCCAGCAGTTGCAGGAAGTCCCCACGATCCTTCACATCTGCGGAAAGGTTGACCCGGTTATCGTCGATCTCGTGAACACCGGTGTTAGCGCTTTGAGTCTCGACATTAAAGTGGACATCAGGGCTGCAAAGGCGACACTGGCAAGGGTAGGCAAAAAGGTCCGCCTCATCGGAGGCATAGACTGTATCAGGACATTATTGCAGAAGAGGCCGGAAGATGTTGAGAATGAGGCACTGAATGCGCTGGATGACGGATATGACATTATCGCACCATGCTGTTCGATTCCTCCTGCCACGCCGACGGAGAATCTGCTTGCCATGGTACGGGCGGTAAAAGAGTCTGTATAAAAATGAAATAGGAGGCTATGGAATGAAAGCACTCAAAGATTTTTCAAAGATTTTTGTGAGATACGACCTCGTTTCAGAGGTCGAGGGAAAGGAAACCACGGTAAAGGCAAAGAACAAGGAACTCCAGCGTGCACTTGACTGTGGGGTGTGAGGCGCAATGGAACGGAAAACCGGGTTAAGCATTTGTCATGAGTTGCTGTCTGCCGGATCACGCAAGGGCCGCAACTCACCGTTGGCCACAGCTTCCGGCACCGAAAATGAATACATTCCCAGCATGTTAATATGTTCGTGGAGCAGTGGCGACAGCCGCACAACATCTTCCTCCTTCACTGGATAGCCTTCTGCACGCAGTTGGTTCAAGACGGCCTCTATGTAAATAGTGTTCCACAATACAATCATGTTGAGCACTAGACCGAGTGCACCCAATTGGTCTTCCTGGCCCTCACGATAATGTTGGCGCAGCTCGCCTCGCTTGCCGTGGAACACTGCTCGGGCTACGCTATGACGCCCCTCACCACGGTTGAGCTGAGTTAACGTACCCCTGCGTTTGGCCTCATCGTCGATGCAGGTCAACGTGTGTAATGTCTTGTCGATGCGACCAAACTCGGCAATGGCCTGAGCCAATCGTGTCTGACGGTCTCCTGCCTGAAGAGTGCGCATGATGCCAGCTGCTGGCACGCGGCCAAGTTTAAGCGAACCGGTCAGTCGCAGCATATCATCCCAATGAGGCACAATTTTATGCAAGCTAAGGTGGTTGGCTGAGATCGGATTTAGCTGGCCGTAATCGGCCTGCGGATCGATCCTCCAGAAGCGCGAGCCACCAACGTCGGCCAGGCGCGGACTAAAACGGTAGCCAAGCAAACGGAACAGTCCAAACACAACATCACTGTAAGCGCCTGTATCAGTCATTACCTGCGTCGGCTGGAGATCGGTTTGCTGTTCGAGTACCACGGCCAGCAGAGTGAGGCTGTCGCGCAGTGTACCTGGCACAGTAATGTTGTTCAAACCAGAGTACTGATCCGATATCAGATTGTACCAGGTTACACCGCGCCCCACGCCGAAATATTTAAGGTTGGGGCCAGCATGCACAGTGCGTACCGGGACAACGAAACGCATGCCATCCGCCGAGGCCACCTCGCCGCCACCCCACAAGTTGGCTAGTCCAAGTTGCCTTTGCGCAGCCACCAGTGTCGCATTGGCAGCCGTCAGCGTATCATCGCGGATGTAGTTCTGGTCCACCCATGACAACCGGTCGCGTTTGAGTGCCAGCACATCAACGCGAATCAACGGTTCCAATCCAGTATTGCAGGCTTCGGCCATCAGCACTGCGCACAGGCTAATGTGCAAGTCGGCGGCGCGAGCCGTACGCTCCGAGATATGAGTGAAGGCGTCGGTGAAGTTGGTGCGAGCGGCAATCTCAAGAATCAGTCCTGGCAGGTCCACACGCGGCAGCATGCCTGACACCTTATCGCGTAACGCTATCAGAGAAGCATGTCTTTTGTGGTGCAGAAAAGCGTTGAAAAAGAAGGGTTGAAATCAGGGGGTTAAAACTATAGCCAGAGACGAACCAGAGACGCTATTTTTACTGGTCTTATAGACTTTCTAAATAGATTTAATCTCACCTCTAAAGTTGCAGATGTATTGGACAAGAATCTTTCAAATTATCCATTTAAAAATACTAAAATGACCTTTTCCAGATTCAAGGAAGAAATCGAAGTGATGTTAGAAAATTCAATTGGTAGGTTTCCACTGAAAAATTATGGGACAGGTATTCAACAGCTTTTTTACATCCTTACCAAGCTCTTTAATTCTACTTCTAGAATTATTCTAATTGAAGAACTTGAACTAAATTTATCTCCCGAATATCAGGAGTTAATTATTAATAACCTTCAATCTTTTATTTCTGATCCTGGGAATCCTATCAGTCAATTGTTTTTCACGAGCCACAGTGACTATTTATATCGTAATGACTTTAAAGTTTATGAAGTAAGCATTGACGAAAAAGGGAACACATCTATTAACACCTCTACATACAACGGGTTAAAAAAAATGCGTAGGAACTTTTTAACTCCTACACAATCGGTGAAAAAGATAAAGACGGCCTATAGAGATCGCAAACCCGCCCATTAGAATACGGTTGTAAAATGGAGTTTCCTCTCTATTTCGCGACTACTGCGTTACCACTTCTTTTTCACATTTACAGATTGCCTCTTTACTTCAATAACTTTAATAAGATCAGGATAACTATCTAACATTCGCAACAAATTATCCATCGCCTTGCTCTGGCGAATACTGAGATTTTCATATCTAGCGAAATTCTTCTCCCCAACACCCAATTTTTCCGCCATCTCCCTTTGGGTCAGCACGAGTTTCTTCATTAATGAGCGGTAAGCCGCACTTCGGGCACTTGTCATTCATTTTCGACCTCGCCAAGACCCCCTAATCTCCTCTCCTTTAGTCCTAACCCCAAGTAATTCAACAAAACTCAGAAGAAAACCGGACTTCATCGAAGTCCGGAATCTCATAAAAATGCACTTTATGTGCAAAGAAATTGCAGATTATGTGCAATCCAACAATCTAAAAAATCAACTTACGTGTTAAATTCTTTCACTTTATGCGTTAAGTATTTCACATTACGTGTTAACCTACAATTAATTTTAATTAAATATCTATGTTCCGCGCCTCCAGGGCATGTTTCACAATAAAATCTTTGCGTGGCTCAACCTGATCGCCCATCAGAATAGTGAATATCTCGTCAGCCTGGACACTGTCTTCAATGGTGACCTGCAGGAGCGTCCGCTTGCTCGCATCCATCGTCGTCTCCCAGAGCTGCTGCGGGTTCATCTCTCCCAGACCCTTATAGCGCTGGATCGAAAGACCCTTTCTGGCTGCCTCGAAAATGTATGTGAACAGCTGGGTTGTCGACTCTAGCTCCCTCTGCCCATCTTTTGCCGATACCATATAAGGCGCAGGCCCCAGTTCTTTTATCGAGCCGTGCAGGCTCTCAAGTTCACGGAACTCAGGCGAAAGAAAGAGACTCATATCAAACTTTATCCTGTAGTTCTGACGCGTCAACTCCACGCCAAAACCCTCATGCTCCTCGTCTTCATAGATATCTCCTACCATAAGATCAGGGATGGCCGTTCTCAGCTTCTCAAGGAAGTCTGTCAACGTTGCCTTATCCTTCAGGATCATTTTTTCTGTCCCTGTCGAAAGCATAAACTTGAGCACCTTTACATCCTTGCGTCTTCTTTCGAACCAGTCAAATAATTTTTCATAGCTCGAGAGCTTTTTCAGAAATGGTATAAGAGACTTTCCCTTAACGTCCTGTCCCTTGATCGTCAGGACTATGTCATCAGAGGCCAGCTCAAAGAGCATAACCTGCATTTCCGGCTCGTTCTGTATATATTTCTCGGTCCTTCCCTTTTTGACCTTAAATAACGGGGGCTGAGCAATATAGAGATAGCCTTTTTCAATAATCTGAGGCATCTGCCTGTAGAAAAAAGTAAGCAGAAGTGTCCGTATGTGAGCACCGTCAACATCGGCATCGGTCATGAGCACAATCTTATGATATCTGACCTTTGCTATGTCAAAGTCGTCTGCTCCAATTCCCGCACCAAGTGCTGTAATAAGTATCCTGATCTCCTCAGAGCCCAGCATCTTATCGAAACGCGCCTTCTCTACGTTCAGTATCTTTCCCCTAAGAGGCAGTATTGCCTGAGTCCGGCGGTCCCTACCCTGTTTTGCAGAGCCACCGGCAGAGTCTCCCTCAACAATAAATATTTCACTTAATGCAGGATCTTTTTCTGAACAGTCTGCCAGCTTTCCGGGAAGACCGGTATCCTCCAGCGCTCCCTTCCTGCGGGTGAGCTCTCGTGCCTTCCGTGCGGCCTCTCTCGCCCGTGACGCCTGAACAGCTTTCTCGATGATCTTTCGCGCAATCGAGGGGTTTTCCTCAAAATAGGTGGAGAGTGCATCATTCACGATAGATTCGATAATACCCTTTGCCTCGCTGTTGCCGAGCTTCATTTTGGTCTGGCCTTCAAACTGCGGATTCGGAAGCTTCACGCTGATGACCGCAGTCAACCCTTCGCGGATGTCATCGCCCGATACGCTGTCCTTCCCGCTTTTCAGGATGCCCGACGAATTGGCATAGCTGTTGGCGGTCCGTGTCAAGGCCGATTTAAATCCGATCAGATGCGTTCCGCCCTCGCGGGTATTTATATTGTTGGCAAATGTAAAGATGGCCTCTGAATAGCTGTCATTATACTGAAGTGCAACTTCAGCAGTAATGCCGTCCTTCTCTCCTGAGATATACACAGGTTTTGGGTGCAGGGGTGTTTTGTTCTTATTGAGATGCTCCACAAAAGAGATGATGCCGCCTTTATATAAAAATTCCTGGTTCTTGTCAGACCTTTCATCCATTATGGTGATCTTCAAGCCACTGTTAAGAAACGCAAGTTCTCTTAAGCGCTGAGACAGGATATCGTAGCTGAAGTCGACAATCTCGAATATCTCAGTATCCGGCTTGAAGGTCACCTTGGTGCCCCTGCTCTTCGTCTTTCCGACAACTAAAAGCGGACCAGCCGGCACACCCCTTTCAAATCTCTGCTGGAAGACCTGGCCATTCTGTTTTATCTCGACCTCGAGCCACTCGGACAGCGCGTTCACAACTGAGATACCAACGCCGTGCAGACCCCCGGAAATCTTATAGACGGATGATTCGAACTTGCCTCCTGCGTGGAGCTCTGTCAGGACCACTTCCGTTGCAGAACGTCCGTCTGCATCTCCAGGATGGGTGCCGGTCGGTATGCCCCTTCCGTCATCGACGACCGTGCAGCTACCGTCATGATGCAGTATGACATCAATATTGTTGCAATAGCCTGCAAGTGATTCATCAACACTGTTGTCCACCGTCTCATAGACAAGGTGATGCAGCCCGTCAGGACCGGTTGAACCAATATACATGGCCGGTCTCTTACGGACCGCACTCAGACCTTTAAGTATTTTTATATCTTCAGCACCATATGTTTCCTGCGGTTTATTGTTTTTTTCTTCCATCATTCCTCAATCCTCACTAAATTTTTGGCTTTTCAGCGTATTCTGTCTTCTATATCCTCATCGGCATGATAACACACCGGTATTCAGCATCCTTCTCATCCCTGACGAGCACGGGGCTCAATTGGGCCTGCATCTCAAGGTGGACTTTGTCCGAATCCATCACTTCGAGGATATCAAGCAGGTATCGCGCATTGAATCCCAAAGTCAGACTTTCCCCTGAGTATTCGATAACTATCTCATCGTTCGCCTCTCCTATATCCGGATTTGATGATGATATCTTCATCAGATTTTCGGATATGTCGACTTTGACTCCTCTTGTCTGCTCCTTCGACATGATCGCCACTCTGCGTATCGTCCGCGCCAGGAGGTCACGGTTGATAATGATATTCTTGTCATTATTCGTGGGTATCACCTGTTCATAGTTCGGATACGTCCCCTCGATCAAACGCGTCAGGAATTGTATCTCACCAACGGTGAACAATACATGGTTCTGCCCGATCGAAATGCGCACGTCATCCCCTCGCTTCTCAAGAAGCTTCCTCATTTCGGTCGAGGCCTTTCGGGGAATAATAAGTTTATGTTCCTCTTTCAGCGTCCCGATTATTTCCCGGACAAGAAGTGCAAGCCTATGACCGTCGGTACCGACAATGGTAAGTTTGTTTCCACCCATAAAATGGAAAAGGAGTCCGTTTAGTGTATAGCGGGTATCGTTCTCACCCGATGCATAGACTGTCTTCTCGATCGCCTCTACCAGGATGGAAGATTTTACAGTTACTTCCTGCAGATCATCCATGCCCGGCCAGGACGGAAATTCCTTCGCCGAAAGACAGGCAAGCCGGAAAGAGCTTGCACCAGCCTTTAACCTTAGCCATTGGTCATCGATTGTCTCCAGAAGAAGCTCTCCTTCAACCTCCCTGACAATCTCAAACATCTTTCGCGCGGGTATACAGATTTTTCCCTCTTTTTCGACCTTCAGGTTAAGGGGCTCTCGCAGGGCCGTATCCAGATCAGTTGCAACTATCCATGAGCCCTGTTTACCCGCGTCCAATAAAAAATGGCTCAATATGGGCATAGTATTTTTCTTTTCAACGATGTTCTGGATCGTCGAGAGCTTAGCAAGCATCTCTTCCTTGGTTACAACAATCTTCATAGCCCCTCCTGATTTACGTCTT
Organism: Nitrospiraceae bacterium; assembly: GCA_003153275.1. GTDB lineage: Bacteria > Nitrospirota > Thermodesulfovibrionia > Thermodesulfovibrionales > UBA6898 > PALSA-1316. The sequence goes on along the minus strand of PLXX01000114.1, from coordinate 58,193 downwards.
TATTTTTTGAACAAGATTTTCCAGCATTCTGTTGAGCGTCTCGTCCTTGCCCCGCCGTTCCTCAATCTGTCTGCATGCATACAGGACCGTTGCATGGTCCTTGCCGCCAAAATTATTGCCGATATCCTGGAGGGAAGCGTTCGTCAGTTGCTTGCAGAGGTACATGGCTACCTGTCTGGGTATTGCAACCTCCCGGGTCCTCTTCCGGGCCTTGATGTCAGCAAGACTTATATTGTAAAACTCACAGACAATTTTTTGTATATATTCTATGGTGACTGGCCTTGTATCATCGGTGATAATATCCTTCAGCAGTCTTCTCGTCGACTCCACGTTAATCTTTTCCCCCGTCAACGAAGAAAGCGCCGCCAGCCGTATAAGACTTCCCTCGAGCTCGCGGATATTGGATTTAATCTTCTGAGCAAGAAAATTTATGACCTCATCAGAGAGGTTCCTGATGCCCATAATCTCTGCCTTTTTCTGTATAATCGCAATCTTTGTTTCAACATCAGGAGGCTGAATATCGGCAATCAAGCCCATGCCAAACCGCGAACGAAGCCGGTCGGTAATCTCGCTTATCTCTTTCGGCGGCCTGTCTGCAGAGATGACTATCTGCTTTGCCTTTTCGTAAAGATCATTGAAGGTATGAAAAAGCTCCTCCTGTGTAGCCCTGGTCTTGGCGATAAACTGGACATCATCAAACAAAAGAAGATCGAGATTCCTGAATCGGTCTCTCACCTCCGCCATCTTTTCATGCCGTATTGCATGAACAACCTCATTCATAAACTGCTCGGACGAAATATAGAGCACCTTGGCATTATGACGATTCTGCAATAGCCTGCTCCCGATAGCATGCATCAGATGGGTCTTTCCCAGACCAACACCTCCATAGATGAAGAGGGGATTATAGGTTTTTCCGGGTGATTCAGCAACCGCAACGGCTGCCGCATGAGCAAACTGATTACTGGTTCCGGTAATAAAGTTATCAAAAGTATATTTCGGATTTACATAGATCCCTCTGTTTTCAAGCTTTATCCTTTTGTTTTCCAGTTGCTCTATCTGTTTTGTCTGAACACTTTGTCTGTTTTCCTCTGTTTTATACCGCAGGGTAATCTGAGTGCCAGTGACCTGCTCAATGGATTCCTTGATAAGGTTTGGATGATAGTCTTCAATCCACTCTTTGTAAAACCTGTTTGGGATCTCAATAGTAGCGGTATTTTCTTTAATACCGATGAGCTTTATTGTCTTAAACCACAATTCAAAGGCGCTTTCTTCAACCTTTTCCTTGATGACCAGGAGACACTTATTCCATATTTCTTCAGTAATCATATGTTATTGCCTTTATTAACAAATTACAAACAATTGTTAATAACTATAGAGGATGGGAGATGTTATTATAACGTAATTCAATATTCCAGACAATAACTCTGTTCTCAGAATGTTGATATCAGATATATAAATCTACCCCTCCTTCTTTGTTGATTATACCATCTTGTTTTTGCCTATGTTATTAAATAAAATAATTCTTATTTTTCAATCGGTTAACTTACTTCTCTACTTACTGACAGGACCTATTACTTCTACGATATATATATCTTAAAATAATAGTAAGAGAAGGAATATAATATCGTTTATAACTTTCATTTTTTATTTATTTCTTAAAATAAGCTTTCTGGCATCACCAACACGCAGCGTAATTTTCTGAGTATCAAGGTACTCGAGCAGTGGTAATGCATATTTACGTGACGTATTGAGAAGATCACGGAACTCTGCGACAGTCAACTCATTTTTGTGAGAATAAAATAAACTGACGCTGGCCAGAAGAGTATCAAATGCTTCTCTGGTAAGATACAAAGAATCACTAATGCGCACTACCTTGTTTTCACGTATCAGAAGGTTCAGAATATCGCCGATTTTCTTTGCATCAAGAGAAAACATACCCGTCAGTTCTTCTCTGGTAGGAGGTTGAAACGGGGTTTTGTTAAGAAGGTCAATAATTTTTAATGAGTATTCTTCTTCATTGACCGAAAGAGCGATCTTAAAGGTTTTAAGCCTTATCAGATTTTTATCAACGACAATCCGGTCAGACTGCGCAAGGATGAAAGCAAACAATCTAGGTTCAATCGAAAGTAGCGTTCTGATTTCTTCTTTTTGGAGGCCGGGCTTAAGAGGATTCTTTTTATGAAATTCCTGAAGCATTGTTGCAATTTTATTGTGCATGAAAGTAAAAGCTGTCTTATGGATAAGCAGATCCTCATGTTGCAGGATAATCCCGGAAGATACTATATTCTTGACTGCCACGGTGATCGCTGGTATTTCGACATTGATCCAGCCCTGGATTTTTCCGATAGTTGTTCCTCGTATTCCAGCCTGCTCAATTTTAACCGTCAACTTGTCACCAAGATTTTCTGTATTAAGTCTCATCAGATCTTCAATACCATCTTTCCGCTTTCTTTTTGCTGGTAACGGATCAAGGACCAGACCTCCGCCAAGTGTTTCCAGTGGTGAGAGCCTTCTGATAATATACCGGTCGCCGGCCATCACAACAACCGGATCCTGAAGTCTCAGTTGGGCATAGCATTGTTCCGATGCCTTTATAGTATCCTTTTCAAAGAGAATAAGACGACCGACCACCTCCGATGTTCCGGAATAGAAATGGACATTACTCTTTGTTTTTATGTCCGGTGCATTATGAAGAAGTTCCAGGTATGTGTTAACGATCTTTGTTTTAAAAAAACGTGATGGTGTCACAGCAACATCACCGCGACACAGGTCTTCTTTCTCTACTGACTGGAGATTGATAGCGACCCTTTGGCCGGCAGACGCCTTTTGAATGGCTTGCCCATGGCTGTGGAGACCTCTTACTTTTGTTTTTATGGAAGCCGGCAGAATTTCAACAGGATCATCAACCGCTATACTGCCGGAAATCGCTGTTCCGGTAATGACTGTGCCAAAACCCTTCAGGGTAAACACCCGGTCTATCGGTAGTCTAAAAAGCCCTCCCGAGGGCTTTGGTGTGACTGCAAGTGCAAGGGTATTGATCTCCTGCTTCAGTATGTCGATATTAATTCCTGTTCGAGCTGAAACCGGTATGACCGGTGATCCCTCAAGAAATGTTCCCCTGACAAAGTCACTCACCTCATCCTGGACCAGATTAAGCCACTCCTTATCAACCATATCCGCTTTCGTGATCGCAACGAGACCTGATTTAATTTTCAGAAGATTACAGATGGCCAGATGTTCCCGACTCTGTGGCATAATTCCTTCATCTGCTGCTATTACCAGGAGCACCATATCTATGCCGCCGGCACCGGCGAGCATGTTTCTGACGAGTCGCTCATGGCCGGGGACATCAACAATTCCTACAGTCAGTCCGCTGTCAGGAAACAAGAGGTCAGCAAAACCGATATCAATGGTTATGCCTCGTTCTTTCTCTTCTTTCAGCCTGTCAGGGTCAATTCCTGTCAGCGCCTTGACGAGTGTACTTTTGCCGTGATCAATATGACCTGCAGTTCCAAGAATAATATGACGCATAATTAAAAACCTCGCCTTTTCTCCCATTATAATATCTTTATCAACCGAAATGTGTTCACTTCATCTGCATTAGCTCTATCAACGAACCCGCACAGATTAAATAGTATAATACCGGACAACGGCTGAAAAGGAGAAAACATGGCGCCAATAAAAAGAACTACAGGGGGTAAAAAAATGCTGCCGGGAGCCGGGAGGTGCAACCAATAAATGACTGACAGTTACTCTCTAGCCTTATAGCTATCCGAGGGATGAGGCGACTGCTGCAGCAATCAGAGGCAGTTCTCTGCTGCTGATTGTGCGTGCGTCGAGAAGAAGCGCATTGTCCTTTATACGTGCTATGATCGGAGGAGTTCCTGCCCGGAGTCTTCGTTCGAGTTCATTGACGGAGATCTGGTCCGGCCTTATGGATACGGCGTAGGTGGTGAATTCGATCTCAGGAAGAGAGCCACCACCTGCTTTTGATATATCTTTTATTACATTGCAGTGCTGCGGGCTGACCAGTCGTTTAAGTCTGTTGGCAAGTTTGATGGCGCGACTCCGTATCTCCTCTGGCTGTTGAAAAAGCATCTGCAGCACCGGGATTTCAGCGATGGCATGTCTTTCGTCAAGATAGGCCAGAAAGGTAGCCTCAAAGGCAGCTATGGTCATTTTGTCAACCCTGAGAGCCCGTGCAAGTGGATTTTTCTGGAGCTGCTCAATATAGCGCTTCTTCCCAACAATAATTCCGCCCTGTGGACCGCCCAGCAGTTTATCGCCGCTGAAGGTGACGAGATCAACGCCGGCGCCAACAATTTCCCTTACCGAGGGTTCAGAATGAATGCCGTATGCACGGAGGTCAAGAAGACAACCGCTGCCGAGGTCATACATAACCGGCAGGTCAAGACGTTTGCCAACAGCTACCAGTTCAGAGACCGGGACGTCCTCGGTAAACCCTGTTATGCAATAGTTGGACTGATGCACTTTCAGCAGCAGGGCTGTCTGGTCGGTGACAGCATCTGTGTAATCCCTCAAATGGGTTTTATTGGTTGTTCCCACCTCGCGTAGCAGGGCATTGCTGGCAGCCATGACATCCGGGACCCGGAAGGAGCCTCCGATCTCGACAAGTTCTCCTCGGGAGACGATCACCTGCCTGTCTTTTGCCAGGGTATTCAGGCAAAGAAGAACTGCGGCAGCATTGTTATTGACAATAAAGGCATCCTCTGCACCGGTCACCTCTCTGATAAGTCTTCGGGTATGAACGTGCCTCTTGCCTCGTCTGCCCGCATCAAGGTCATATTCCAAGTTCGAAAACCCGCTGCTGACAGCAATAACATTTTGCAGTATCCTGTCAGAAAGTACAGCCCTGCCCAGATTGGTATGCAGGACAATACCGGTTGCATTGATAACCTGCCTGAGACTGAATGAGGCCTTGCTGCGAATCTGTCTGTCAATATCAGCCGAGACCGCAGCCCGGTCAAAGTCGAAAGTGCTCCCTGACAATATGTTTTTCCTAACCAATGCCAGGACGTCCCGAACTGACTGAACGACGATCTTTCTGTGATAGCCAGCAAGCCATTCAGCGCCTTCAGGACTTTTTAGCAGTTCGTCAACCGAAGGCAGCGTTGACAGGAGTTGCTGAGTCTTCCGGTCCTCCAATGTCAACCGAGTCCCATCTTCTTGAGTGCCTTATCGGCAGCGCTGTCTGCTCCAGGGTGATCCTCCGGAAGGTAGATCATCACGCCGCCCTTGATCGGCCGTATAGTAAGTTTGCCATTCGCAGCAAGAGCATTGGTTGTTTCGACAGGATCTTCACCAGGGAAGTATTTTTTGAAGGCCTCGTTAAACCCGGAATAAACAGTATGGATTCCCTTAAAGCTATCTTTTCTGAGGCTGACGATAGCTTTTCTGATGAAGGCCTCATGCGAAAGTCTTTCTTCCATCATTCCCTCCTTCTTCTGACATATTTAACGTATTTTATCAAAAATCATTCTGCTTTTATAGTGCATGATGGCTTTAGCGGGTCTTTCAGGCCAGCCTCTGTAAAACCTTTTTGCCTGTACCTGCAGCTGTCGCAGGCTCCGCAGGGTGTGTGGCCTCCAAAGGCCGCTCCGGCTCCAGAGTGCGAGCCTGCACCGGGAGGTTGCGGGTCATAACAGCTCCAGGTAAGCCCGTAGTCAAGTCCGAGTGCCGCTCCTGCAGTGATGATTTGGGACTTTGTCATGGACAGGAGAGGCGATTTTATAGAAAATCTGAGGCTGCCCTCAACTGCCGCCCTGGTCGCGAGATTCGCCATATGTTCATATGCAGTGAGATATTCCGGCCTGCAGTCGGGATAACCGCTATAATCCATAACATTGGCACCGATGTATATATGAGCCGCCTGAAGTACCTCTGCCCAGGCAAGAGCGAAGGACAGAAAGATCGTATTGCGAGCCGGAACATATGTCACCGGAATAGCACTGTGCGGACCGTCTCCGGTTTTCTCAGTTGCGTTGCTAAGGTCTGTTTCCGCACTTTCGTCCCCGTGTTTGGGGACCGCAATGTCAGTGGTGAGTGCGGAGCCGCCAATTGCGCTGAGATTGAACGATACAACGAGGTGCTTTTGTACACCAAGACGGGCAGCAACCATTTTAGCCGCCTCAAGCTCAATACGATGCCGCTGATGGTAATCAAAACTTATCGCATATGTATTGTATCCTTCTGCCCTCGCCATGGCGAGTACGGTTGATGAATCGAGTCCGCCGCTTAACAGAACAACTGCTTTGCCGGGCCGAGAGCTTTCAGTAGACATCATCGGCAGTTCCTTCCTTGCCGTCCGCACCCAGACTTAAGAGGATAAACGACTGATCAGCTACACGGTATATATACGGCCTTTGCCATGGGTCTCTTGAGACGCTGATTGCATCCAGCACTGCCGGGTATGTGCCATGCTCAATTTTGTATGTCTCGATCCCCGCTCGCAGTTCTCCGATCTTAACTGAGGCCCTATACTCCCGGTAATATGCACCCTGCGGCTGTAGCAACATAGCGACAACAGACAGCAGCAACGAAATCAGCATTGCGCCTGGTGTTAGATACTTAATAAGATTCCACCTGTCTGCTACATCCAGAGCGTCTATCTCATCGCTCACAATGACCGGCTCAATTATTTCAATAATCCCCTTGTCGAGCAGGGACAGCAGGGTTTTGGATACCAGAAAATTATCCCTTCCGGCAAGGTCGATGATCGTGCTCACATCATTTTCCCCGTCGACATAACTGAGGATCTCTTTTTCGTCTTCATTCAGTTGCATGTCCTCGGCATTAGTCCTGTTGAAGAGAGTATCGAAGGCTATTTTTCCTTTGATTAAAGTCCATTCATCGACGATACGGAGACCGTCCATGAGAAGTTGTTGCGTATCCAGAGAAAGATCAAGCTCCTTATCCAGGGGGATTCCCTGAGCAGTAAATTCATATGTGCCCTGTTTCCAGCCGAAGAGTTGTATAACGGTTTCGCTTATCTGGCTTGTGAGAATTTCGTGGATAATTGCCTGCTCAACAAGACCTTTTCTGATAAGCAAAATGCCAATTTTAGCGTCGGTTTTCTTCTGCTCTTCCAGGATCGCCTGCAGGTCATCCTCCTTAATAAACCCTTTTTTCAGGAGTATTTTTCCCAGACGGTTGTCGTCGGTTCGCCGCTTTGATTCAGCTCCGGTGATCTTGCCTTCCACAAAAAGGAGTCGTATGCGGTCCATTCTTCCCGTAAGCGTCAGCACCCCGGTCTTTCGCTGGAAGTAAATCAGCTGAAGTATATCAGCCAGACCAAAATCTGTTAATGATCCTTCTAAAGCCATCCCTTTGCAATTCCTCGTCTCGTGATACTATTTGATATGCCATAAATGAAAAAGGCAAGCACGGCCATTGCAAGACTGACGACAGTATGTTTTATAAGAATGCTGCCCGGAAAAAAGAAGGCACTGACAAACGGAAAGACCAGGCAGAACAGAAATGGCCAGAGCATAAGAAGTCCGAACAAAATCTTCCCGGCATAGATATGGGAAGTTCCCGGAAGAATAAAAGACAGAACCTTCAGGATATCCCTTCTTTTATTCTGTGCGTCATAGATAGAAAGAATTCTGGCTACCCGTTCTTTGACATCAAGCTCTGCTAGTTTTAAGAGCGATCCGTAACACTGGGAGCATATCTGGCCGATGACCAGTTCACGTTCGCAATGATTGCAGAGTACATTGCCACATTTTCTGCACCGGTACGCAATGTGCCCGAGACGGTCCGGGAGAATGAAAAACACCGCGAGAAGGGCTGCGGCAATGAGAGAGATTATTGGCGGCGGCAGAATGGTCAGTCCGAAGGTGTACCCTCTTTTCGCTTTTCTTGTTGCATACTCCCACTGCTCACTTATCGACAGCATCTCATCGATTACGAAGCGGTTAACCTGTCTGTCTGATATGGATCGGTAGCGGGTAACCGCCGCACGGTCACTGTTCAGGGCTGCCCTGAAATATTCGGCTCCCTTCGCAAATTCGAGCAGCTCTCTTTCGACCTGCGAGAGATTATAATATGCCGATGTCAGGGGCCTTGCACTTATCGCTTGGTTGTAGTACTTCACTGCATCGTCAAGATTGCTTTTATTTTTTTCATCAAAGTTATAGAGTCCCACATAACAATTGCCAAGGTTGACTAGCACCCGGGCATCAGGTGCTTTTGCAGACAGCTCGGCATAGATGGAGATTGCCTCCCGATAAAATCCTTCCCTTTTCAGCGCGAGTGCATATGAGAAGCGTTCAGTGTCCCCCGTGCTTTTGCCCAGGTTCGCCACTGCATAGTCGTTGCCTTTCAGTTCATTCGTCTGCACGACAGCCTTTATGGTTCCTGAAGCAGGGACACTGATATACATCGACGCAGTAGCAACAAGCAGGGGCAGAAACAGCAGAAATATCAAAAATACATATACCACATTACGATCTGTTTTGCGCATATAGAGTCCGATTAGGAGCAGGATGACCGCAAGGAGACAAAGAGGGCTTATGATTGAGAGCAGCATGAGAATGATCAGGCCGAGTGCCCGCTCAGGGCTTTCCTGAAGATCGTGGGTGATCAACGGAATATCGAGGGGTAGTCTTACAGCTATGAGCACGGCATAGGACAGGATACAGGAAAGAAGAAAGCTGAAATAGAAAGCGCCGGACAGGGTGAACGACCACCAGAAGTTTCTTGAGTATGCGTTAAAGCCGTCGACGAGGTGATCTACGCTCTCCAGCAGTCCGGAACCCGGCCTCGAGCCGGGCCCAAGACCGAACCCAAATCCGAACAATGAAAAGCTTTTTCGGGCGAGATTAAAATGTATCGACGGGAGATCCGGAGAATAAATGCGCGCTTGGTTCAGTATGTTCAGCGCATCTTTTGTATTCTGGTCCGCCTTTCCCATAAGGAGATAGGCATAGGAGTCCGAATTCTGAATCCCTTTGTTCAACTGACTGTTATAGAAATCATCTCCCCCTGCTGCAGGAACAAGAAAGGCGAAGATGACCATGACGAGAAAGAGCCGCTTCATTGTCTCTGTCCGATCCTGAACTCAGTTCCGGAGATCAATCGATGGAAATTATCTTTATGCTTTACTGCTATCAGAAGGAAGACGATCAGGGCAAACGGCAGTTTCTTCTGCGAATCCAGAAGAACAATGCTGAGCGGAAGAAGGGCGAATGAGATCAGGGCCCCCAAAGAAGAATATCGGGTGACAGCAACCGTCATAGCCCATATTATAATAGTAAACAGGCATGTTTGTGGAGAATAAATCAAAAGAACCCCGAGCGCCGTAGCAACACCTTTTCCTCCCCTGAAACGCAGAAAGACCGAAAAGACGTGGCCTGCCACTGCAAAAAACCCCGCAATACCAATCCAAAAGACATCAAGCCCGTAATACTGCGCTATCCACACGACGAAGGCCCCTTTTGCGATATCACCAATTAGAGTCAGGAGAGCCGGCAGTTTCCCCATGGTTCTCAAAACATTTGTAGCGCCGATATTACGGCTCCCTGTCTTCTGAAGATCAACTCCCCTTGCCTTTGCAATGAGTAGTCCGAAGGGGATTGACCCTAGGCAGAAAGCAATGATTGGGAGGATAACTATCTTCAGATTCTTCTCCAAAAGGCGACTGTATACTGAACTCCTGAGAACACGGACAGGAAGAGTGCGAGCCAGATAAAGACCAGGCCAATGTCATAGAGGTCAAAAGGAAAGTGGTCGAATATGGTTCCCATGAGAATTATGCAGAGTATGCCGGTAATCTGTGCGCCGGTTTTAAGTTTTCCGCCAAGTTCGGCAGGAATCACGATATCCTTTGAAAGGGCAACTACCCTGAGCGCGGTTATCAGAAAGTCACGGACGATGAGAATGATCGCTATCCAAGCGGACAGCCGCTCCATATCCACCAGAACAATCAGGGCTGAGATAACCAGAAACTTGTCTGCAATCGGGTCCATAATGATACCAAATGTTGTTATCTGGCCGGAGCGACGCGCAAGATATCCATCCAGAAAGTCGGTCACAGAGGCTATCCCGAAAACCAGGGCACCGAGGATAGGATGGTGATAGACCATGAGGACAAAGACCGGGATCAGAACGATCCTGCTCAATGTAAGCGCCGTCGGAAGATTAAGCCGTAAGGTACTCACTCAGCCGATCTTTCCAGAGACCCTTTGCCTTGAGGATGAGGTCAGTGACCTCGCGGATTGCTCCTCTCCCCCCCCGGTTATTCGTGGTCATGCAGGCTATCCTCTTTACTTCTTCGGCTGCATCAGCAACTGCAACAGGCAGACCCACCTGCTTCATGATTGGCAGGTCGACGACATCATCACCGACATAGGCAACCTCGGTGTCCTCAAGCGCGTACTTTTCTAGGAGTTTTTTAAAAGCCAATCTTTTGTCAAAGCACTTTTGGAATACCTCGGTGATACCAAGTTCTGCAGCGCGACGTACGACCAGCTTTGAGGAGCGGCCGGTTATTATGGCAACCGTGATCCCGGCCTCAAGAAGCATTCTGATGCCATGACCATCCCGAACATAAAAGGCCTTGTATTCATTGCCGTCATTGTCAAGAATGATACTGCCATCAGTCATTACGCCGTCGACATCAAGGGCAAGAAGCTTTATTTTTTTTGCTCTCCGTATGATTTCAGCGCTCTTCATGCTGCTATACAATTCCTTTTTTCAGAATATCATGCAAGTGGATGATTCCCTCAATGCAGCGCTCTTCGCCAGAAACGATAAGGATGGTGATTGAATAGTGTTCCATGATCGAAAGCGCCTTTGCCGCGAGTTCGTCTGCTGGAATGGTTCGTGGATTGTTGCTCATGACATCAGCAGCAGTCAGATCAAAAAAACCCTTGCCCCATTTTTCGATACCCCTGCGGATATCGCCGTCAGTAATCACGCCCAGTAGTCTCATGTTCGTATCAGCGACAAGCGCAACACCAAGGCGACCCGACGAAACAGTAATGACCGCGGTGGTCATGGCCGTTTCCGGGGAAAGAAGCGGGAGCGAGTCCCCCGAATGCATCAGATCCTTCACCTTGATGAACAATTTCTTGCCGAGGCTTCCGCTTGGATGGAAGGAGGCAAAGTCTGTTTCGTCAAAGCCCCGCTTGATCAAAAGGGCAACTGCCAGGGCATCGCCCATTGCAAGGCACGCTGTTGTAGATGCTGTTGGGACAATGCCGAGAGGACAGGCCTCTTCGGCAACCGAGACATCGAGGCTGACGTCAGATGCCTTTGCCAGGGTTGAGGAACCGTTGCCGGTCATCACTATGAGCTTTACGTCAAACCTTTTCAGAAAAGGGATAAGCCCGGTCAGCTCATCCGTCTCTCCGCTGTTTGAGATCGCGACGACAACGTCTTCAGCTGTAACCATCCCCAGGTCCCCGTGGCTCGCTTCAGCCGGATGCATGAAAAAAGCAGACGTTCCGGTTGAGGCGAGTGTTGCAGCGATTTTTTTGCCAATCAGTCCGGATTTGCCCATCCCGGTAACAATGACCTTGCCCGGACTGCTGAAGATGAGCCCGACTGCTCTTTCGAAACTCTCGTCAAGCTTTTCAATGAGGCCGAGGACAGCATCAGCCTCAGTCTTCAGGACTTTTTTTGCAATATCAATCATACTCACAGATCGCATTTTCCCGCTATTCATGCTGGCAGTGCAGCCATCCGGGAGGGATGTTGTTCCGGTATGCATCATGCTCAAGTTCCGCCAGAGTCTCCTGACGCTCCCTGAGACGCTTGGTGGCTGCTTTCAGGTTCCTGCCGGCTTTGTTACGCTGTTTTTCCAGGCTTGATTTCCTTTTTCCGATGACCTGCGCTTCAGTTGTCTCAAGCTCATGAAGTCGAGCTGTAAGTTCATCTACCTCATCTTTTGCTAGGGTCAGGCTTTTATTAACCTGCCGGCCTTTCTTGCACCAGTACTCCTGATCTTTTTTACCGGCAATTTCCTCTGCCTTCTGCCGCTTTTCCGCAGTATGATCTTTTGATATCTTAGCTGATGCGCCAACAGCGCTCCGTGAGTCCGTTTCGGCCGCTGCCGGTGGCCTGTATGGTTCCAGATCCTTATTCGTAAAAGACGGCGATGCATCCTGCTGCGTTTCGGCCCTGGCTGGACCAGCTGCCGCGTATAGGAGAGCAATGGATATCAGGCTATTCAAAAGTAAAAATAAACAGGTTCTCTGTATATATTTTCGTTGATCGACATTTCTGCAGTTATTCATGAGGCGCCCCCGGTGTTTTTAATGCATTAACGATCGTTACAACGGACTGAAGCATCGCCGGAAGGTCCTCAAGCCGGACCATATTAAGTCCATCACAGAGAGCTTTCTCTGGTTCGGGATGCACTTCAATAAAAAACCCGTCAACACCGATTGCAGCAGCGGCCCTCATAAAAGGGCCGGCGAATGTGCGCTGGCCTCCGGAACTGCTCCCCTGCCCTCCGGGAAGCTGAAGGCTATGGGTCACATCAAATATGACCGGGAAGCCGAACGAACGCATAATCGGAAAGCTCCTGAAGTCGACGACGAGATTGTTGTAGCCGAATGAGCTCCCCCGCTCGGTCAGCATTAAATCCCTATTTCCTGTAGAGACGAACTTGTCGATAATATTGCTCATGTCCCAAGGGGCAAGGAATTGTCCCTTCTTGATGTTGACTGGCCGGCCTGTGCGGGAAGCTGCAATGATTAGGTCTGTCTGCCGGCAGAGGAATGCCGGGATTTGGAGTACATCAAGCACCTCTGCAGCAGGCCCGACCTCATTGACTGCGTGGATGTCAGAGAGAACAGGGAGGCCCAGTGTTGATTGTATGTCCGAAAGTATCTGAAGCCCCTTATGCATTCCCGGTCCCCTGAAGGAGGCGATCGAAGACCTGTTTGCCTTGTCAAACGAGCTTTTGAAGACGAGCGGAAGGCCGAGGCTACGGCAGATCTCCCTGAGTCTTTTAGCTGTGTAGAGCGTTATCCCGGCGTCCTCAATGACGCACGGACCGGCAATGATGAGCGGCATGTCGCCGCTGCCGACAGGGATGCTTTTAATGGTTATGGCCATCTTCCATATCAGGAAAGAGCGAGTGCTTTTCCTGCAGTGCAGCACCGATGAACGCCCTGAAGAGCGGATGCGGTTCGGTCGGCCGCGACTTGAACTCGGGATGAAACTGGCATCCCAGGAACCAGGGATGGTTTGTCAGCTCGATGATCTCGACGAGTTCGCCATCGGGGCTCGTTCCGCTTATCTTCATGCCATGGCTCCTGATCGTATCCCGGAAGGAGTTATTGAATTCATAGCGATGGCGATGACGTTCGGACAGCTCGTTTTCTCCATAGGCTGCAAACGCAAGGCTTTCTTTTTCAAGCAGACAGGGGTAGGCGCCGAGACGCATCGTTCCGCCTTTATGCGTTAGTTCGTTCCGCTCTTCAAGCCTGTTCTTTCTGAAATCAAACCACTTCTCCATTAGATAGATGACCGGTGCCGGGGTGTTGATATCAAATTCCGAACTGTTCGCCTTCAGTCCGCAGACATTCCGCGCGAATTCGATAACAGCACACTGCATCCCGAGACATATCCCGAAATAGGGGATCTTCTTTTCGCGGGCATAGGTGATTGAACTGATCTTCCCTTCAATCCCCCGGTAGCCGAAGCCTCCTGGGACAAGGATACCATCAACATCTGAAAGATACCGGTCAGGGCCGTGCACCTCCACCTCTTCAGAGTCGATCCACTCGAGGGTCACCCTGCAGTCATTAGCGATGCCACCATGGATCAGGGCCTCCGTAAGGCTCTTGTATGCATCCTTTAGTCCAATATACTTTCCGACGATCGCGATGCTTACCTCATGCTTTGGTTCCTTGATCTTCCTGACGATCTCCTGCCAAGGGGCCATATCCGCCTGACGGGCAGGCAGATTCAGCTTTTTTGTGATCTGCTGGTCGAGCCCTTCTGCCTGGAGGGAAAGAGGCACTTCGTAGATCGTGTCAACATCGATCGCATTGATGACCGAATCTCCGTCAAGGTTGCAGTGTATCGCGATCTTCTTTTTTGCCTCCGGCGTGAGCATACGGTCGGTCCGGCACAAGAGCAGGTCAGGCTGTATGCCGATAGCCCGGATCTCTCTGACACTGTGCTGTGTCGGTTTGGTCTTCAGCTCGCCCGAAGTCTTTATGAAGGGGAGCAGGGTCAAATGGATGTACAGGACATTTTCTCGCCCGACGTCGTACCGCATTTGCCTGATTGCCTCCAGGAAGGGCAGGCTCTCGATATCGCCGATCGTACCACCGATCTCAACCAGTACGACATCACAGTCTTTGCTGACCGACTTGATTGCCTGTTTGATCTCATCGGTAATATGCGGTATAACCTGCACTGTCTCGCCGAGATAATCGCCTCGCCGCTCTTTCGAGATCACGTTATAGTAGATCCTGCCGGTTGTAAAGTTGTTGCCCTGCAATGTTCGAATATGGGTGAACCGCTCATAGTGTCCAAGGTCAAGGTCTGTTTCAGCGCCGTCGTCAGTCACGAATACTTCGCCATGCTGGAACGGGCTTAATGTCCCGGGATCAACATTTATATACGGGTCAAGCTTCTGGATCGTCACCTTGAGGCCGCTTGCCTCAAGCAGTGCCCCGATCGAGGCTGCAGCAATCCCCTTGCCGAGTGATGACAAAACTCCGCCGGTTACAAAGATATATTTAGACATTTCTCTATCCTTTCCAGGTCTTCAGGGGTGTCGACTCCGAAAGTCTCGAAGTCCGTCTCCCGGACCTTTATCTTCAATCCATGTTCGAGTGCACGCAACTGCTCCAGTTTTTCAATCTGCTCCAACCGTGACGGCGGAAGGGATGTCAGCCTGAGCAGGGCGTCTCTGCGGTAACTATAGATACCGATATGTTTATAACAATCAGATAAAGCCGGTGCTGACCTGTCCCCTGGTCCGGTGACTCTGTCGGATTTTTTTCCCCATTCATCCCGGTGAAAAGGGATGGGCGCTCTTGAAAAATAGAGGGCATACCCGTGTTCGTCAAAAACAGCCTTGACGATATTAGCGTCAAAAATATCATCAGGGTTCTCGATTCTCCTGACGAGAGTGCCAATGGCAGCGGTCTCATCCTTAAGGATAGATATGACAGAATCTATCATCTCCGGCTGTATCAGCGGTTCATCACCTTGAACATTCACAATTATATCATATTCCCTGTCGAGTAATCGCAGGGCCTCGGCTATCCGGTCAGTGCCTGAGGCATGATCAGGCGCGGTCATGACTGCAATACCGCCAAAGGAGATAACCTCATCAAAAATAAGGGCGTGATCAGTTGCGACGATGACATCTGCAGCATATTTTGAGCGGAGGGAATTCTGGTATACATGTCGGATGATCGAGATGCCCTTCAGGGGTGCAAGAGGCTTCCCCGGAAATCGGGTTGAGCCGTATCGAGCAGGTATGACAACGACCGAGGACATAGTCACTAAGAAGTAATTATATACTATAATGCGACAAAATCGCTCTACTTGTTTATTATTAAGTATCTACCTGATAAGATGTGGGTCATCTCGCGCTCCAACGCTGTTTGAAAAGGTGCGTCGCGATGTTGCTCTGTGTTGTTGCAGTTTATTCAGCCGACGCGAACTGCAGTCCCGGGGTATTTGACTTCCCGGGGCTGAATTTACGATACTATACAACTGCAACTGACGTTAAATTAAATACTCTATGTATCGAGGGAAGATATGTCAACGAAACACGAGATAGCTGCATCCCCATGGAGAGCTTTTATCGAAGGCGGCTTCCATGCCAACTCGGTCAGGAAGACGACTATGGCAGAGCTATACAAGCTTGCGACAAAGCAGCCGGAAGTGGTTGTTACCTCTCATCCCATGCATAAGCCTGAACAGTTCAAGCTTCCGAAGGGTGCGATGGTTCTGATCTCGAATGATGGCGGAATCGTCGGTCGCACCGCGCGCGCACGGCGTCTTGTCCGGGAGATGGGCAAGGACAGGGACAAGTATCTTGGACTTCTTGGTGAGGCGCTTTATAATTTCAACCGGCGGCCCGGTCTCTGGCTCGAAGGCATCGTGGGACTTCATCCTGATTTTATGGTCAAGGCCCATCTGCTCAGCCCCGAGACCGACGCCAAGAACATGCTCGACTGGGGGATCAATTTTTCACCTTGGATGAAGCCCTGGACCGATCTTTATAGGAAATCCCGTCAGCTTGACGAGCCGGACATATTAGTGTTTGCAGATCCCGAATGGTCAAATTCTGATTTCCCGAATGGCCTTGTTATTATCGACGAGGCTCAGAACTGTATCGCCATCCTCGGCCTCAGGTATTTTGGTGAGAGGAAGAAGGGGACTCTCACTCTTGCATGGACAATGGGAGTCAGGCAAAATATGGTAGCCTGCCACGGCGGCATCAAGAAGATCGGGAACAAACAGCCACTGGCTTTTTTCGGTCTTTCCGGGTCAGGCAAATCATCCCTGACGAACAGCCACGACCACGGCGGTACACTGAAGAAGAGCGAGAAGGTGACAGTCATCCATGACGATGCGTTCCTGATCGATCTTGAGCATAACTATACTATTGCCCTTGAACCAAGCCTTTTTGACAAGACAGATGCGGTAGGGTTTGACGATCCCGTCATAAAATATTTCTTTTCAGCACAAAATGTCGGTACGACCATGCTTCCGGACGGCAAGGTGAAGATGGTATGTGAGGATATACGAAACGACAACGGTCGCTGTCTGAAGTCGAGGGACATGTTTAATCATAAGGACCACTGTGAGCGCCCGGGCAAGGTCGTCTGGCTTCAGAAGGACACCAGCATCCCGCCGATCTGCCGGGTGAATGACGTTGCCCTTGCTGTTGCCATGGGCGCGTCGCTGAGTACTCTGAGGGCAAGGGGCGTTGAGAATGTCGACGCCAGGGAGCTTGAAAAACTGGTCATTGAACCTTTTGCCAATCCGTTCCGGGTCCATCCGCTGACTGTAGACTGCCTGCAGTTCCTGAAGCTCTTCAAGCTGGGGACCGAGTGTTATATTATGAATACACATGCCTTTGGTCTTCCTTCTGGCCTTATTGATATCCCTAAGGAGATTTCGCTGAAGATTGTTACTGAACTCAATCGGGGAACTATCGAGTGGCGGGACTGGAAGGCCTTTGCAGGATTGTCGTTGCCGAAGAACGGCAATGAATTATTCGGCCCTGACTATGAAAAGAAGTATAAGCCGACACGCACGCCTGATTATCTGAACTTCCTTCGCGAAAGGATGCAGGATAGGATTACATTCCTCTCGAACAAAAGAGATCTTGACAGCGATATGGAGAACACGTTTATCGATCCTCTGGTTCTTGCCAGAAAGGTGATCGACGAGATCCTTAATCCGATTTAGGGCTGACCATAGAGTGCTGCTCACAGAAAGGTACCGGTAATGGAAGGATTAAATACAGATGTCCTGATGCGCCTTCTTATTTCTGCTCCTGCGATCCTTGTCGCGATAACCTTTCATGAGGTCTCACATGGGTTTATTGCATATAAGCTTGGTGATCAGACTGCCAAGTTTGCGGGACGATTGACGCTCAACCCGCTTGTGCACATAGACCCCTTCGGCACAATAATTCTTCCTCTGATGATGTACTTCCTGACCAACGGCCAGTTTGTTTTCGGCTACGCAAAGCCGGTCCCGATCGACCCGAGAAACTTTCAGAATCCGCGCAAGGGGATGGCGCTTTCCGCTGCTGCAGGCCCTGTTACGAACATTCTGCTCGCATTTATCAGCACGCTCATATTGAAACTCGCCATTGTTCCGCTTTCGACAGTCATGCCGGCAACAGTGACGGAAACAGTTCTCAGGCCCATGTTCCTGATAGCGACCGCCAGCATTGTTATCAACGTAGTGCTTGCGGTTTTTAACATGATCCCGATTCCGCCGCTCGACGGGGGGCGGGTACTGACCGGGCTGCTTCCCCAAAAACAGGCGATGTTATTCAGCAGGATCGAGCCGTTCGGCTTTATTATCGTCCTGGTGCTGATCTACTCGGGAGCAGCAAACCTCTTCATCATGCCCTTTATCAAATTCTTTCTGAAGCTCTTCCAGGTTTACTGATCCCTCTTTTGCAACCGCCATCAACTTAATTGTGAACAGCGAGACAGCATGGTACGCTCACTTTCCGATGCTGCCGCTAAAGCCGAATATGCGAAGCACTGTCGCAATACGCCGCTGAATCCGTTTACACGCTGCTCTCACGCTGTTCTTTCGATTTCGTGGTCGATTTGATATCGAATTAGGATTCTCCCCATCCCTTTTCCTGCTGATATGTTTCTCATTACTCCTGTTTCATCTGCCGCAACTAACTTGACAAGACAATACTAAAGTAATATGATAGGCAATACACACAAGGAGGAGACATGGCTCCATCGGCAAAAGATTATTATGAGATACTCGGGGTTGATAAGAAGGCGTCTCAGGATGAGCTGAAGAAGGCCTACAGAAAGCTTGCACGAAAATATCATCCGGATCTGAATCCCGGTGACAAGGCATCAGAAAATAAGTTCAAGGAGTTGACTGAGGCCTATGAAGTACTGAACGACGAAAAGAAGCGGGCTGAATATGATCAGTTCGGAAAGACCCCTTTCGGTACCGGTGGCGCCGGTGGACCGGGTTTTGATTACAGGGCCTACACCTCAGGCGACCATTTTGACTTCGGAGGCTTTGGCGATATTTTTTCAGATATCTTGGGTGCAAGCGGCAGGCCGCAACAGGCAGACCTGAAGGGGCATGACTTGGTTATGGGGCTGGACCTTTCGCTCGAAGAGGCTTTTTCAGGTGTCACTAGGCCGATTACCTTTAACCGCGAGGTTGAATGTAAGACCTGCAAGGGGACCGGGGCGGAGACGTATCAGCAGTGCGAAACCTGCAAGGGGACTGGTAACATATCGAGTTCAAAGGGATTTTTCAAGACGTCACAACACTGCCAAGCCTGCAACGGCACCGGCCGCAAGATTACTAAAGCCTGTAAAGCCTGCAATAGCATGGGCAGCATCAAGCATACAGAATCGCTCAAAGTGAAGATACCTGCAGGTGCTGATACCGGATCAAAGATAAAACTGAAAGGAATGGGTGAGGGCAGCCAGTCTGGGGGACAACGCGGTGACCTCTACATTGAGATTGCGGTCCGACCCCACCATCTCTTTACGCGAAAGGATGATAATTTGTTAATTGAGCTGCCGGTCACGTTTGGCGAGGCGGCGTTGGGGGCGCGGATCGAGGTCCCGACCATTGATGGTGTCGCTGCCATGACGCTTCCTTCCGGGACACAGAGCGGTCAAAAGTTCAAACTTTCTGGCAAGGGGCTCCCGGCGACCAAAACAGGCCACAGGGGCGATCAGTTTGTGACGATCAAAATTGTTGTCCCCCGTGGGATCCCGGAAAAGTCCCGAGCGGTCATTCAGGAAATAGAGGCGCTTTATAAAGAGTCACCAAGAAAAGGGATGGTGAAAGACCATGAATAAAAAAGAAAAGGACAGGACAAAACCAATCTACCTTATCAGCGTTGTCTGCGAAATGCTTGATGTTCATCCGCAGACGCTACGACTGTATGAAAGAGAAGGACTGATCCATCCGCTCCGGAGGAGAACACAACGGCTCTACTCAGAAAGCGATGTTGAGCGGTTGAATTTTATTCTGCAGTTGACGCGTGAGCTCGGCGTAAACAGGGCGGGGGTGGATATTATCCTTCGGCTGCGCCGTCGTATGGCAGCGATGCAGAATGAACTGGAAGAGATGATGCAGTTCCTTGAGGATGATACCCGGGCAGACTTTCGGGAGCGGCTAAGCAGGGCATTAAAAGAAGATTAAGGAGGAATAACAATGGATAAATTCACCGTAAAAAGCCAGGAGGCGATACAAAACTCGCAGAGGCTCGCAGAGAAGAGGGGCCATCAGCAGATTGATGTTGAACACCTCCTCTGGTCGCTGCTGGAAGATGAAGAGGGCGTTGTGGCCCAGATCATAAAGCGTATCGGTGTCAATACCGCTATACTCAGGAAAGATCTTGAGGAGCATCTGGACCGGTTGCCGAAGGTACTTGGCTCGACGGCAGTTGGCCAGATCTATGTAACACCCCGGCTAAAAGAGGTGCTTGAAAAGGCACGGGAGCAGGCTGAACATCTTAAGGACGAGTATGTCAGCGTCGAGCATCTGCTGATGGCCATTGTCGGTAGCTCCGGCTATGCATCCGATCTCCTGAAGAAAAACGGGGCGGACCAGGATCGGATCCTCACGGCGATGCGCGAGATCAGGGGAACGCAGCGGGTGACTGATCAGAATCCCGAGGAAAAATATCAGGCATTGAAGAAGTTCAGCAAGGACCTGACGGAACTGGCTTCAAAAGGTAAGCTTGATCCGGTCATCGGTCGCGACGAAGAGATCAGGAGGATCATTCAGGTCCTCTCCAGAAGGACAAAAAACAACCCGGTTCTGATCGGCGATCCTGGCGTCGGCAAGACGGCCATTGCCGAGGGACTTGCCCAGAGGATCGTTGCCGGCGATGTCCCTGAGACACTGAAAGATAAAAAAGTGGTTGCCCTGGACATGGGGTCCCTGATTGCCGGAGCGAAGTTCAGGGGAGAATTTGAGGACAGACTGAAGGCCGTCATAAAAGAAGTCGAGGAGTCTGAAGGCAAGGTTATCCTTTTTATCGATGAGCTGCATACGCTGGTCGGTGCCGGTGCGGCCGAAGGTGCGGTTGATGCGTCAAACATGCTGAAGCCAGCCCTTGCACGAGGAGAGCTCCGCTGTGTCGGCGCGACTACTATAGGTGAGTTCAGAAAATATATAGAGAAGGATCCGGCGCTTGAACGACGGTTCCAGCCGGTGTTGATCAAGGAGCCGAGCGTAGAGGACACGATCTCGATCCTGCGCGGTCTGAAAGAGAAATATGAGGTGCATCACGGCGTCAAGATCAAGGACGCTGCCCTGATATCCGCGGCGGTGCTTTCGCATCGCTACATAACCGACCGTTTTCTGCCGGACAAGGCGATCGATCTGATCGACGAAGCCGCTTCGAAGCTGAGGATGGAAATAGACAGCATGCCGGTTGAACTTGATGAGGTCGAGAGGAGGATCCGGCAGCTTGAGATAGAAAAACAGGGAGTGATGCGCGAAAATTCCAAAGAATCAAAGGACAAGCTCGGGAAGCTTGGCAAAGAGATGGCTGAACTCCAGTCCGGGCGTGATCAGCTAAGGGCCCAGTGGCTGAGAGAAAAAGAGGTGATCGCGAAGATCCGCGATTTAAAAGGCCGGATGGAGCAGACAAAAACCGACTCAGAAAAGGCCGAGCGTGAAGGCGATCTTGCAAAAGCAGCTGAGCTGCGCTACGGCAATATGCTCGAACTTCAGAAGGCACTTGAGGCAGAAAATACGCGGCTTCTCGATGTTCAGCACACGCGAAAGATGCTGAAGGAAGAGGTGGATGAAGAGGATATTGCAGATGTAGTTTCGAAATGGACCAACATCCCTGTATCCCGCATGCTCGAAGGTGAAATCCAGAAGCTGCTTCAGATGGACGATCGGCTGAGGCTCCGCGTCGTCGGTCAGGATGAGGCGATCGAAGCGGTGGCGAATGCCGTGCGGCGGGCACGGGCAGGCATACAGGACCCGAACAGACCGATCGGATCCTTTATTTTCCTTGGACCGACAGGCGTAGGGAAGACAGAGCTTGCGCGGGCGCTGGCAGAATTCCTGTTCGACGATGAGAGCGCGATGATCAGGATCGACATGTCAGAGTATCAGGAGCGGCATACGGTCTCAAGGCTGATAGGGGCCCCTCCGGGATATGTCGGCTATGAAGAAGGCGGTCAGTTGACAGAGGCTGTAAGAAGAAAGCCTTATTCCGTTATACTCTTCGATGAGGTCGAGAAGGCGCATCCTGAAGTCTTCAATCTTCTGCTGCAGCTATTGGACGACGGGAGGCTTACCGACAGCCACGGCAAGACCGTTGACTTCAGAAATACGGTTGTCATCATGACCTCTAATATCGGCAGTGTGCATATCCAGGAGATGCTGGCAGAGCAGGAGAAGAACCCCTCTGCATACTGGGTGGACAATTCGTCTTCCGGCTACAGGGAAAAGGTGATGGAAGACCTCAAGAAGTTTTTCAGGCCGGAGTTCCTGAACCGTGTTGACGAGATCATTACTTTTAACCCTCTTACTAGGGATATCCTCAAAAAAATTGTCGATATCCAGGTGAGCAGGATGAAGCGCTATATCAAAGAGAAAAATATTGACCTGGTCCTGACCGACCGGGCAAAGGAATATTTCGGTTCAATCGGCTTCGACCCTGTCTATGGGGCACGTCCGTTAAAAAGGGTCCTTCAAAAGGAGGTTCTGAATGAGCTGGCCAGAAAGATTCTCGAAGGCACCTTTACGGATGGCAATGTGGTCGAGGTCGATTATGAGAATGACAGGATTGTCTTTAACAGGATAGCGGACGCTGGGGCTGATTCCTGATCCGGTCTGTATAAACACCAAAACTCAGGAAAAGGGCGGGAACTACCTAGGTGGTCAACAAAGGTGCTGGTGATATTTTTATATCGCACGTGTTTACAAGGGGTTACGTCATTTTTTAAAAGAAAAGATATTTCCCGAAGAAATACTGATTGTAACCAGCTGTTTTTACAACGGAATCACCATTTCTTTCAACACCTTTGTTGACCGCCTAGGGGAACCACCGGTCCTTTTCTTTTAATAGATAAACGTTGCCGGGTCTTTTAATTTGTGGCAACGGTTACAGAGGTTAGCGGCCTCTTTCTTGCCTACGGTCCACTTGTGGGCCTTATGACAGTCGAGGCAATTCATTTTTGTCTTCATCATGTGGAGATTATGCTGACCAACCTGCGCTTCATTACCGTGGCAGGTCTTCAGGCAGTCCTGACTTGACGGTTTGATCTTTCCGTGAGGGTGGTGGCAGTCAAAGCATTTCAGCGCTGCCATTACCCCTTTTGCAGGGATATTCTTATGGCAGGACATGCACTTTTCGGGGTTGATCATCTTCGGTTCTTTTTCGCTGTAGCTGTGGCATTTCAGGCAGGTCATGCCTTCCATTGCCATCCCGTGGATCACCTTGTCCTTATGGCATTCTGAGCATGCCTGTTCATTCGGGGCGAACCTGTGGGATGTCCCGTTATGGCATTTGCTGCAGTTTATCTTCTGCATAAATACATGCTTTGCATGGCCGTAAGAATTGTTCAGGGTCAACGACCCCTGCGATACTTCAGATAAGTGGCATGACCTGCAGGTATCCCATGGCGATATGCGGCCATGAGTCTGGCTGGTACTGCCGTCGTGGCCCTTTACCACATACGAGATGAGCATTTTGTTCTGTTCGAGCAGGCTCATAACATGGCATTTCTGACAGGTAAAATCGCGATGTTTGCTTTTTTGCCAGGTCTTAAATGCATCCTGCATTACATGACAGGACATGCAGAACTCCGGGTCCTCTTTTGTATGTTTGTAGTATCTGAACCCGACAATGCCTCCGATGACCGACACAAGGAGGAGCAACAAAACAATGGGCTGATGGTTTTCCTCGATAAACTTTGAAAAGAAGGACGAATCTCTCATATCCTGTTACTTTGATCCCAGGAGGCTGAAAAATTTATACAAAAAGAAGGAAAATATGAGCCCCATACATGCGCCGAATGCGGAAAGAATGCTCAGAATAACCATGAATAAAAAATAAACGACAACGCTTCCTGAGGAGATACCCAGCTTTAAATACGCATTCAGGTCTTTTGCTATGGCATCGCGCCATGTTCCCTGGAGGGAGTCGGCATACATGGAATCCATAAGCAGGGCGACTGCAAGGCTGAGGAGGCCTCCGACAACGGCGCCGATATAAAGAAACCGTTTTGCCCTGCGCCTGTTTTCCATTGCTGCCTATTTGTTCATTAAATCCAGGAACTCACGGTTTGTCTTTGTCCCGGTCAGTTTGCCGAGGAGAAACTCCATGCTCTCGACAGTGCTGAGAGGATTAAGGACTTTTCTGAGTATCCACATCCTGGAGAGTACTTCCTTGTCGACCAAGAGTTCTTCTTTTCGTGTACCCGAACTGTTGATGTCGATGGTTGGGAATATCCTCTTGTCGACCAGCTTCCGGTCAAGATGAAGTTCCATATTGCCGGTGCCTTTGAATTCTTCGAATATAACATCGTCCATCCTGCTGCCGGTATCCACCAGCGCCGTTGCAAGGATCGTGAGGCTTCCGCCAGTTTCAATATTACGTGCAGCACCGAAGAACCTCTTGGGCCTCTGCAGAGCATTTGAGTCCAGACCTCCCGAAAGCACCTTGCCGCTGGCCGGCATAATCGCATTATAGGCGCGTGCAAGCCGGGTGATGCTGTCGAGCAGTATTACGACGTTTTTCCTGCTCTCCACCAACCGCTTGGCCCGGTCAATGACCATCTCTGCAACCTGGCAGTGACGCTGCGGCGGCTCGTCAAAGGTCGACGCGATGATCTCTGCCGAAGACACCTGGCGCTTCCAATCGGTCACCTCTTCCGGACGCTCGTCGATAAGGAGGATGATCAGATGAATGTCCCGATGGTTCTTTTTGATAGCCTTGGCAATAGACTGAAGCAGCACGGTTTTTCCGGTCCGCGGGGCTGCAACGATCATGCCTCTCTGGCCCATGCCGATCGGCGCGATGAATTCCATGACCCGCGTCGAATAATCGGTCGGATCATATTCGAGCTTGATCCGCTCAGTAGGATAATAGGGGATCAAATTATCAAAGAGAGGTCTCTTAACATTCTCATCAGGTGATTCGTGGTTGATGGCCTCAACCTTGAGCAGGGCAAAATACCGCTCGGACTCCTTCGGGGGCCGTACCTGACCAGACACAAGGTCCCCGGTCCTGAGATTAAACCGCCGGATCTGGGAAGGGGAGACATAGATATCATCAGGCCCGGGAAGATAGCTGTAGTCCGGCGATCTCAGAAACCCGAATCCGTCAGGCAGGATTTCAAGTACGCCCGCAGAAAAGACATTGCCGGTTTTTTCTGCCTGGGCCTGCAGGATTGCGAAGATCAGATCCTGTTTCCGCAAGCCGCTTGCGCCCTCTACCTTCAGTTCTTTTGCCATATCAGTCAGCTCATCAATGGTTTTTTCTTTGAGTTCGGAAATCGAGATAGCTCCCATAAAAACATACTCCTCATTTGGGTTTTCGTTTGGATTTTTTGCCCCGAAGGTTTTTGCCTAGCCATGCGGGATTCTTACATATGAAGAACTGTTCTGTTCAATTAACGTATGACGATAATCTATACCAACAAAAAAGGCTTTGTCAAGCAGGGCTTTGCAATTTTTTTTCAGCNNCTGTGCCCCCGGTCGGGTTATCCTGATTTTGCAACGATTGTCATCACCTATATCCCTGCCGACACCATTGTGGAATTGAAGGCGCTCAAGCTCTATCTCAACTCGTTCAGGGATATGGCTATTTCGCACGAGGAAGTGACAAACAAGGTATACGCGGACCTTATGAAGAAACTGAAACCACGTTATCTGGAGGTGGTCGGCGACTTCAACCCGCGGGGGAATGTCAAGACGGTTATCCGCGTGAACTCAAAAAAACAGTAAGCAGGGAAGAGGTAAAAGCCTTCGGACGTATGTGAGGTATTGTTTATTCCAATTCTAAGGCAACATAAAGATTAAAAAGAAATATTCTTATGATATTATATACAATCTGGAGACGACAACAATGAGAGAAAAACTGAAGAGTATTTTAGAGGCTTACAAAAAGAAAGAGGCCAATATCATATACCTGCTGCAGAAGACCGAGGAGGTCTTCGGATATCTCCCCAGAGAGGCGGTTGATTTTTTTGCGGATGAGCTCGGCATAGCTCCGAGCCGATTCTTCGGTGTGGCTACGTTTTACTCCCAGTTCCATCTGAACCCGCGCGGCAGGAATATTATCACCGCGTGCTGCGGAACGGCCTGTCATGTGAAGGGCTCGGAGCGATTGATAAACGGGCTCAGACAGGAACTTCGGCTTGCCGAAGGGCAGGAAACCACTGAGGACATGGACGTTACCCTTGAGAAGGTCAATTGTGTCGGTGCCTGCAGTATAGCACCGGTTTTTTTAATCAACAAAAAAGTCTATGGGAAATCAACTTCTGACAGACTCCTGAAAGAGGTCAGGGCGATAAGAGGTGCAAAGGGTAATGATGCATAACATCACTGTAAAAGTCTGCATGGGTACAGGAGGAGTAGCTGCCGGTGGAGGCGAGGTCCTCGACGCATTTCTTAATGAGATTTCGTCCGAAGGCATAGCTGCCAGTATAGAAAAGCGCTGCTCTCCCGGAAAGGTCGGATGCCGGGGATTGTGTGCAAAGGACGTCCTAGTGGATGTTATTATTGGCAACAGCAAGGTCACCTATCAACATGTGAAGACCGATATGGTGCCGCGCATCGTAAAGGAACATATACTCGAAAGTAATCCTGTACTGGAATGGGCCGTCGGAGAGGATTATCATAATTTCCATGACAGGCAGCAGAAGGTTGTGCTTTCTGACTGCGGCAATATAGACCCTGAAGATATTAACGCCTATGCTGCCGTCAACGGTTATATCGCAGCACGCAAGGTCGTGACCTCCATGACTCCTGAAGATGTCATTTCGACCATAAAGATGTCCGGACTGCGCGGAAGGGGCGGGGCCGGCTTTCCCACAGGTACAAAATGGGAAATAGCAGGCAAGCAGGACGCGAAAACAAAATACCTTATCTGCAATGCCGACGAAGGAGATCCAGGGGCATTTATGGACCGTTCGGTTATTGAGGGGAATCCTCATGCCGTCATAGAGGGGATGATTATCGGGGCATATGCAATCGGCGCAGACAAAGGGTATGTCTATATACGTGCAGAATATCCCCTGGCTGTCGAGCGCCTGAAGAAGGCCCTTGACGATGCACGTACCGAGAACTTCTTGGGCAAAGAAATTATGGGTACATCCTTCAACTTTGATATATTGATTAAACTTGGCGCGGGCGCGTTCGTCTGCGGAGAAGAGACCGCCCTGATTGCATCAATAGAGGGTCAGCGCGGCATGCCCCGAGCGAAGCCGCCCTTCCCTGTTTACCAGGGACTCTGGGGAAAGCCGACAGTGATCAATAATGTTGAAACTCTTGCGAATGTCCCCTACATAATGCGGAACGGCCCTGAGTGGTTCGCTTCCTTCGGCACCGAGAAGTCGAAGGGGACCAAGGTTTTTGCGATCACTGGAAAGATCAAAAACTCCGGCCTGATCGAAGTCCCAATGGGCATACCTCTGAGAGAGATCATCTACGACATCGGAGGAGGTATTGAAGGCGGAAGGCAATTCAAGGCTGTCCAGACTGGCGGGCCTTCCGGGGGATGTATCCCAGCTGACTTGCTTGATACCCCGGTAGACTTCGAGTCACTTGCAAAGGTCGGATCGATCGTCGGTTCAGGCGGGATGGTGGTGCTCGATGAGACTGACTGCATGGTGAATATCGCAAAGTTTTTTCTTGAATTCACCCGGGCGGAATCCTGCGGCAAGTGTGTTCCCTGCAGGATCGGCACCAAAAGACTGCTTGAGATACTGGAGCGGATTACGAAGGGTGAGGGCAAGCCAGGCGATATTGCACTTCTTGAAGAGATGAGCGTTGATATAAAAATGGCCTCTCTTTGCGGCCTTGGCCAGACAGCACCGAATCCGGTCCTGAGCACTATAAAATATTTCAGGCACGAATACGAAGCTCATATAAACGAAAAGAGATGTCCTGCAGGTGTATGCAAAGATCTCCTCACCTACTCAGTGCTCGAGGAGTTCTGCAAGGGTTGCGGCGCTTGTCTGAGGGCATGTCCTGCAGGTGCTATTAAAGGAGAAAAGAAAAAGCCGCATATCATAGATCCATCGGTCTGTATAAAATGCGGTGCCTGCTTAGATGTCTGTAAATTCAAGGCAGTCAAGAAGGAGTAGTGATGGTTACACTTAAGATAAATGGGACAGAAGCGGTTGTGGCTGAAGGAGCAACTGTTCTTGAGGCTGCAAGGAACGCAGGCATCTATATACCGTCTCTCTGTCAGCATCCGAAGCTGACACCCTTTGGCGGTTGCCGGCTTTGTCTTGTCGAGATAAAGGGCCTGCCTCGTCCAGTCACTTCATGCACGACCCCGGTCAGCGAGGGCATGGAGGTTGTTACCACGAGCCCGACGATAGAGCGACTCAGAAAGACGGTGCTTGAATTGATTCTTTCCGATCACCCGAACGACTGCATGGTCTGCGAACAGGCCGGCACATGCACCCTTCAGGAGCTTGCCTACGAGTATGGTATCCGGGAGAACCGGTTTGAAGGCGAACGGCGTATATATGCGAAGAAAGACGGCAACCCGTTCATTGAACGGGAACTCGAAAAATGCATTATGTGCGGCAGATGCGTAAAGATATGTGACGAGGTCCAGGGGGTCGAAGCAATAGAATTCGGTTACAGGGGCTTTGATACCAAGATATGCACATCCTTTGAAGACGATCTCGATTGTGAGTTCTGCGGGCAGTGTGTTTCTGTCTGTCCGACAGGAGCGTTGACTGGTAAGCTGTGGTCTAAGCAGGGGCGCAAGATGGGAGTCAAGGAGGTTGACTCTACCTGTCCTTACTGCGGAACCGGCTGCACTATCACCTATCATGTAAAGAACAATGAGATCATCCGCGTTACTTCGAATGACGATACCCCCAATGAGGGGTTACTCTGCGTCAAGGGAAGATTTGCCTATAAGTATGTCAGCAGCCCGGACAGGCTGAGGACGCCCCTTATAAAAAGGGACGGCCTGTTTTTTGAGGCTGGATGGGAAGAGGCTCTGGGGCTTATTGCAGAGAGGCTGCAGGGCATTAAGGCCGAGCATGGCCCGGATGCTATCGCCGCACTTTCCTCTGCCCGCTGCACAAACGAAGAAAACTATGCGTTCCAGAAATTTATTCGCGCGGCGGTCGGGACGAACAACGTCGACCACTGCGCACGACTCTGACACTCCCCAACGGTGGCCGGTCTGGCCGCCATCTTCGGTTCAGGGGCAATGACAAACTCAATTCGGGAGATCGAGGATATGGAGGTCATCTTCATTATCGGTTCGAACACCAAAGAGACTCACCCAGTCATTGCAAACAGGATGATCAAGGCGTTCCGAAAAGGGGCAAAGATCATTGTAGCTGATCCGAGGAAAATACCGATGGTCAAGTTTTCGGAGCTGTTCATGAATATGAGACCTGGCACGGATATACCTCTCCTGAACGGTCTTGCGCATGTAATCGTGAAGGAAGGCCTTCAGAATGAACAGTTTATTGCGGAAAAGACCGAGGGGTATGAAAGCTGGAAAAAATCGCTTGAGGTCTATACGCCTGAGTATGTTGAGAAGATAACGGGGGTGCCGAAGGAAAAGATCATCAAGGCTGCCAGGATCTACGGAGGCTGCCGGCGTGCAGGCATATTCTATACCATGGGGATTACCCAGCATGCCTGCGGCACCGATAATGTCAGGGCGATAGCTAACCTTGCGATCCTTACCGGTAATATCGGGCGCGAAAGCACCGGTGTGAATCCGCTGAGAGGACAGAACAATGTGCAGGGCGCATCGGATGCAGCGTGCCTTCCGAACGTCTACCCGGGTTACCAGAGGGTGGACCTGCCGGAAGTCCGGGAGAAATTCGAAAAGGCTTGGGGTGCCAAGCTCTCGCCCATGCCAGGGCTGACCGCAACCGAGATGATGAACGCGGCGATTGATGGAAAGATCAAGGCCATGTATATCATGGGAGAGAATCCCGTACTGACAGATCCGAATATGCATCACACGGTCAAGGCCCTCGGTAATATCGATTTTGTGGTGGTGCAGGATATCTTTTTGAGTGAGACAGCAAAGCTTGCGGATGTGGTGCTTCCCGCTGCATGCGCTGCCGAAAAAGATGGAACGTTTTCGAATACAGAACGCAGGGTCCAGAGGGTTCGTAAGGCGGTGGATCCCCCTGGCGTGGCCCATGATGATCTCTCGATCATTCTGGACCTGGCTGGCCGTATCGAGTATGATATGCAGTTCAGCACGCCTGCCGGCGCGTTCGAGGAATTCGGCAGGCTATGGCCTGCTATTGCGGGTATCGACTATCATCGCATTGCCCATAGGGGGCTGCAGTGGCCCTGCCCGACAAAGGAACATCCTGGGACCGAGTACCTATATAAAGACGGCTTCCCAAAGGGCAAGGTCCCGTTCACTGTGGTGTCTTACACCCCGCCTGCCGAGATTACCAGCGATGATTATCCATTTGTCCTGACCACCGGGCGAAACCTCTTTCAGTACCATTCAGGGACGATGACAAGGCGGGTTGTACCTATAGAAGAGCATGCCGGAACCCCGTACGTCGAGATCAATCCTGAAGATGCAGGGCATCTCGGGATTTCGAACCACGAGTTTGTGAAGATAAGTTCGAGGCGCGGTGAGCTGGAAGTGCGGGCAAGGGTGACTTCAAATATCCCGGCAGGCATTGTGTTTATGCCGATGCATTACCATGAGGCAGCGGCGAATATCCTGACAAACGATGTCCTGGATCCTGTAGTGAAGATCCCTGAATATAAAGTCGCCGCAGTAGCTATAAAGGCTGTTTAGGCAGGGCTTTCGGGAGGAAAAGTGGTCGGGGCGAGAGGATTTGAACCTCCGACCTCACGGTCCCGAACCGTGCGCGCTACCAAACTGCGCTACGCCCCGCATCGGACATAATAAAAATCTTGAGGAACGAAAGTCAAGCGACTGCCATGCGCATCAGCAATAATATAGTATCGGGGTCTACGTTCTACTTATGGAATCATACAAGAACATAACATTAACGCGGGTCGCGGGTGATATTGTTGAAGAGACAACTGATATCATTGCGGTTGAGAAGAAAGTCCGCATTGCGGTCAACGGCACCAATGTCCTGAGCCTCTATTGCTCGCCGTCCATGATCCGCGAATTTGTCGTAGGCATTATTTACAACGAGGGCCTGCTTCATGGGGAATGGTGTGCCGACAGGATCAGCATTGTTTACGGTGATGAGATAAACGTTGATATTCCCTCCTCCGGAGGTGTGAGTACTATCGAGAAAACAGTAACCTCCGGCTGCGCCGGCGGGGTGAGTCTGATGAGAAGTCTTCCGGAGAGGATACCAGAGGACGGATCACGATTCAGCATCAGATCGATCAGGGAGATATTCAGGGAGTTCCAGAAAAAGTCGGAGGTCTACCGCACTACCGGCGGTGTTCACAGCGCCGCGCTGACTGACGGCACGACAATGCTTGCCTTTGCCGAGGATATCGGTCGCCATAATGCTGTAGATAAGATCATCGGGTTTTCGATCCTTGAATGCATCGGGTTAAGCGGGAAGATGATGCTCGCCAGCGGAAGACTTTCATCCGAGATTGTCCTGAAATGCTCACGGTGCGGCATCCCTGTCCTGGTCAGCAGGGCAGCCCCTACAAGCCTCGCTGTAGAAATTGCGGAGAAGACCGGCCTTACGATGATCGGGTTTGTTCGCGGGGAGCGTATGAATATCTATAGCGGCAGACAAAGGATAATCTCATAGCAGTTCAAGGCATCTCTCTCAACTGCAGAATTTCGATATATAAAAACTGCCGATCGACTAAAGATCGAAGATCTTTCTTCTCAGGATCGAGATCTCGAAACTGATCGATGCCATTGAAACAAGGCTGTTGATATAGCCTAGATTGGCGTCAAGAACCGAGGAGATGCCGTTATCAATATAGAGAAGCCCGATGATCTTCTCGCGTATCTGAACCGGGATGACAAGGCAGTCCTGGAGCGTTCCCCCCACTATCTTAATCAGAGGCTCATTTCCCGGTACCTTCAGCAGCGGTCCCCGGTAGTAGTGCTTCCCGGTTATCACCTCTGAGAAGAGCGAATGCGGGTCGAGTCTGAACGTTTCACGGTCAATATTCAGACCGCGGCTTTTCCAGCCCGCTACCGTTTCGCCTTTCAGCAGAAAAATTGCAACTCTCGAATATATCTTCCCCACTGCATGAAGAAGCAACCCGACGATCTCCTCCTTATCCTTGGCGCTGCAGAAACCTTCTTTGAGTTTCAAAAGCGCGGCCTTGTCATCAGCCACAGTCGGCTTGTCATCGTCGACAAGCTGCTGCGATGTGCTGATATACCTGAGGCTGCGTTGTATGCCATAATATTTCTCAAGAGCATACATCAGACGTATTTCGGTGATGACATAGGGAATAATATCGTACGTAGTCTTGAAGCGCAGCGCATCAATGTTCTCGTGCAATGTCGGCTCCATCATGGCGAGGTGAAGCCTCTTGCGTTCTTTTTTAAAGGGTAGCACCCGGTATTTTTCAGCTATATCCCTGCTGATACATTCGATAATCTCCGGGTCGATGGATGCCAGGAGCACTGGGTCCACTACCGGCACCCTGAAGTAGCGGCCGAGAAAGGCAGCCAGGTCAACCTCCTTCATAAAGCCACGCTCCACAATGTTTGTACCAATTCTGCCCCCGAACATAACCTGACGTTCGAGAGCCTCCTTCAGCTGCTCTCTGGTTATGAGGCTGTCCCCGACCAGTGCTTCTCCGAGCTTCATCTTCATGATCGTGAAATACCGTATTTATGCAGTCTGTGCCGGAATGACCGAAACGAAAGCCCGAGCAGTGCCGCCGCCTCTGTCTTCATCCCGTTTGTCTTTTCAAGTGCCTTGCATAAATAGTCTTTCTCGATATTCTCAAGGATATTCTCAAGGTCTATGGCTCCCTCCCCGATTCCAGGCAGATAGGCGGTATCATCCCGGTAGCGGCTGATCTCATCCGGCAGATCTTCAGGCGTGATGAGTTCCTTATCGCAGAGGAGAACCACTCTCTCAACGATATTTTCCAGTTCCCTGACATTGCCTTTCCATTGATAGTTGATCAGGAGGCTGAGAGCCTCCGGCGATACCCTGACCGTGTTTCTGGAATATTTTGCAAGAAAATGTTCGATCAGCAGCGGGATGTCTTCCTTCCGCTCCCTAAGCGGCGGAAGAATGACAGGTACGACATTCAGTCGGTAATAAAGGTCCTCTCTGAATTCTCCTGCTGCTACCGCTTCAACAATATTTTTATTGGTGGCGGATACGACCCGGACGTCGACTGTAATATCCGATGTCCCGCCGACCCGTCTGAATGTCCCGTTTTCGAGTACCCGCAGCAGCTTGGACTGAAGAGAGGCCGGCATTTCCCCTATTTCATCCAGAAAAAAAGTGCCATTATCGGCCATCTCGAAAAGTCCGGTCTTGTTCTGGAAAGCACCGGTAAAAGCGCCTTTAACATGTCCGAACATCTCGGATTCGAGAAGCCCTTCGGGAAAGGTTGCACAATTGATGGTCACAAAGCTTCTATTCCTGCGGGGGCTGAGATTATGCAGGGCAGCAGCAACCAGTTCCTTGCCAGTGCCGCTTTCACCGGTTATAAGCACCGTTGAACTGCTGTTGGCCACCTTTGGTATGAGCTTGAAAAGCTCCTGCATTTTGGAGCTTTTGCCGATGATGTTTTCGAGACGGTACGATACTTGGAATTTTTCGCGAAGGAGCGAGAGCTCTTCGCGCAGCTTCTTTTTCTCTAAAGCCTTTTTAACGATAAGTCGGATTTCATCTATCTTAAATGGTTTGTGGACGTAATCATAGGCCCCTATCTTCATGGCCTCAATAGCTGATTCCGTTGTGCCGAACGCAGTCACCATGATGACGACAGTGTCCGGCGAGATTCCCTTGACCTGCCGGAGGACCTCGAACCCGTCAGCCCCCGGCATTTTAATGTCGGTAATAACAAGGTCGTAGAGATTGTTCCTGACCTGTTCGATCCCTTCCAGCCCGCTTGCGGCAGTGGTCACTTCGTAGGCCTCTTCCTCCAGGAGTATTTTCAGTACCTCCCTCATGCTCTGTTCGTCTTCTATGACGAGTATGTTACCCTTAGAGCTCTCCATATCTCCTGTTTAGTATAATGGTAAATATTGTTTTTATACCAGGTATGCTGCTGACGGCGATCGTGCCCTGATGCTCTTCGACGATCCTGTATGCTATAGAAAGACCCAGACCGGTCCCTGCATCCTTTGTTGTGAAGAAGGGATAAAAAATCCGGCCTATGTCACCAGTGCAGATACCGACTCCGGTGTCCTCAAAGGATATTCTGATTGAATCGGGGCTGACCCTGGTCCTGACGGTCAGTCTGCCGCCGGTGCGCATTGCTTCGATAGCGTTCATGCCGAGGTTCCAGAATACCTGCCGGATCTGCTGCGGATCTGCTACCGTTACAAGCTGTCCGTTGAAATCTTTGACAATGCCGATAGTGTTTTTGTCCACGCCCATATTCCTCAACAGGCAGAGTGTCTCGTCGAGGAGCAGATGAAGGTCAATCCTCTTCATTTCGAGCGGCCTCGGGCGTGAGTAGGTCAGGAAGTCGGTAACAATATTATCGAGCCGCTCCATTTCGTGGAGGGCGATATTCATGAGCCTCTCCTTATGCTTATCAGGTATCTTCGGATCTCTCAGCATCTCGATCGAACCCTTCATGGATGCAAGGGGGTTCCGTATCTCATGGGCAATGTTTGAGGAGAGCTCGCCGATTGCAGCCCACTTCTCTTTTTGCTGGACCTCTGCCTCAAGTTTTTTTAGCTGGGTCAGGTCCTGGAAGACGCCGATATAGCCGGTATCTTTTCCACTGGTATCTCTGAGCGCTGATATAGTAATGCCGATAATTTTCTCCTCTGCCGTGCCGACGATGACATTTACATCCCTGCGGCCTTCCTGCAACGGTACAGGGAGAAAAGGAAGCGCAGTTCCGATATGCTCTCCGATAATCTCCTGTCCCTGAAGACCGGTTATTTTCTCTGCAGCACGGTTGAATATCAGGATCCTGTCTGCAATATCGGTGGTGAAGAGTCCGCTCGGGAGGCTCTCGATCACCTTACTGTTGAACAACTCGAGGTCCTTCAGCTGAGTGTCTTGCTCTTCGAGCAGCATCTCGGTTTTTGCAAGCCGACGGGACAGATAACCGCCCAGATAGGCGGTAATGTAGTACGACAGAGTATTGACAAATATGGCATAAAGAAGGACTTTTTCTGATGCTGTCGTGGTGTCGATGAATGGCACGAGTCTGTAGAATTGAAGGTCCACCATGAGTCCATAGAGAATACTGCTCAGGCTGGCGATAATATAGCCTGCCCTGCTGCTGACAACAATGCTGGATGAAAGGACCGTCAGGATCAGAGCAAAAGAGAACAGGCTTTCAACCCCCCCGGTTATAGAGACAAGAATAATCTCGGCACAGACATCGAGAACGAGTTGCACATAGACAAAAAAATACAGATTGCGCACCCTGCCGACTATCAGGGAGTACACAATGGTCAGGAGATACAGGGTGATGATAAATGACGAAATAGTGCGGGGATTGGCATAGAAATACTCTATCTTGAACAGAAATGCCGATCCAAGCAAGAGAGTAACAAAGAGGGCCCTGAAGAAGACCAGGGCCCTTATTCTCGACATCAAGGCATGTTCTGCCATTACCGCTATTTTATGAGCGTAATGAGCTTGAAGATCGGGAGGTACATCGCTATGACGATAAATCCGACGGATCCGCCGAGGAATACCATCAGCATCGGCTCCATCATCGCCGTGAGGTTGTTAACCGCTGCATCAACCTCGTCGTCATAGAAGTCTGCTATTTTACTGAGCATGGTGTCCAGGGCACCTGTTGATTCACCGACTGCGATCATATGGGTCACCATGGGAGGAAACACCTTTGATTTCATCAGTGGCTCAGCAAGCGTTTTACCCTCCGAGACAGCCTGCCGGACTTCTAACACTGCATACTCGATCACTTTATTGCCGGCGGTTGTTGCCGTGATTTCAAGACCGTCAAGGATCGGGACACCGCTGCTGATGAGCGTGCTGAGAGTCCGCGTAAATTTAGCAACGGCAACTTTTCGTAGTATCATTCCGAAGATCGGAAGCCGTAAAAATATTCTGTCTGTTATCGCCCGCCCTTTTTCATTTTTCCTGATCTGGCCCAATGCTATAAACAAGGCGACCAGGCAAAGGCCAGTTAGCAATCCCCCGATGCCGGCCAGGAAATTGCTCAGATTAATGATCATAAGTGTCGGCAAGGGGAGGGTGCCTCCCATGGATGAGAACATCTTTGAAAATGTCGGAACCACAAAGATCATGATAATAGCGATGACGAAGACCGCAATCCCCGAAACAACAATGGGATACGTCATCGCTCCTTTTACCTTTTTCTTCAGCTTCATGGCTTTTTCCATATATGCCGCAAGCCGGTTAAGAATCGTATCGAGGATACCGCCTGCTTCGCCCGCCGCAACCATATTGGCGTAGAGGTCGGTAAATACCTTGGGATGCTTTCTCAGCGCATCGGCATATGTTGAGCCGGATTCGACATCGCCCTTGATCGTCACGAGTGTCTGGGCGAGCGTCTTGTTTTCAACCTGTGTCGAGAGAATTTCGAGGGCCTGGACCAGGGGGAGTCCGGCATCGATCATCGTAGCGAACTGCCTGGTGAAGATAACTATATCCTTGTCGTTGACACCACCGCCGAAACTCAACATAGCCAGAGGGGATTTTTTTTCTTTTTCCTTAATGAGTGTTGGTACGATATTGCGCTTCTTCAGTTGGGCTATAACATCAGCCTTCGATTTGGCGGTTATCTCGCCCGATTCAATGGCTCCTCTGCCTGTTTTACCCGACCACTCAAATAACGTTGCCATTTGTTGTTACCTCCCGCGGCCAGCAGGCCCGCTGGTTGTTCTTTGGAGCATGGTGATGATCTCGTCGGGTACCGACGATCTGCCTAATGCATCTTCATACGAAATGAATCCCCTGGAATAGGCCTCTACAAGTGATTGGTTCATGGTCTGCATACCAAATTTTGACTGGCCGGTCTGCATGGTCGAATAGATTTGATGGATCTTGTCCTCACGAATGAGATTTCTGATTGCGGGATTGGGAACCATGAGCTCTATGGCCAGGCACCGACCTTTACCACTCTTTTTTCGTATCAGCTGCTGGGAGAGAATTGCTTCGAGAACAAAGGAGAGTTGGACACGAATCTGCTCCTGCTGGTGCGGAGGAAAGACATCAATGATACGGTTGATCGTCTGGACCGACGAGTTCGTATGCAGCGTGGCAAGGGTAAGATGGCCCGTTTCGGCGACGGTCAGTGCGGCCTCGATTGTTTCAAGATCCCGCATTTCACCAATGAGGACAACGTCGGGGTCCTGCCGGAGTATATAGCGAAGCGCCATCTTGAACGATGAGGTATCCGCATTCACTTCACGCTGGTTAATCAGGCAATTTTTATGATTGTGCAGGTATTCAATCGGGTCTTCCACCGTAATAATATGGTCATAACGTTCTGAGTTGATGCGATCCACCATCGCGGCAAGCGTTGTTGACTTACCGCTGCCGGTAGCTCCGGTGACGAGTATGAGTCCGCTTGGTTTTTTTACCAGATCGTTTACAATTTCCGGCAGACCAAGATCCTGAAATGGTCTGATCTCGAAGGGGATTGTCCTGAAGGCTCCGGCAACTGCTCCACGCTGCATAAAGACATTACCCCTGAACCGGCTGAGCCCTTTGACGCCGAAGGAAAGATCGAGCTCATTGTTCTCTTCAAACTTATGCTTTTGCGCATCAGTTAATATGCTGTAACACAGTGCCTTCGTGTCAGGAGGATTGAGCGGAGGCGAATCCATAGGGATTAGTTTTCCGTCGATTCTCATGCGCGGGGGGCTCCCTGTTGTGATATGCAGGTCCGACGCGTTATTTTCGATCATTGTTTTCAGCAGATCATATATACTTCCCATCCGTATCTCCTTTAATCTCCGAATGTTACCCGGAGAACTTCCTCAATTGTTGTGACACCTTCCGCGATTTTTGTGATGCCGCTCATCCGGAGGGTTTTCATGCCAAGGCGTATGGCTGCTTTTTTTATTTCAGATGTGGACGCTCCCTCAAGGATAAGCTCCTTGAGCTCATCCTTAATAAGCATGACCTCGTATAGCGCGACCCTGCCTTTATACCCCGTGCCGTTGCATGCGTTGCATCCCTTCCCTTTAAAGCAGGTGACGGTTTTGGCTTCATCTTCGGAAAACCCCGCACGAGTCAGCGCAACAACAGGAAATTTTTCCTCTTCCTTGCATTTCAGGCATATCCTGCGTGCGAGCCTCTGCGCCACAATCAAAATGACCGACGACGAGACGAGAAATGGCTCGATGCCCATATTCAGCAACCGGCTGATTGTTCCCGGCGCATCGTTCGTATGCAGCGTGCTGAGAACGAGGTGGCCGGTTAGAGCGGCTTTTACGCCAATTTCAGCAGTCTCAAAATCACGAATCTCTCCAACCATGATTATATCAGGGTCCTGCCGAAGGAAAGACCTCAGTGCCGCAGCAAAGGTCAGCCCAATCTCCTCTTTAACCTGCACCTGGTTGATCCCCATGAAATTAAACTCGACAGGGTCTTCAGCAGTCATAATGTTAGTGTCAGGTTTATTCAGGAAGTTTAGCGCTGAATATAAAGTTGTTGTTTTTCCGCTTCCGGTCGGTCCGGTAACGAGCATCATGCCGTAAGGTTTTGCCAGAGCTTCCATGAAGTCATCCAGTGCGCTTTGTTCAAAACCGAGCTTTGTAAGGTCAACTTGCAGATTAGCCTTATCGAGAAGACGCAGGACTGTTTTTTCTCCGAACAGGCAGGGCAGGACAGACACACGAAAGTCGATTTCCCGTTTTTTTCCCAGCTTGAGTTTTATTCTGCCGTCCTGAGGCAGCCGTCTTTCGGCTATATCGAGTTTTGACATTATTTTTATACGTGAAGTCAGGGCCGCTCTGATCTTGGTCGGAAGATTCATAACAGTGTACATGACCCCGTCCACCCGGTACCTGACTCTGAGGGACTGCTCGTAGGGTTCGATATGGATATCGCTTGCTCCCTGCTTTAGCGCATTGACGAATATGCCGTTGACCAACTTGACGATGGGCGCTTCAACCTCCTTGACGACTTCGGAGTCTTCTTTCACCTCGAGAACGTCAACATTATCAAGGGCGCTGCCGACGATCTTATCAAAGTCTTCAACGTTAACGTTCTGGCCCTCGTCAAAAGACCCACTACCCATGGCGCTATCGACCATATCATCATCAGACAGGGTATAATCCTTTGCCTGTATCTGCATGGAGACTGGGGCTTCGGTAGTGGTCGCGGCTGTTGACGATGTTGCCGTGAGCATGCCTTCGCCTCTGCCGAGGTAGTAGCCGCTGATAGAGCCGACGATTGCAGATTCACTCGAAACCACGACCTCAACATTGTACCCAGTCATGAATTTAACATCGTCGATTGCAAAGACATTTGAAGGATCAGCCATTGCCACGGTGAGCGTTGCACCCACTCTCGCGATAGGCATAATGAGGTACTTCTTCGCCATTTCGGCCGGAATCAGCTTCAGAACGCCGGGGTCGATTTTATAATCAGCCAGATTGATAGAGGGGACGCCATACTGTTTGCTCAGAAAAGCGACAAGCTTCTCCTCCGTCAGAAACCCCAGTTTGACGAGGTTGGTTCCAAGTCGTCCCCCCTCTTTTTTTTGAGCGCTTAACGCCTGTCTGAGCTGTTCCTCAGAAATAATGCTGGAGGCAATCAGTAATTGCCCTAGTTTAACCGCCATACAATAAAATATATGAATTTATAGGTATTGTCAACAAATCATATGACGCAAACAAATAGCTTTCATAGATATTACAATGGGTTTTGTTTTATTATTCAACAGAAACCTTAAGGATGTTGTAAGGGTCGATACAAATCTTCACGTCATGCTGAACACTGACAGAAAGATGCCTTCAAAAGAGGACAAAGAACGGGCGGAGCGGCTCAGGGAGGTTCTGGCCGCGCTTTCCGAAATTAATGAGGTCATTCCGGTCATTGTTGAGGGGAAAAACGACGTGAATGCCATGAAAAAGCTGGGTTTGTCTGGCGAGATCATTACTCTTCACCGTGGCGCATCACTCTATGATTTCTGCGAAGAGATTGCTGAAAAATTCGCAAGGGTCGTCCTTCTGACCGACTGGGACGAAAAAGGAGAGATGCTCCACAGTTCTCTTGTCAGAAACCTTAGTGGCCATTATGAAGATTTTGCCCCTGTCCGGGGGATGCTCAAGATGCTTTGCCAGAAAGATATCAAGGACATCGAGGGCATTCCAAAGCTGCTGGAAAGGCTCGAGGGTGACCACGGCCGGTTGAGGCAGGATGAACACGATCGGGACTCAGGGGCAGAAGGCAGCTCTTGCATTTTTCAAGAGGGGGGGGTGCAGGATCCTGGCGACTAACTATAAGACACTCTTCGATGAGGTCGATATCATTGCGATGGAGAACGGCACCATAGTATTTGTTGAAGTGAAATCACGCTCTGGTTCTGCGTTCGGCTGTCCGTTCGAAGCGGCCCCCCCCTAAAAAAAGCAGGATAAAATCAGGAAGGCCGCGCTCTATTATATGAAGTAGAAAAAAATGGAGATTGCTCTCCGTTTTGATGTCCTTAGCATTAAAAAAACGAGGCGGGAAAAACGCGATCGAGCATATCAAAGACGCATTTTGAGTCTTCTGGCATTGTTATCAGATAAAGCAATGTGTTATTTTATCTTGGTTCGTGGGGCTGTAGCTCAGTTGGGAGAGCGCTTGAATGGCATTCAAGAGGTCGACGGTTCGATCCCGTTCAGCTCCACCATTATTTTTCAGGCCCTTGCATGTCATTTAAACCCTCTCCATTTACCCGTTTACAGCCGTGTTGTGAAGTAACTGTGAAGTTGCAGCCTTTCCATTGACTGCCTTATCCAGGATATCTATCGCTTGCACCATATGAGAAGGTGCAAGATATGCATATCTGAGGGTCATGGTAAGTGTCTTATGTCCGAGGAGTCTTGAAACTGTGGTAAGATCGACACCGGCCATTGTGGTATAAAGAGATTAGGGAAAGGCAGGAAGATATATTCAGCCTGGGTCATTGAACCCTGAGTAGTGTTTTGTCTCCTGCCTCCCGCAGCCATAATTAGTTGATTGGGTCACTGAACCCTTGTTACGCGGGTGGCTTGCCTGGGAGGCACATCCTGTCTTTCAAAAACTAATTGCAGGAGGTGCAGTATGACTCGGCTATTTGTCGGCATTGATGAAATTAAATGGTTGTGTTAAAATTTAGGCAGAAGGCCCAGTTACAAAAGTTGATGTTGTATTTCTCTCAAGGCTAAAACACGGGTTCGATTCCCGTTGGGACCGCCAATTTTTTCAGTAGGGCACGAGATTTCATTGGCCTTTAACCCGTCAACTGCAAGAGAAATGTAACAGTTAGTGCTAATGGAGAAAGAAACTTTATGCAAGCATTATGACTGCATAAAAAGACAAAGGCATTGAAAACGCTACGGATCAAAAACTGAAACTTCATATCAGGCTTTACCTTGAAGAGACGCACATGGAATTTCATGACGTGGACAATATGTCAAAAGACAGTATGGATTTCTTTCATGGACACATGGGCGGGAGCACACATGAGATTCTTGATGCCCTTTGAGAATCCAGCTTGCGCTGTCTTTCCATTTCTTCTATGGAGCAGAAAATAAACAAGGATAGGTCCAGGACCGATCACAACACCCATGGGTGCTAAAAACTCATGTTAGATCGATCGGCTTTAGAGAGTTATCTTTTTTCCTTGGCAATTGGGTTGCTTTTTGTATTTTCGCTACTTCCAGTTGAGTTC
This sequence comes from Nitrospiraceae bacterium, assembly GCA_003153275.1. Classification (GTDB taxonomy): domain Bacteria; phylum Nitrospirota; class Thermodesulfovibrionia; order Thermodesulfovibrionales; family UBA6898; genus PALSA-1316. Next base: position 16,328 of record PLXX01000114.1, on the reverse strand, counting down.
ATACTGGGACAAGGACCCTACTGGACGACCCCACGTTGCGATGCTATGCAGCATGTCATTGGTATGCGCTACTTCCTTGCCGATAGCTGGCACTTTCCGTTGTTCCAAACCCTATTGATTACACCACCCAATGGAGTTAACGTCATTTATACTGACAGCATTCCGCTGTTTGCACTCATAGCGAAGCTGCTTCGGCCATGGCTTACTGTACATGTGAACTATTTTGGTGTCTGGTTCTTCTTGACATATATTCTTCAGGGCATAGCGGCAGTTTTTCTGTTTCGCTCTCTGGGTGTCAAAGGAATCTTGCCAAACTTAGGGGGTGCGTTGATAGCGCTTTCCTTTCCACCTTTGTTGGCGCGTTTCAATCATGCAGCGCTGAGCGGCCATTTTTTTATCCTTTTCGCTCTCGGGCTCTATTTCCGCATAGTCAGGCAGCGGGCGTTTGCGAGGCTATGGGGTTGGTTTGCATTGTTATGCTGGCTCACATTGTTTGTGCATGCCTACCTGACCGTAATGATCTGCAGCGTTTTTTTCGCTGCCGCAGCACAAGAAGGCTTTTCGTCAAAGGATGCCTTCCGAAAAAGTATTGTTGCTGGCGTCATTATTGCTGGAATCTCAGGACTATTGATGTGGGTTTCCGGTTATTTCCATGAAATGGGTACGGCAGAGCAGAGTTTTGGCATCAAATCGATGAACTTGCTGTCCCCGTGGGTGCCTCAACGGTCCGGACTTTTTCCAGCCATGGATCGAATTATTGACGGAACCGGCGGACAAGCTGCCGCATTCAATTACCTCGGTTTCGGTGTTCTCCTGTTGCTGATCGCAGCACTTTGGGTCGGTCGATCCGAGATACTTCCTACCCTTAGGAAATATTGGGGACTCGCTCTAGTGCTGACTGGGTTGACCCTATTTGCTGTTTCCAACCGCGTCTTTTTTGGAAAATGGGAGGTTCTGAGGATATGTGACAGTCCACCTCTCTTCTTGCAACAATTTGCGAAATCAGGGCGTTTCTTCTGGCCGGTAGGCTATACGCTTATGGCGATAGGACTTTCCGTCATAGCACTCAGGGTACGTAGACCTTTTAACATCGCCCTTATCTTAGTAGCTGCTACATTACAGTTTGTCGATGACGGTCTGCTCCGCCAGAATGTGGCCGAGAGAGCGCGGTTAGGTAATATTGTTTCAAATTATAGCGGGGGATGCGCATCGGTTTCTGGAAATCAATTGCTTGTTCCTGCTGAACCTTGGCGTGCTCTTATTGCGGCGCATGGAAGGCTGACAATCATTCCCTCTTTCCATTGTACTAATTCGCCTGTTCAGTGGCATGTACTTGATCTCGTGTTTAATGCTTCTGCAAGTGCGACCCCGGTAAACACGACATATTTAGCTAGAACAAGAGGGATTGATTGCGCTCAAGAGCAAGCTTTCCTGCATGGCTATGCCTTGGACCAAGATGAACTTCTTGTTGTGTTCTCACCGCCTATAAACAAAGCACAAATCTTCCAGATTCAAAACTTCGATAGTCTTTGCCGGTCTTTTGAAGGCGGCTATGTGTGTTCTCGAAAAAGCGGCGTTTTGGAAGACGCGGATCTTGCAGTGGGTTTCTCGAAGCCGCTCATAAAGAGACTCCACTAACACATAGTTGGTTAATTAGCGAAAATTATTCCGCCTCGCTAGTAATTTTTATAAACATAGAACTTACTTTTATGGGTATACCATATTTTAATTACGAGGCTTGCCAATTCATACTAAAAGGCTAAGACATTTATTCACTATTGATCTTTGCTAAGGTTACCCGCAACGATTTCAAATCTATCCATTGAGTCGACTCCAGAGAGTATAATTTCCAATTCATGCCGCTATTTATTAACCTCAATGAATCGCTACTTGAAACAAAATGTTTGCACCTTTCTTCTGATTGTTTCTTTTCAATAAAACAGCCTTGAACAGAGACATCCTCTTTCGAAGCGCAAAAGGGCGACCGAATATATATATATGTAGTATCACCTGAAATAGCCCTATGAATGCTGTCGTTATTTCCGTAAAAACTCCGAATTCTACCGAGGACTGCGCTGCCATCAGAATTAGACTGAGAGCTATAGTAGAGGAAATATACATTGTCAGTGTCCGAAAATTCAATTGAAGTGTTTGCATCATGCTGGACGACGGCAAATTTAGACAGAAACTCATTCTTCAAAAACTTGCCTTTTGATAAGACGTCTTTGAAGGTGATGCCTGAATGCATACGGTAGAAAGCCGGTCGGTCCCAACGATATAAGTTCCAGCCGTCTTGAACCGCATCCAAATCATAGTCGCTTTCCGCGATGAGAAAGGCGCCATTGTGAACGGACCGGAACAAGCCGTTTTGCATCCCTTCTTCAATAAGAGTTCTCGGATATAAGAAAGAATAATTTATCTTGGCAACGGTTGTTACATTGTTGTTAAAGTTAAGCGTTCCGACTGCTCCGCATATCATCGCAAAAATCGCGCACAGGATTATCGCCAGTTTTTGATGCTTCTTTACTAACTTCTCGATGAGCCAATAGCCGGAAGTTGATGCTACAACGGACAGGCCGAAATAGGAACTATAAACCGGAATATAACCCACGCCCCAGATAACTTCTTTTTGATACTTGGAAGACAGCGAAATAAGCGCTCCCGGCAAAAAAACCAATAATGTCCCGAATATAAAGATAAGGCCGATCCTGTTTCTTCTGGGGAAAAGCTCTTCATGTTTCATTCTGTAGAAAATGTTCAAGAATAACGCACCATAGCAGGCAATCAACAATAGAGAGACCCGCGAAAAAATACCTTTCAGGAGGAGGACCTTATCGATGAAAATCTTATGAGGATCAACGGTAAAATAACTTAAAGGGACCGCTGCAAACGACTGCCTCAGCAGCGTCATGACATAGGAAGCCGCATTAAAGCTGGTCCTCGTTCCTTCGTATCCCTGCGGGTAGTACCACCTTAAGAAAAAGGATATCCCACCCATTACCATTACAGACAATATAAATGGGAAGCCCACTTTAAGTACTCGTCCGATGTCTTTCTTGTCGGAATAGAAGTATATAATCAACAAATGAAAAAGGAAATAGACATAGATAATTTCATAAGTCATTAAGCTCACCATATAAACAATTACGCTGAGAATAAAGAAGGGCTTACTTCCCGTCTTCAAGTAATGCACGAGAAAAATCAGTGACGTAACGGTATATATTAAAAGCAACTCCTGCAGCCAGCCGAAGCTTAAAATGGGATCATGATAGAGACGAAATTGGAAACAAAGCGGCAATAACGAGACTGATAAGAGAGAAAGTGAATCAGAATTAGTGAGGAGCCTGATCAGATATGCGAAGAGAGTGATATTTATAAGAACCATGGCGAGAATACTTGCTTTATAGAGTAGAAGATTATTGATGAATAAGAATGCGCTGCTTAAAAAAGCAAAGGGGTAAAACCGAGCGTTATAAAACATCCAATGCTTTATCGATTGAAAAAAATATGTCGACAAGTCTTGACGGCTTACCAATAGCTTCCCTTTTAGAAGAGAGTTCACCGCATCATCGGATATGTATCCGCTGTTAAGCAGAGGCGAAAGCACGACACTACATAACGTTATTATTATAAAATAGCCGATTATATATCTCTTGGACATATTATTTCCTTCTAAATGACTTGACGTCTATCGACTGTAATAAATCTGTTATGTTTTCCTTGCACATTGCATAATGCAATTTTTATATTTCCTTTCAATAACCTCTGACTTGTATACAATTTCCTGTGATGAATTCCTTTGTGTTTACAAGTATAGAAAAAGGAAGATAAGTATCACAACAAGAAAAATAGTGAACGTCAGGCGGAAGAAGAAATCTCAGCGATGAGTGCAAGAATGTTTTTGGCGAGACATCACGGTGATCGGCTTCAGGAAATTCATGGGTATATGATTCTTGAGAAATCACCCGTTTCCGCTCGCGCTGTGCTCGTGAACAAGATTGGCGAAGCTGTTTGTGCTTCGGATAACAATGGTTTGCAGCCAGAATGAGTATCGCGCGACGACTGTCCCTCTTATTCTGCCGATTATTGACATATACTGCCTTCTAAGATTTGCGATATCGCCTTACTTATCATAAGATCGACCGTCGGGACATCCGGCAAGATTCTCCCCAGTTGGGAGGGATACATGTCGTCTTTATTCACGATATAGCCCCTTACATTATCGGTACTGATAGGGATTCTGATTCCCATTTTCTGCAGAAACTCCAGGGGAACAAGCAGCAACTTGGAAGGGAAATTAACAAATAAAGTTTTACGTTCGGCAACCAGGCGGGTCTGGCTCAACAGATACTTCAACGACACCAGCTCATGATGAAACAGGTTGAATTCTTTTGACTCATGGAGTTCATACTTGACAATTACAGAAATAGCCTGGCATAAGGTATCGACATCGATTATCGGTACAGGTCTCACACCTCCGTCGAGTAAGGGTAAAACAGGGAAGTTCAGGACCAACCGGACCATCCGTTTGAAAAGGCCCCCATTGCCAAGCACAAGTCCGGGTCTAAGAATAATCCCGTTCTCCTCACTAAAGAACGATTCAAGCGCATACTTTGTCTTTCCATATTCCGAAACAGCATCCTGCCGTGCCGAATAGGAACTCACGAAGATCTGGCGGTCTACGCCCCCTTTTTTTGCGGCGAGACACAACTCCTGAGTTCCGCGAATATTGACTTCACTCCTGCCGGGCCGGAAATCATGGACAAAATGAATTAAGAGGTCGACTCCTTCGAACATTACCAGATCAGGAAGATCGCCCAATTCATGAATAAAACCTTTTTTAAGCCATTTATATTGTCCGGACAGTTTCGCCCGATTTCTCACAGTCCCGTAAACGTTATGGCCTGCCCCGGACAGATGACGTCCGACATTACATCCAATAAAGCTGCTGATTCCCGTAATTAATATATTCAAAAACCTTTATCCAGTGCACTTTCTATATGCGTCGCGATGCGCATCGAGTTTGCCATGATCGTAAAGCTGAGGTTCTTTGCGGGGAGAAACGGAAAGCATGAGCCGTCAACAACATAAATACGACTGGTTCCGCTGAGACGACCGTAGGGATCCGTTTCATATCTTGATGAGGGTTTTGCCTTCATCGGTAGGGTGCCAGCATAGTGAAAGCTGTTTCCGGGCAAAGGGTATTTACACAGGGACGGCAGGCTGAAGTAGCCGATCCTTCGAAACGCCTTTATGAGATGTTTTTCAACATTGCCGGTAACCCGATCGCGGTAAGAAATATGGAGGTCTCCGGACCTTTCGAGGGAAACGTAATTATCTTCTTTAATATGTGCAGGATACCACAGGTTAAGGACCATTATGGCGGGGATCACATACTTTGAGGCAATGATACTGGACCTGACCGAAAAAGGCATATCAAAGAGGATGTCGGAATGCAATATTCCTGATAAGGTGTAAAAAGTCCCCATAACTAGTCCGTCGAACATCTCTCCCTTATAAAAAAGATTGAGCTGAGTATAGAAAGAACGTTTTTCCTGACTCGACCCTATTTTGAAAAAATTCAGGAAGGGTATGTATGAGGGAAGGTTTTCCATCATCGGCAATTTGGTCTGGAAATCCTCATTTGAATTTAGTACAATCTTGGCTGTACCGAGCGTCCCCGCTGCGAGAATGAGCTTCTTCGCATCGAAGGAATCTGTCTGACTAGTATCAATATTCCTCGCCTCGACTATTATCTTATTATCCATTTCCTTATATCTCAAAGCCAGATATTTCGGTTTATAATCGAGCAGGTTTTTCGCAATAAGTTCATTGAGGGTGACTGAAGGAGTATATATGTACGGGATCTGTGGCTTAAAAAATTCCAGATTAGAGTAATCACACTTTTTTCTTCCCAGATAATCGGTGCTAAGCACGCCAAGGCGTGGTTTTCCGATGTAAATACCCTTTTCTCTAAAAAATTCCCTCCGACGCGAATATTTTTGAAGCAAGTCCGTTCCCAGAGAACTTAACTCCAAAGGCGGAAGGAGATTCTTTGCCAGACCGTAGAAAGGGGTCAAATCATCGTCATGTCCGCAGATTCCTATAAGTCCGGTGAGTTTATCATAATAAGGCGCAAGGTCCGATGCATTGATGGGAAACATTTTAAGATCCTCGTCATTGAACCTGTACAGTTGGGCGCCCCACACATTTGCCAGCCCACCTTGGGCATAGCTGATGAACCCGTTGAATGTTTCAGACCTGATCGTTCCAAACCTATTGGCATCAGCCACGACATATCGCTGATAAGGCGCCTTGACCTTCGGCATCAAGTATTCCCGGTCAATATTATTCAGACTTTCGAAATTGTCACCAATCAACCCTCTAAAATATGACTCTGCGTTCTTCTTTGTATCATAGAAATTCGCACATAGATTAATATCCCGATCGGGTAAATTGCCGACGTCCAGAAGAAGAATATTTTTACCCTTCAGTGTATAGGCGGCTGCCACGCCCGAAGGTCCAGACCCTATGATGATAGCATCATACAAGACCGTATCTCAACTTTACTATATTGCCTTTAAGCAATTTATAAGCCGTTCGGAGCACGTGATACGTCAACACGGCAACAGCTTTAAATAGAGAAGGTTCTTCATTAATGAACAGATCATAATACTGTGAGTTGCATTCTGCGAGATAGGTCAATATCTTTATCTTCTGAAGCAGGGGGTGCTGCGAATTCTTTTTTCGCAGCGCCAGTTCGACCGCTTCGGCATCGAGATTTAAATCGATCACCATTCTAATAGTCTGGAACTGAGAATCAGTACCAGAAGGTTTTACAAAATCATGCGCCTTTATATATTTGTCCGCGAGTTCTTTGGATATCTCAGATTTGAACAGGGAGCGGTGAAAATAATACGCCTCTCTTGATAAATACTCTCTCATAAGATCTTCTCTTTCGACATCCATTTTTTCTGCGGCAACATTGGCGGTGCTTTGTCCCGGTTTCTCACTTATTCCTCATAAAATTATATAATTCGTCGAATCTCCTATTCACTTCAAAATGATGAATTCGTCTGTAAAACTTTCTCAAGAGGCCCTAATCGCTTGAACAGTTTCAGCCGTCCCTGAGAGTGTATCAGCGTATAGTTCTTCTCAATCCATTCCAGAGCGGCGAATCGCTCCCTCGGCTCCCAAAGGAGAATGTAATCTATCGGCCTGGGATAAGCCCAAGGACGTATATCCTCCTTCGTGCCAATGCTGGTAAAGGGATCCATAGATGACCTATATCTCAAAGGGAAAAAATATATCCTCTGCGCCTCATAATTGCTCAAATCTATCGAGCCTTTGGCGGCGCAATAATAGCCTATAGCGTGAAGATAAACCCCGATCCTTCCCGATTCTTTGCTGTCATGCTTAAAGATCACCGGAAGGATTGTCTCATTTTTTCCCACAAAGGGTATTCCGGAGGTATATTCTTCCAACCCGGCGTTCAGAAGTTTATAGTGATATGTGGTGAATGCGAGATGAAATAATATTAAAGTAACAGCGAGAGCCCCAACAACGTACTTCCCAGGTTTCCACATGTTTGATGAGAGCCAGGGCAGTATAATCAGGAAGGGATAAAGGTTCAGACGTTCCGTGACTAATGTTCCGCTGGACATGTTATTCGGCATATATACGGAAAGGAACGAAAACACAATTGCTAACAAAAGAAAACTGTCCCTCAGCGTGATATTTAGTCGAAGCCGTCTTCCACTGAGCCCGATTTTTTCCCATAGTATGGTGTAAATTACCAAGCCGGCCAACAGAACCGCCAATGACTGACTCACATAATGCTCCCTTAAATCATAGGATATGAGAGATCCGATTTTGAACAGATATCCCCATGATCCTCCCGGTATCCATCTTTCCGCGTGACTTTGGCCGCTCTGCCTATATAAAAAAATATACAAAAAATAAAATGGAAAAATATATGATGGAATTAGTGCCACAGCAAGTAAAAGCGTCTTTTTAACCTCGGTGCGATAATGCAAGGCAGTCAAAAAGAGTATGGACGCTATGGCAAGGAGTTGAGAAACGATATGGCAGAAAAAGAGGAAAACCAGGAGCAGATTAAGGCCGGCAAATAATCCCCAGTCAAGCCGTATATTGCGCCGTCGCCACCAATATCCGATAGTCAAAAACATCAGCGGAACGCTGAAGACAAAGTTGTAAAACCCCTTGTGCAAAAGTAAGTTATAGATAAAGGGAAAGGCGAAGAGCGTGAAAAAAATGCTCTCTTTGTCTACTGATTTAAGGAAATAAAAGATAGACAGTACGAACAGAATGACGTAAATAGTGAGAAATATTTTTTCGGCCGTCAGTGGTGAGACAAATAACATCAGGAACGCTAATTCAATATGAGAAAGCCAATTCGGCACAAAATCGAGGTTGAGATAATAATACTGATTATATAATGCTTCATGGTCAAAGTAGTGAAGCAACGTATAAGCGTTTTCGATGTGGCTGGGACCATCCTGGGACGGAAAATACGTGAAAAGCCAGATAGGCACGATGTGCAGCAGCGTTAAAGCGATTATAAGCAAATACAGTCGATTGGATTGAAGAGTATAAAACAAGTTTCTTAATTTATTTATGAACGACTGCATATATTTACTTCTTCATTTGGGTGTAATACTTCCCATACCGAGCACAGCGAATAGCAGGCAGTCATAACCCAACGTTGTCTTGTCCATCCGCCTTAACCGGCTCGCGACATAAGGAGTATCTTGATAAACCACTTGGACGTTCATTAGCGGAACAAGTTATATTTAATAACACATCTCAGAGCTGAAAAACCATCTCTCCAAGTGATCTTCTTCCCTTCACTATATGTTCTTCCCGCATAAGAGATGCCTACTTCGTATATTCTTAGATTCATTTTCGCAATTTTCGCAGTGATCTCAGGCTCAAACCCGAAACGATTTTCCTCAATAATAATCTTTGTATATATGTCACGTCTAAATACTTTGTAGCAAGTTTCCATGTCAGTCAAGTTGAGACCTGTGAACATGTTGGAAAGCAACGTTAAGAATTTATTTCCAACCATATGCCAGAAAAACAAAACTCGGTGTGCTTCTCCCCCTGTAAAACGTGAACCATAGACCACATCAGCCTTACCTTCAAGGATCGGTTTAATCAATTTCGGATATTCACTGGGGTCATACTCCAAATCAGCATCTTGGATTATTAATATTTCGCCTGTAGCTTTTTTGAATCCGGTTTGTAAGGCTGCTCCTTTCCCCATGTTTTTCTCATGAAAATAAACTTTTGTATCATCGGCTGCCAGTCCCTTTACAATTTCCCCTGTCCCGTCGGTTGAACAGTCATCAACTAGAATAATTTCTTTGTCAATATCTACAGTTCTTATGCGGTTGTAGACTTCTTTAATTGTATTTCGTTCATTGAAAATCGGGACGACAACTGACAACCTCAAATCACAATCCTACTATCTGTTTAAAATATGTAATAGTCTTATTTAAACCTTCAGTAAGATTGACAGATGGCTGCCAGTTGAGCTTCTCTTTTGCCAATGCTATATCGGGCTGCCTTTGTCTAGGATCATCTTCGGGCGAAGGCTTAAATGCAATCCTTGATCGTGAACCTGTTAACTTAATAATCGTCTCGGCTAGTTCAAAGACGGAATATTCTGCAGTATTTCCCAAATTCACAGGACCCGTAAAATCATCAGGACTGTTCATGAGTTTGATCAGTCCATCGATAAGGTCATCAACATAGCAAAAACTTCTCGTCTGGCTGCCGTCACCAAAGATCGTAATGTCCTCACCCCGTAAGGCCTGGATTACAAAATTGCTAACGACTCGGCCATCATTCACGTACATGCGTGGTCCATACGTGTTAAATATTCTGGCAACCTTTATTTTCAATTGATGCTGTCGGTAATAGTCAAAAAAAAGGGTTTCTGCACATCGCTTACCCTCATCATAGCATGCTCTCGGGCCAAGAGGGTTTACATTCCCCCAATAGGTTTCAGGCTGAGGATGAACTTTGGGATCTCCATAGACTTCGCTGGTAGAGGCAAGTAAAATCTTGGCCTTAACTCGCTTAGCCAAACCAAGCATGTTAATACTTCCGTGAACTGATGTCTTTGTAGTCTGGACCGGATCAAACTGATAATGGATTGGTGATGCCGGACATGCAAGGTTGTAAATCTCGTCGACTTCAACGTACAAGGGAAAGCAAATGTCATGACGCATGACTTCAAAATACTGATTTTGAGCCAAGCTGCTGATATTCGCCTTCTGCCCCGTGTAGAAATTATCTACGCAAACGACTTCATGGCCACCATTCAAAAGTCTTTCGCACAGATGTGAACCGAGAAAACCTGCTCCACCTGTCACTAAAATCTGTTTTCTCATAGACGCTTTCTTCGGAGATTACCCAAACAATAGAATGTTGTTTTCTTGGCATAAATTTTAACATATTCCTAAGTTATCTGGCGACAATATCTGCTGTTTGCGCAATAATATTTGTGAATTGAAATTCACGCTTGCGATCCAAGCATGCTTCGCGGACTAAGGAGAAGTAATAAAATTTTTTTAGGTTTACTTGTTTTATCCCTTAATCGAGAGGCACGGTCCTGTGAGGAAAAAAACTGAAACACGCGCACTAACGTCTATTGAGAGGTCTACTATTCCTTTTTTTATGCGGGGCTGGTGTCAGTACTATGGGCGGTTTTACAAATCCGAAATGTACCCGGTGCTTCCCAACGTGGAGCGTTATCTAATTCTATGGGCACGACGGAAATACAAGAGACTGGCAAGACATGGTGGAAATGCAAGACGACATCTGGGATGTGTATGTAAGCGCACACCCGGAATGTTTGAGCATTGGAAGCTTGGCTTGGGGTCTCCGACTGAATGGAAACCGGATGAGTCGAGAGGTTTATGTCAGGTTGTGTGTCCAGCGAAGGCTGGTGTGTTCAGCATGACCTCGGATGTCAATAGTGGACACCAAACCTTTCANNTGATGGACAAGTTCCCGCTTCAGCGTTCCCCAGAAACTCTCCATAGGTGCATTGTCATAGCAATTCCCTTTTCTACTCATTGATGCCGTCATTCCGAATTGATTAATAAACTTTCTGTATTCATGGGCACAGTACTGACTCCCGCGATCCGAGTGATGAATCAGGCCCTTCCCTGGACGCTTTGCTGCTACGGCCCTGAATAAAGACCCAAATTTGACCCTATTTTTATACACTAGGAATCTTGTAAGAGTTGTTTATCGATGGTCCTCAAGATTTTTTCTTGTTTTTTACTCAGCGCCACAAGTCTGTTAATAAGAAATCCTTTTTTTGGATCTTTTAAATAAACACGATACAGTTCCTCCAGTTCATCGAGTGCTTCCTGAACCGAAAGCTCAAGAGGAGCAACCTTGAGCTTCAGGATTGAAAGCATAAGACACGACAGATAACAAATAAACACATGCGCTTCGACCCGGTCGTATAGCCAGTGTCTTATGAGGCGCCGGCGGACAACGCCCTTCAGGGAGTGAAAACATTTCTCGACAACGTCTTTGTCGAAATAAGCTTTGATGGCATCTGTTATGGTAATGTCGCTTGTTGTGAAAAGAAAGGAAACGCCATCATAGAGTTTTTCTTCAGCCAATTTTTCTTTCAATAAATTCCCCTTTTTGTTAAAAAAGAGCTCCATGTCCGGCTTGACGGTCTGACCCTTTGCAAGACGAGTTTTGGCAGCATCAATTTCATCTAGCCGCGATTCCTCTCTCTCTAAGGGTTTTTGAATCGAGCAAGTTTTTTTGGAAATGAGCGCGGGGTTTTAAACCGCTGGATCCAGCGTATCTGCAGTAATTCATGTTTTCTTCATCTCAGTTTCATCTAAATCTCGGCAAACGTCAATGCTGGCGTTTCCATTTCCCAGATTTTGTAAGATCAACAATTTTGATCGAAAATCGAGTTCTTGACAGTTAACTTCTTGGAGTCATATACTATAAAAAATAGCGGTATATATGAAAGGAATTATACATGAGAAAAGGTCGCAAGGTGAATTGGCCGAAGGTTTTTTTATTCGGTTTTTTGGTTGTGTTAGTATCTTTACCTCTATACCACTGCGGGGGCAGATTTCGCACCTTTCCGAGCCAAGGAGAAGTCGACGGCACTTGGAATTTAGTTCTCACCAAGGACAGCGTGACCGTACGCAGCCCACAACTCTTTATTACGCAAACAGAAAGATACGGAGATTTTTCGGGAACGAGTTCGGATAGAGCTACGCTCACAGGTGCTTTCGATGTGAATACCGTTACCATTACTCTCAATAACGCAGACGGCAGCATTACAACCTTAAACAATGGTGAATTCAGCAATGATGGAGGGACAATGTCCGGCACATACACGAGCACAGGTGCGGACGGATTCGGCACATGGATCGCAACCAAGCCCTTTACACCGCCTTCGTTTTCCGTGACGCCTCAATCTGCTACCTTGAGTTGCTCAGCAGGGCAATCCCAGACATTTACCGTAGCTGGAGGAAGCCCGGCAAATTACAGTGTTGTCGCAACTCAAAACGGGGACCTTGTTACGCTTTTAACAACCACTCTTACGGCAAATGGTCAATTTACCGCAACGGCCAATACGACATGCACTGGGGCGAATGGTGCCCAGGTAATTCTAACCGTTTCAGATGCAGTCACTTCGACTCCGGTTACCGTGACGATTTCGAGTCCATAGCTTTTCAACCCTGCACTAATAAATTTGGTGAGAGTGGCATAGTTCTGCATTGTTTTTTAAGCATGATACGAGGCGAAACTTGTCAGGTAGCTCAGTTAATATTAATGACGCTCAGTTCTCCCAATGTCTTCTCCTACTTGCCCGTTCAATCATGTTATAATTGTCAAAAGAACAACAGGAAAGCGGAAAATACAGGTTCTTCTATTTCGTTTAAGGTCTAAACGGTAGTTGTTGTCGTGTGATTCACTTCGTGAGAGGAGGAAAACCATGACAATTAGAAAGATTGAGATTGACCGGCTCAGCGTGATATCATCCAAGCCGTTCGAGGTGGTCGTTGCGGCACTCGAAGCAGCCGTTGGGCATCCCGATATGGGCAAGTTCGTGAAAGCAGCAGCGAGCGCAGGAACCTTTGCTGAACTGGAAAGTACGGTCCAGAGAGGTCTGGGCCGTACAGGGCTAATGTTGTTTATAAAATTCGATCTCGGTGCTATTCTGCGCAAGGAGTCCGGGCTCGAAACACCGAAAATCGTGCGCTTTGTGATCGGCAATCCGCTCGTCATGAAAGAAATGGCAAAGCATGTGCCCGACGCTGCATCTTATGCTCCGGTCACAATTATGGTGGATGAGAGGCCCGACGGTGTGCATTTGGCATATGACAGGATGGCCAGTCTTCTGGCCCCCTACGGAAACCAGTACGCCCTCGCTGTAGCTCGGGAACTGGATTCGAAAATCGAGAGCCTTCTTCGAGAGTCTGCTGGTGGCGATATTAGTGATGGAGAACCTGAACATGCCCCCCATCACTAAATAAATTTACAGGAAGGATTGTCGCTTGAATAAAGCCCAGGATCCGCTTTTCAATTTTCGCCCCATAACTCACGCAACTTTTTTGCGTATGTCACCTACTGATATGCAATAAACCTGTCAAGTGAGTGTTTTTAAGTTGTCTATTTCTATGCCGACTTCGAGGAGCCTACCCTCATCTCTTGTGCAGCCTCGTGGCGCACTTTCCAAAAGAATCTCTCGCCTGTGGTGGAAAAGCGACAGTGTGAAGTACAGGAAAAATATCTCGGTTCATGTTTCGGGGCGAAATCGAGGTTTCCCCCTGACGGGTGGCCATTTGCTCCGGAACTGGTGGCCGGAATAAAACGGAACCAGTGGCTGAACTGGTCCGGAAAATTCACAAGTCAACCCCATCAACCTATGTTCCTTGACTTGACATCGCAGCCTTCAAGACTTTAAATATAGGCATGGCTACAAGTGAAGACATCAGATACTGATTTCCACAGTCTGCCCCGCTTTTGCAGTTATATAGTAAATGTTCCGTTCGTCTCGAATGACAGATTCCTGAACTGTTGCAGAGTCACTGCCGGGAGAGAAACGAATTATCTTTTTCATCCCGACCTCACATATGCCGGCGACCAGTACCACGGCCATAAGCAGGGGATAATCGTTGTGTTCTTTGTCAGCATACTAGCTAGTAGCTTTTCTTCCATGTGCATTTATTTTGTTTAAGGTAATCCAGCAGCATACAGAAATCGGAGATTGGCTGTTTATTCAGCCGGCTGAATAATCTCTCATATTCTTTTTTATCGGCAGCGTTATCGTTTGGTCTGATTACTTTATTCTTGACTGATTTAGATCCAGGCTTGTCAACCGGAATTCGGAGAGATTTCCTGTGTCGGCGTTTATTCGGAAAAAATCGTTATCTTTGAAACCCCGTTCTTAATCGGCGGGATACTTATTGCACCAGGACGAAAGAAGAACGTCTCTTTGAAAGGAACATATTTGCTGTCTTTCCTCGCCAGATAAATTTTCCATGATCCGCCGGCATTTCCCCACGCCACGCCGAGTGAGTCGGACATGGCGATATATTTTATTCCGTCAGAATCAAAATTATCTATGAGGCGGATTAATCGAACAGATTTCAAATAGTTTAAATCAGAGGTGTCCTGTGGAGTTTCAGTCGTTCTCAGTGACACTATTGCTTCTGAACTATTGCTTTTTCGCTCTGTAAGGGCCGCCTCATCAGTCTTTTTTTCATACCGCGTCAAGCACTTCGCCGTTCATGGCGCCTTCGAGCACCTTCACATATGTCTTAGCCACCACCTCAACCGGCGTTCCAACCGACGGGTCCATATTGAGGGCCTTGAGTGTATCAATGACCCAATTGGGGCTTATGATGTTTATCCGGATACCGCGCGGCATTTCCAGTGCTGACGCTCTCACGAAGCCTTCGAGTCCTGCATTTACGAGGCTGATAGCGGTAGAACCCTTCATGGGCCTTCGGCTTAATATACCGCTTGTCAGCGTGATAGAGCCATTGTCACTGATGTGATCAATTCCCAGCCGGGCCAGGTTTACTTGTCCCATCAATTTATTGTCGATGCAAAATGCGAAGTCAGCGTCCGTAAGCGATGCCATCGGTCCGAATTTCGCGAGTCCCGCAGCACAGATTACAGCATCGACCCGTCCTGATGACTTAAACATGCTCGCGATGGATGCCTTGTCCGCAAGATTGACCTTAATTCTGGATTTGCTGAAGCTCACCGGAATCACCTCGTGGAGGTTTCCGATAGCCTGAACAACTGCCCTGCCTATTGTTCCTGTCGCCCCGATGACAATAACCTTCATGATCTGGTCCTCCACATAGTAGTTATGCCCGTTTAAGGTGTCCTGAACTGTCTTATAATCAGTATATCACGGGGCCGCAGGGTTACAAAGCAAACCTTTCATATTTCATGGCATATATTTGTGATTTCCATTCCGATCAGGCGGGTAATGGATTAGATTGTGCGGCAGGATAAAAAAAGTCTGTTTAATGAGGTAACACGGAGGTAATACCGAGGACAGGGCTTAAAGTAATTAAACAGTATCTTGAGATGCTTTTTTATATTGTATTACAGTTTCATACTCGATACGTGCATGATCAGGGGAAAGCGGATCAACGGTCCCCTGACAAACGAGTACTCCTTTTTTCACCTTTGCGTTAGTTTTAACCATCTTGGCAACAATAGAAGTCAGGTCAAAACCACCTCCGTCACAGGTCTTTATCATGCAGTCCATCTTAAAAATAGCGAAAGAGGCAGGGCAGATATTAACGGTGCGCATCATAAGAAGAGGAATTGCTGCTTTGCGATAATATGCCATATGAATGACGATGCCGGAAACTGTAGGAAACCGGTCTGCAACCGAACCGGCAGCAATATTAGCCTGCTTCTGTAATTCCAGCTTCACGGCATGCTTTTGTCTGTGATTATATCTGTTTGCCATTTTACCTCCGCAAGAAAACAATCCCCCCTGCGATAAAAGCAAGGGGGATTGTTAATGGATTACAGCTTTGTTACATTGATTGCCTTGGGGCCTTTCGGGCCCTTTTCAGTGTCAAAGCTTACTGAATCACCCTCGGCAAGGGATTTAAAGCCATTGCCCTGGATTGAAGTGTGGTGGACAAATACTTCACTGCCGTCTTGGCCTGTGATAAAGCCAAAACCCTTTGCGTCGTTAAACCACTTTACTGTTCCGTTCGTCATTTCTGTTACCTCCTTTTCTTAAAATTAAATCTCAGAAGGTAGCAGCAAAA
>PLXX01000049.1 GCA_003153275.1 Nitrospiraceae bacterium | reverse complement strand
TAGATGTGACCAAGCCACGGAAGGCATTTCCTAATAGTTGCGTTTACAAATAACAAGAAACCAACGAACTTGTAAAACTCAGTATTTTATGGGATATTTGGTGCAGTTCACCGCAACCTATGGTGGGCGCACCAGGGCTCGAACCTGGGACCCGCTGATTAAGAGTCAGCTGCTCTACCAACTGAGCTAACGGCCCACAGAAATAAA
This sequence comes from Nitrospiraceae bacterium, assembly GCA_003153275.1. Taxonomy (GTDB): domain Bacteria; phylum Nitrospirota; class Thermodesulfovibrionia; order Thermodesulfovibrionales; family UBA6898; genus PALSA-1316. The sequence goes on along the minus strand of PLXX01000049.1, from coordinate 17,063 downwards.
CAAACTGCGGCGATTACTAGTAAAACAAAAATCCGTGTCTCACGTCAACTTTTTTGCTATAAGCCGTGCTCGGTCATAGTCGGCTTATTATTAGTGGCGCGCCTGAGAGGATTCGAACCTCCGGCCCTCAGCTCCGGAGGCTGATGCTCTATCCAGCTGAGCTACAGGCGCACTGAAAAAAAATGGGGTGAGCGAGGGGACTCGAACCCCCAACAACTGGAACCACAATCCAGTGCTCTAACCATTGAACTACGCTCACCAGTGAAACACGGATAAGTAATAGTAAAACAAAAAAAAGCCTGATGAGTCAACCTGTCCCCTGTTTAATTCTGGAATTGTCCCTTTAATGCAAGAAAGGCTGTAGAAAGAGAAAATGGTGCGCCTGACAAGATTCGAACTTGTGGCCTACTGCTTAGAAGGCAGTTGCTCTATCCAGCTGAGCTACAGGCGCAAATGCGGAAAATCACGAATCTTAATTATACGGAGTCTGTAAAAATCCTGTCAACCACAGCGAAAGAGAAAAAACAGCAAACAATGCCGGGCACAATATTTCAGTCCGTCACCGGCCCGGAAAAGAAACTTCAGCATACGGCACTAATGATTTCCGATTCCGTAGTCCTTAATCTTGGTAAGGAGGGTCTTATAACTGACCTCAAGAAGTTCAGCCGCCCTGCTTTTATTCCCCCTGGTTTCCTTCAGTGCCCTCAGAATCCGCTCGGTCTCAGCAATGCGCGTCGCCTCTCGGGCAGTATTTTCAAGCGACCCCTCCATCGGCAGGTTCTGCATGGTGCATTCAAGCGAGAGCTTTTTATTCAGTATGATATGGTCCGGCGTAATCGTGTTTCCATCGCAGAGGATTATGGCACGCTCGATGCAGTTTTCGAGTTCCCTGACATTGCCCTTCCACGGATAGGCTTTCAACTGTTCAAGTGCGTCCGCAGAGATAGTCTTGTGCGCAGCCTTGAGTTCAATGCAAAATTTATTGATAAAAAAATCGGTCAGCAGCGGGATGTCGTCCTTTCTCTCGCGCAGTGACGGAATAGTTATCGGAAAAACATTCAACCGGTAGAAGAGGTCTTCCCGGAACATCCGTTCCTCAACCGCTTTTTCGAGGTCCCTATTGCTGGCTGCCACAATGCGAACGTCTATCACCACCGGACGCAGCCCCCCGACCCGCTCAACCTCGCCCTCCTGAAGCACACGAAGGAGTTTCGTCTGCAGTGCAGCATCCATCTCGGCAATTTCGTCAAGAAAGATCGTGCCTTTGTCGGCAAGCTCGAACTTGCCCAGTTTTCGAGCATCTGCTCCGGTGAAGGACCCTTTTTCGTGGCCGAAGAGTTCACTTTCAAGAAGTCCCCCAGGTATGGCCGCGCAGTTGATCGGGATAAAGGGGTAGTCGTGACGCGGACTGAGATTATGAATTGCCCGCGCAAACAGCTCCTTCCCGGTGCCACTCTCGCCAAGAAGGAGGACCGTCGTCTTCCCCGGCGCCACCTTTTGTACCTTCTGGGCAACGGTCACAGCTGCCGCACTCTTGCCGATAATCTGCTGACCCCATACCTTCGAGGACAGCTCCTCCTTTAAGAGTATATTTTCGGTCAGCAGTCTGCGTGTCTCAAGAGAGCGCTTAATAAGCAGAAGTAAATGATCGGTATCGAACGGCTTCGTGATAAAATCATACGCGCCTTCTTTCATCGCCGTCACTGCGGTCTCGATAGTCCCGAAGGCGGTCATCATAATCACCGGCGTACGCGGGCTCTCCGCCTTCAAAGCCTTCAGGACTTCGATGCCGCCTTTTTTCGGAAGCTTCAGGTCAGAAAGCACCAGATCGAAATAACCGTCCCTGATCATCCTGATCCCCTCGGCCCCGTCCCGGGCGATTGTCACACGGTACCCTTCAGCCTCAAGCGTCTCTCTGAGCATCTCTGCCATTGATTCCTTGTCTTCGACCAGAAGGATTGTCTGCATCACATTATTGCCTGATCGAGCGCCTGTTGGCAGGAGCAGGACGGAGGATCAAAATCCAGCAGGAAAACCTGTTTCAGAAGCGATTGAATTTTCTCCCCGGAAAGCAGCATGATCTCTTTCACCTCAGTGGTTATGGACCTTTCCCCTGAGATACCCGCAGCATAGTTCGTGACCACTGAAATGCCGGCATAGCAGATCTCAGCTTCGCGCGCAAGAGCGGCCTCGGGCATGGCAGTCATACCGATAATGTCTGCGCCCCAACCTGCAAAGGTCCTGATCTCAGCGGCTGTTTCAAGCCTGGGACCGTTCACGCATATATAGGTGGCCTTATCGGCAATTTCAGTATCTGTATGCGTTGATGCCGTCATGATGTAGTGACGCAGATCGCGGCAGAAGGGCTCAGTAAAATCAATATGCACAACCTCATCCCGGTCATAAAAAGTGGTTATTCTGCCGGAGGTCCGGTCAATAATCTGGTCAGGGACCGCGATCGTTCCTGGCTTCATCCTTCCACTGATACCCCCGACAGCGCCGATGGACAGGAGCCGCTTCACCCCCATCTCCTTAAATCCCAGGATATTTGCCCGGTAGTTAATCCGATGCGGCTGGAGGGTGTGACCTGAACCGTGCCTAGCCAGAAAGACGATCTCCCTGCCTGAAAGCGAACCTATCCGATACCTGCCGGAGGGGGTTCCGCATGGGGTATCCATGCGTATCTCTTCCCTGATTTCAAGCCCGGGGATATTGTATACCCCGCTTCCACCTATAACACCGAATTCAGGCATTGCGCCTCCCTGCTTCATTGTTCCTGTCTCTGATAACCCGGCTCTAATAACACGAGACCAATGCTATAATAGAAAACATTCTATCTTTTTTCATCATAATTATAAAAGATATAAAATAATTTGAGGATACATTGACGATATATGGAACAGAACATGACTGATCCTGTACTGCTGCAGAAACTTGCCAATAAAGCCCTTGCAAACGGGGGGGAGTATGCCGATATTTTCATCGAATACCGGGACACGACCGCGCTGGTCCAAGAGGATGGGAAGCTCGAGAAAGTGGTCACCGGCAGCGAAGCCGGCGTTGGTATACGCCTCATATACAATGGCAGGACAGCATATGCATTCAGCAATAACCTCTCGGAGGATGCGCTGAACTCAGCGGCTGCAGAAGTCAGCGCAGCAGCTCGGGGCAACAGCTCAAATATCGTGCTTGATTTGGCTATCCGGAGACCGTCTATGCACTTTCCCATTAAGGAGCTCCCATCTAAAACATCCCTGGAGCGCAAGATTGGCATAGTGAAAAAGGCAGATAGTGCAGCCCGGGCCTTTGACAAAAGAATCAGACAGGTGACGGCGATCTATCGCGATTCTGTCCAGAAAGTTCAGATCGCAACCTCGGACGGATATATCGCGCAAGACGACAGAGTATATACCACGGCAATCGTCCAGGTCATAGCAGCCGACGGGTCCGTGATCCAGACAGGATATGAAGCTGCCGGTGGTTTCATCGGGTTTGAACTTTTTGAGGAGTATAATATTGAGGAATTGAGCCTGAAGGCAGCTCAGCGGGCGGTGAGCATGCTCAGTGCGCGTACATCCCCAGGAGGCCGCATGCCTGTTATAATTAGCTCAAGCGCTGGCGGCACCATGATCCATGAAGCCATAGGCCATGGGCTTGAGGCAGATCTTGCACAGCAGGGGCTCTCCGTATTTTCGGGAAAGCTCGACTGTCAGGTTGCATCAAAACTCATCACCGTCATCGATGATGCCACCCTTCCTGGAAAACGGGGGTCGCTCGGGTTTGACGATGAAGGCTTGCCCTCACGCAAAACGGTCCTGGTCGAGGACGGCATACTCAGAACATATTTGTATGATCGGTTGACCGCAATGAAAGACCAGACCGTCTCGACCGGAAATGGCCGACGCGAATCTGCCCGCCACTGGCCGATACCGCGCATGACAAACACGTTTATTCATCCCGGGACTATGCGACCTGGAGCAATTGTCGCCTCAATTGACAGGGGTCTGCTGGTGACAAAGATGGGAGGTGGACAGGTCAACACCGTAACCGGAGATTTTGTCTTTGACGTCCAGGAAGGGTACCTGATCGAAAACGGATCTGCAGGGGACCTCGTACGTGAGGCGACCCTGACCGGCAACGGGCCACTGGTCCTCATGTCGATCGACATGGTCGGTGATGATCTTGGGTTCTCGATCGGCACCTGCGGAAAAGACTCTCAGGGCGTCCCTGTATCGGACGGAATGCCGACCATCAGGATACCAGAGATAGTTGTGGGAGGGACCTGCACATAGTCCNNTGTGTCGCCCTCTCTACAACTGAGGTTATTTGTCCACACCTCATTGACTCGAGCACCTTATTTTCATTGAATATAATCAATGGCACTATTCTTGCATGCTTTCTTAACTGATATTATGCGCTCACAGAGAACTATAAAAAACAGTGTAAGCATTGAAGGCATCGGCCTTCATTCGGGTATCCACTGCAGGGTAACGATCAACCCTGCTGCGCGTGACTCTGGCATTACCTTTACCCGGACTGACAAGCCGATGGTTATCAAGGCCCATGTTGGTTCGGTCATTGATACGGCCTTTGCTACGACAATAGGCCAGAATGGGGTCAAGATACGGACTGTCGAACATATACTGGCTGCTCTGGCAGGACTCGGGATCGACAACGCGTCCATAGACGTGGACGGACCCGAGATACCGATTCTTGATGGAAGCTCAACCGAATTTATCAGCCTCATTCTCAAGGCAGAAATAGCCAAGCAGGGCAAAAAAAGACCCTACCTGAGGATACTCAAACCCTTTATCTTTGAAGACGGGCACTCAAAAATAGCCGTTTTCCCCCATAAGGGCTCGCGGATCACGTACAGTATTCATTTCCATCATCACGGCATCGGGGAACAGCGGCTGAGCATGGATATCAATGAAGAATCTTTCGCCCGTGAGATCGCGCCTGCGAGGACCTTCGGCTTTGTAAAAGATATTGAATATCTCAGGACCAACGGATTTGCCAAGGGCGGGTCGCTCGACAATGCAATAGTCCTCGGTGACAACGGGATACTCAATGCAACAGGGCTGAGGTTCAGCGATGAATTTGTGAGGCATAAGATTCTCGATACAATTGGAGACTTCTCTTTGCTGGGATTCCCTATATACGGACACATCATTGCAAGTAAGTCAGGGCATGCAACCAATGTAAAATTTCTGAAAAAGTTGATTTCGCTACCTGATGCCTGGGATATCATTCTAGAGGATGAATATACCCCGGCATCGTCACTCCTGCAGATAAATACTTAAATTTCAAGTAGTTAGCAACTTCTCAAAAAATCATTCCAAAATCCTTATTGTTATGCTAAAATAGATAAAAAAGAGGCTGGAGAACGGACATTCTCCAGCCTTAAGGCATAACCATTGGATATTTATTTCTTCTTCTTAGCCGGTGCTGCCTTTTTGGCCGGTGCTGCCTTTTTGGCCGGTGCTGCCTTTTTTGCTGCTGGTTTCTTAGCTGCCATGTTTTTCACCACCTTTCTTTCCCCCCGCTTCGCGGGGGGGGACTGAGATTAAAGCTTTCCCATCAGTAATATTTTATTCGCCGACAGGAGCTTTTCGAGGTCAGCGTCACCGCTCTCCCTCTTTTGCCTGAATTCCTGTTCATCGATAATTGTCACCTGAATCTTTTTGCCGAATTTCTCCTCAATGTCCCTGTACCCGTCTATTGAGACAGATGCAGGGCCGACGATCAATAGATCAACCGTGCCGGCCTCTTCGCTCTCGGCGTACGGACCGTGGATAAAGGCTATTTTTGCACCCGAGGTCTTCAGGGATGCCTTGAGGGCACCATGGACTCCAAGGGATTTTGCGATCAGGCTTTTTAATTCTGAGAACAGGGGCGAGCTTTTTTCTGCCTGGAAATATTTCAGATTTGCAACTTTTTTGCTTATGAGAATTCCCATCTTTTCGAGGTTATCCAGCTCTCTTTTGACGCCGGAAGGGTTTTTTCTTAAGAGGGTGGCTATCTCTCTAACGTAGAACCTTTCATCTGAATTGTTAAGAAGCAATGCAAGAAGATCAGCTCTGATTGCTGAGGAGAAAAGACTTTTCAGTGTATCCCGTGCCTGTTTAATCATGATCTGTATTAAACTATACAACAGAATAATTGCATTTGTCAACAACAAAATTCATTTTAATAACAGATCATATCATTTAGAGTACGATCGTTGCTCGTTAATATCACAATAGGTATCAGAGAACGATACAACCTTACATTATCTTCATACAGATAGTCACCAGAACGTATCTGTCGAATTGAAAGATGATACAACCGTTGCAGGAATGAAACGATTATAGACAAATATAAAGGTATTAATGACAGGGAGACAACGAACGTTCAGCAAAATCAAGATATTGTGGCTGCAGATAACAAACCACTACATGGACTAAAACAAGCCTTTTACGAGTGCAAGATTCCTCGGATCATCCTCTTCGGTCTTTTTGGGAGTTTCAAGGATAAGAGGGACATTCCGGAATGATGGGTGATTCACTATTGCCCGAAGGGCCTCGATTCCAAGCTTCCCCCCGCCTATATGGTCGTGTCGGTCCAGGTGCGAGCCCACATCTCCCCTGGCATCATTAAGATGGACAAGTCGAAGGCTCTCCCTGCCCGCATAGCGCTCTATTTCAGCTGCAAGAACATCGATGCCGGAATCTGACTTGAGATCATATCCCGCAGCAAAAGCATGACAGGTATCAATACAGATGCCGGCTATCAACCCGCGGGGGACAGCATCGATTATTTCTGCAATCTCAGCAATCCGGGAGGTGATATCTCCCCGTTCACCCGCCGTATTTTCGAGGAGGAGTCCTGCCTTCCATTTGCCTGCCTCCGCAACCTCAGTGAGGCATCTGATCGCCCTTCTCCTGGCATTCCCCGGGTCATCGCCCGATGCGCTTCCCGTATGCAAAACAACATATTCAGCCCCGAGTGCATCAGCTGTATTCAACTCGCCGGTTACCATATCGACCGATTTCTTCAGGAGAACTTTATCCGTTGCCGCAAGGTTGATGAGATAGGAGGTATGAATGAATGCAGGAGATATGTCAAAGTCATGTCTGAGCTTGCGAAACGCCGCGCATTCTTCCTGAGACCTTTCTTTGACCGCCCAGCCGCGCGGATTATGGGAAAAAACCTGGAACGTGTTGCAGCCGAGCGCCCGTGCACGCTCAACGCTTTTATCAAGCCCCCCGGCAATGGAGGTATGTACGCCAAGTCTTCGCACAGGTCAGGTCGAAGACAGCGCTCAGCGCCCTCCGCCGTGAATCAGCACTGGCAGACAGCGAACACAGACATACTTCTCTTCCCCGGCCTTGACGCACTGAAGACAGACGCGCTCTTTATCCGTAGCGCCGCATACAAAACAGACTGCTGCCGTACCCGTATCAGCCATTATCCATTCTCCTCATTCAGATCTTTGATGATCTGCTCCGGATCAATATTATGCATCATAGCCCCAAAAGATATCGCTTCCATATTGATGCCCGGGCAGGTAAAGCACCCGCCTCCAAAATATTTTTGAATAACCTCTTTCCCCTTCGGATGCTCCCTGAGTATCTCTCCTATGATGGAGTCCTTTGTCACGGTCTTTACTATTGTCGCCATTTTCAGCCTCCCTTATTTGATTTCTTGTTTAAAGTATAACCCAGAGCTGTCGAGAAGTATATGACCTTGGTCATAGCGATTCATCTCTCTTCGGGATATACTTCAATCAGAAACATGACAAGGAGGAACTCGTGAACAGATTTGTAAAAAACTTCATTATCGTCAGTATCGTGTATCTGGGAATATCATCGCTGCTCGGGGTCTGCATGCTTTGGAACCAGTCGCTCATCTCGCTGAAGTTTGTTCATTCTCACCTGAACATGCTCGGCTGGGTCTCGATGATGATCTACGGCGTTGGGTATCATATCCTGCCGAGATTTGCCGGCAAACCGCTCAAATATCCGAAGATGGGAGAATTCCAGTTCTGGGCAGCCAACATCGGCCTTGTCGGCATGCTCGCCTTCTATACGCTCGATGCAGTAGGCCACAGCCGGGCATTCACAAACATGACAGTGTTATTCGGGGCGGTTGAGGTCCTGTCTATCGGCCTCTTCTTCTACAATATGCTGGCAACACTTCTACCGAAGACAACCGTCTAATCTACATTCGGAAGATGGGAAAGGTGACAAGGACTATTGAACTCTTTTTCCTCTGTTCCTGATAATTAGGCCGTTAAGAAAACGCCTCAAAATCTGGTCACCGCATTCTTTATAGTTTTCCTGGCCCTCTTTCCTGAAGAGGGCGGAAAGTTCAGATTTTGATATGTCAAATTCTGCAAGTTTTAAGATTTCGATGATATCAGTATCTCGCAGTTCCAACGCAATTCTGAGTTTTTTGAGTATATCGTTATTGGTCATGATGGTTTCTCCTGCTCCAGAGACAAGGTAGCCGTTTCCGGTTCCTTTCCGCCTATGCTTTGTTCTGCCCTCTCATGGTCTCTTTCAACTTTTTCCTTTTATACCGCACGTACAGGGCCTCGACTTTTTTCCTGGCCCAGGGGGTCTTTCTCAGAAACTGCAGGCTCGATTTTATACTCGGGTCATGATTGAAACATCTGATGCGGATGGTCCTGCCCATCTCTTCCCAGCCATACTGTTCAGCCAGTTCGGTGAGAATAATTTCCAGCGTAATACCATGCAGCAGGTTGTTGAGTTTTTGATCAGTCATGTCTTGTATTATCTGGCAACCCTCATCAGCAGCAGGAGTCAGCGCAGCATATTAATTTTGTGGGCCAAGCATCCGGCGCCGAAACCGTTGTCTATATTCATCACGGCGATGCCGGGAACACAGGAGTTCAGCATGGAGAAAAGGGCAGTGAGGCCGTTGAAACTTGTTCCGTAGCCGATCGAGGTCGGTACGGCAATGATCGGCTTGTCGGTCATGCCGCCAACGACCGAGGGGAGTGCACCTTCCATCCCGGCGATCACAATGATTACCCGTGCTTCACTCATTGCCCTGTTACTGTCCAGCAGCCGGTGAAGCCCTGCTACGCCGACATCCGAGACTATCTGAACCCCGCTTCCCAGAAACGATGCGGTGACTGCTGCCTCTTCGGCCACCCGCAGGTCCGATGTCCCGGCGGTCAGCACCAGAATATTTCCCTTTTTGTCCCTCGATGTGTGACTCGCCCCGCCGACCGAGATCATGCCCGATGCCTCATGAAAAACTGCTGTCTTCATGTGGAGAGCTGTATGGATTTTTTTTGAACCGCGACTGATTAGGAAACTGCCGCTGCTCTTGAACATTGATCTGGCTATCGCCAGCACCTGTTTTTCTGTCTTGCCTGCAGCGTAGATCACCTCGGGAATTCCCTGCCGGATATGCCGGTGGTGGTCGACCTTTGCAAAGGAGAGGTCTTCGTAAGGCAGGTGTTTCAGCAGTTTCAATGCCTCGTCCGGGGCAATCCTGCCCGCACTGAGGTCATTCAGGATTTCTTTTATCCTCCCGGTCTCCATACCGCCTCAGAATTCAGATTTCAGGGCGCGGGTCATAAGGCTGTCGACCGCCACGGCCGGATCTTCATTTTTGTAGAGAACGCTGTATACCTGTTCGACAATAGGCATCTCGACATCGTATTTCCGTGAGAGTTCGAACGCCGACTGAGCAGTCGCCACTCCTTCGGCAACGCTCCGGGTTGACGCGACAACGTCAGCCAGCTTCATCCCTTGCCCGAGCTTGATACCAACTGAATAGTTCCGTGAAAGCGGCCCGGTGCAGGTGAGCACCAGATCGCCAAGACCGCTCAGACCTGAGAAGGTCCTTTTGTCCGCGCCCATCACCTCGCCAAGTCTCGTCATTTCAACGAGTCCCCTGGTGATGAGGGCTGCCCGTGCGCTGTGGCCAAGGCCAAGGCCGTCAGAGATTCCTGAAGCGATCGCAATAACGTTTTTGAGCGCACCGCCGAGCTCAACGCCCAGGACATCGGTTTGCGTATAAACCCTGAAGTACTGTGTATTGAATATCTCCTGCAGCAGTAGTCCGGCCTCAGGGTTCTGACAGGCAAGGGTCACTGCTGTGGGCAATTTACCGATCACTTCTTTCGCAAAACTTGGCCCTGAAAGCACCGCGCCCCGTGAACCGGTTATCTCATGGACAATCCCAGAAACAGTCAGGAGTGTGCCCTGCTCTATGCCTTTGGATGCGCTGATGATGACCGCATCCTCATGAATGTATCGCACTGCCTCTTCGAAAACCCGGCGGGTGAACTGCGTCGGTATCACATTCAGAATATAGCGAGACTTCTTGACCGCCTCTTCGATATTGTGGGTCGCCTTAAGCCCTAGGGGCAGGTCAACCCCTGGAAGGTATATGCTGTTTCTCCCGAGATGGTTGATCTCATCAGCCACCTCCTGTTCAAAAGACCAGAAGGTAACGTCATACCCCTTGTCGGCCAGGAGACAGGCTAGGGTCGTCCCCCAGCTGCCTGCGCCGATGACAGCGATATAACTCATTCCGGCCCTGCTGCAATCGCCTTGTCGATACGGCGGATGGTCGTCTCTTTCCCGATGATCTCGATCACCTCGAAGATGCCCGGGCTCACAGTGCCTCCGGTAAGCGCCACCCTGACCGGCTGGGCAATCGCACCAAGCTTGATGCCATGCCTCTCAACAATTGCGGAGAATATCTTTTCGATGCCGTCGTGAGTATAATCGTGCAGTTCATTCAGACTGCTACGCAGTTCAGCGAGAAGTTGCAGGCCCTTGTCGTTCAGGAACTTCGTCCTGGCCTTTTCGTCGTAGGCAGCGGGGTCTGCAAAATAATAGCGCAGGGACGAGGCCAGTTCCACAAGCGTCTTTGACCGCTCTTGAAGCGTCTTCACCGCCTTTGCAAGCCAACCCTTATCTACAATATCTCCCTCGGCGAGGATAGCCTCATTGACAAGGAACGGGACCACCTGTTCAGCAAGAGTCTCGGGCGAAGACTTCATAATATACTGGCTGTTTAACCAGAGGAGCTTTTCAGGATTAAAGACCGCGGCCGCCTTGCCGACACTCTCGAATGAGAAATGCCGGACCAGTTCATCCCGGGTAAAAATTTCCTGATCACCGTATGACCAGCCAAGCCTCACCAGGTAATTGATCAAGGCATCAGGAAGATAGCCCATCTCCTTATATGCCATGACCGATGTCGCGCCGTGACGTTTAGAGAGCCTGGTCTTGTCAGCGCCGAGAATCATCGGCAGGTGCGAAAACTTGGGGATCTCGTACCCGAGGGCCCTATACATCTGGATCTGCTTCGGGGTGTTGTTCAGATGGTCGTCTCCCCTGATCACATGGGTGATACGCATATCCACATCATCGACCACAACCGTAAAATTGTATGTCGGGGTCTTGTCCGAACGGAGGATGATCAAGTCGTCAAGATGGGCATTGTCGAACTCTACGACCCCGTGGATCAGGTCATGGACAATCGTATGCCCGTCCTGGGGCATTCGGAACCTGACAACGGGGGTTACGCCGGCAACCGGTTCCTTCAGTCCCCTGCAACGACCGTCGTACATCACCGGCCTTCCCAGTGCCATCGCCTCCTGCCGCCTCGCCTCCAGCTCCTCTGAAGAGCAATAACAGTAATATGCCTTTCCCTCGGTGATCAGCCGGTCTACATACCCACGGTAGATATCAAACCGGTCGGTCTGTCTGAACGGCCCCTCGTCCCAGTCGAGCCCGAGCCAGGTCATACCCTGGATTATTGCTTCAATGTATTCATCAGTAGATCGTGTGGTGTCTGTATCTTCAATCCGGAGTATGAACCTGCCACGGTTGTGAAGTGCGAAGAGCCAGTTGAAAAGTGCTGTCCTCGCCCCTCCGATATGGAGATGTCCGGTCGGGCTCGGGGCAAAGCGGACCCTGATTCCCCCTGCCACAGTATCAGTCCCACAATCAGTCAAAGAATCAGTCAATCAGGCCTCCTCTTTCAGCGCCGGTCTACAGGAAATCAGCCTCTCTGCCTGCCCATCTCCTCATAGGAGGATTCGGGTGGGGCGGCTAAAACTTACCCTGTACTATAACAAGTCTCAGGTATTTTTTTGTATCGGCAGAGGGTCTGAACCGCTCGTCCGACCGATATCCGGCAACCCATATGATATCGTTGTCCGACAACAGAATTGGTATCTTTCCCCGCTCGTCCCTCGGCACTTTTTCGTCAACCAGATAATCCTGCAGTTTTTTTCTCTTCCCGAAGCCACGCGGATAGAAAAAATCTCCGCACCGCCGGGCCCGAATCATAAGCGGAAAGGTCAACGTGCCGGCATCGAGAAGCACTGATGATTTCCCGTCGCCCTCCTGCATCTCAAGGAGCTCGTGCCTGTTTTCCAACGAGGCCCTGATGACAACGCCGGCACCGACCACGGCTACTTCATCGCCGGGGCTGAGCAGGTAATCAGCAATCCTGACAGGCTCTTCCGCGGTAATCGTCAGGATGGAATATTCCTTTATGACTCGTATCCCGTTCGGCAGGTAGATTCGGTCCCCGGGCCTGCCGCTCCTGATGAGTACAATCATATCCTCGATATGCGGAAAGCTGATGCTTCGCAGTCCCTCAGTCTCACCTATCGCCCGTCTCAGGAGTCGCCGGAGGATAACGAGCTCAAGCTTTTCAAGAGGGGAAAGGAAAAGTTCAATGCGGTGGGGCGTTTTTCTGCTGATCAGCTTCATCAGCGTTTTGGTAACGATGATCTCTAAATAGCGTTCTTCCTCCTGAAGTATCGAAGCCGTGGTCATGATGGTATTCAGAAGATTCGGGTTCATCTTCTTCAGCTCCGGCATGAGCGAGAGTCGGAATCTGTTCCTGAGATAGTCCTGTTTCAGGTTTGATGAATCGATGACAAACGGTATTCCCTCACTTCCGAGAAACTGCTCGATCAGGTTACGTCCGGTGCCGATCAGGGGCCGGACGATCCTGCCCCGCTTCGGCGGAATCCCTGAGAGACCTCGTGGTCCCGATCCCCTGATCAGCCGCATGAAAATTGTTTCTGCCTGGTCATCAGCGTTGTGGGCCAGTGCAATTTTTGATGCTCCGCCTTCGTATGCCGCCTCATCAAAGGCCTTGTACCTGAGATCGCGGGCAGTCTCCTGCCGGTTGAGTCCCAGCTTAATCTGCTGACCGGCGACATCGACGGATTTAAGAATAAAGTTGATATTGAGCTCCCGGCAGGTCTTTTCACAGAACGAGATCTCTATCTGCACCTCTTCAGGCCGAAGGTTGTGATTGACATAGACAGCGTGCAGGGTGATTTCAAACTGCTTTTGCATACGATGGAGCAGGTGGAGAAGGCAGATCGAATCAGGACCTCCGGAAAGCCCGACAAGTACAACATCGCGTTGCTGCAGCATTGCATGCGCAGCTATGGTTGCACTGAACTGCTCCGTAATCACCTGTAATATCATGACCGCATGGTTTCCCTGGTTGTGTCCGGGTAAAAAGTTTGATAGTGCATGCCGGTTGTATTATTATATAAAAAATATAAAAACGTCTATGAAAACCAGGAATACGCTAAAGCAGAGCGGGACAGAGAGTCGGACACGGGCGCAGGGAACAAGTTCCAAGGACAAGGCACCGGGTTCCTATGCCGCATACGGAGACAAGACCACAATATGTATCAATGCCCGCTGCGTCATGAGAAAGCAGACAACCTGCTTCGGATTTGAAGGCTGTCCCGGGTTTGAGGCGAAAGGATAAAATGACAGAAAAAGATAAGAGGACAGAAAATACCGGAGACCAGCAGGAACCGCTCCTGCCGTCGCATTTTATCCGTGAGATCGTCTCTGAGGACCTGAAAGCTGGGAAGAACAATGGTGCCGTGGTCACGCGCTTTCCCCCTGAACCTAACGGATATCTGCATATAGGCCATGCAAAGTCGATCTGCCTGAATTTCGGACTGGCAGAGGAGTTCAGGGGCACGTGTCACCTCCGGTTCGACGATACGAACCCGACAAAAGAAGAGGTTGAATATATCGACTCGATCAAGGAAGATGTCCATTGGCTCGGCTTCGACTGGGGCGATCATCTCTACTACGCATCCGACTACTTCGCAGCGCTGTACGAATATGCGGTCCGGCTTATCAAAAAAGGAAAGGCCTATGTCTGCAGTTTGTCAGCCGGAGAGATGCGGGACTACCGCGGGACGCTGACCGAACCGGGAAGAGAGAGCCCCTACCGCAACAGAACGGTCGAGGAGAATCTCGATCTTTTCGCGAGGATGAAGGCAGGCGAATTCAATGAGGGTGCACACGTGCTCCGGGCGAAGATCGACATGNNTGCGCGACCCGGTCATGTACCGGATACTCAAGGCCGAACATCACCGTACCGGAAATGCCTGGTGCATCTATCCAATGTACGACTTTGCCCACTGCGTTTCTGATTCTGTCGAGGGGGTTACACACTCGATCTGTACTCTTGAATTCGAGGACCATCGTCCGCTCTACAACTGGTTCCTTGATGCACTTGAGGTCCCGTGTCACCCACAGCAGATCGAATTTGCACGGTTGAACCTGAGCTATACGGTCATGAGCAAGCGCAAGTTCCTCAAACTGGTTAATGAAGGACATGTCTCAGGCTGGAATGATCCGAGGATGCCGACCCTCTCGGGAATTCGCAGACGCGGGTATACCCCCTCGTCGATCAGGAATTTCTGCGAGCGAATCGGGGTTGCCAAGCGGAATAGCTTTGTCGATTTCGCGCTGCTTGAGCATTGCATCCGTGAAGAGCTTAACAAGACAGCCCCGCGGTTTATGGCTGTCCTTCGGCCGCTAAAGGTAGTGATACTGAACTATCCTGAAGAACAGACAGAAGAATTGCCTGCTGTCAATAATCCTGAAGATCCTGTCATGGGCAGCCGTATGGTTCCGTTCTCCCGTATCCTCTATATCGAGGAGGAGGATTTCATGGAGAACCCCTCAAAACAGTTCTATCGCTTATCTCCAGACCGCGAGGTGAGGTTGCGATATGCCTATTTCATTACCTGCGTGGGAGTTGTCAGGGATGATCAGACCGGCAGGATAACCGAGATCCACTGCACGTATGACCCTTTGACACAGGGGGGCGATGCCCATGACGGCAGGAAGGTAAAGGCAACTCTTCACTGGGTCTCGGTTTCGCATGCTATCGGGGCCGAGGTGCGGCTCTATGACCACCTGTTTACAAAACCAAACCCCGGTGATGAAAGAGAATGCCCGGATATTACGGACTGTCTTAATCCATCATCACTCGTAACACTGACCTCCTGCAAGACCGAGCCCGGATTGGCGAAAACAGGAAACAGCAGGGTCCAGTTCGAGCGCCAGGGGTACTTCTACGTTGACCCGGTTGATTCGACACCGGAAAGGCCGGTTTTTAACAGAATTGTCTCTTTGAAGGATTCCTACGCAAAGGTGAAGAAATAACTACTGAGGTTGTTTTGGGAGAGTAAGGGTGACGACCTCTTTGGATTTTCCGACAGGCCCCGTATCCTTACCATCTAGGATTAGACTGATTCCGCCGGCATTACCGGTCTTGATCCATACGCTTTCGCCAAAATTCCATACCCTTGAGCTGCCAGGTGTCAGGGTCATTGATTCATACTTGCCGTTTCTGAATCTGACAGAGACCCAACTTGTCTCTGTTGCATTGATCACAAGTGTATGCATATCCTTTTCCTGAGCGGAGGCTGCAGAAGTCTTTTCTTTCACTTCCGGAACTGTCACCACAACTGTTTTTGCCGATGGGCTTTCAGAGGATGCGGTCTTTGTAGGTTCAGATCCATGGCCGGGAGCAGCCTTTTGACGGAGATCAGTAATAGTTGTGGGAGGTATTGAAGTGTCAGGTTTTGAGACCGGCATGGCCGGCAAGTTCTGCCCTGCTTTAGCCGGGGGGGGGAGATCTATTTCAATATTCGGGACGGGTACATGCACTGCTTCGTTCTTTTTCGTTTCCGGAACTGCCATGTTTTTTTTCATCACGATATATGTCCCGGTTCCGATCACTAAAACTATTAGAGCCGCCAGGATATAGAAAAAAAACGGCCTTTTCTTCTCTGCAAGGACTAGCGGAATAGCAAAGGTGCCGGTCTTAGGCTGGGGAAGGCACTTCGAGTAGACTTCGAGGATTGCCGTAGGATCAACGTCCAAATGTCGGGCATAGCTCTTGATGTATCCCATGGTATACACCGGAGCAGGTAATTTTTCGAAGAGGTCCTGTTCTATGCACGACAGGTAATCCTTCTTGATCCTGAGCTGGTCGGCAATCTGGCTAATCTCAAGCCCCAGTTCCTCGCGCTTTTTTCTTAATACCTCGCCTGCCACTAGAGACCTCAGAAGTTATTTTCCTTCTTACCATAGCACAGAATTGCTGAATTATTAAAGATAACTCATTCTGACAGCAAGGCGACGATTGATCATAATTTCACCCGAATGAATGCACCCCGAGTTGTCATTACAGGTATCGGGGCGGTAACGCCCCTTGGTAATACCCTCCGGGAGACCCGGGATGCCGCCCTATTGGGAAAATCGGGGGTGACCGCTATCCGCAGATTTAACGCGGACTGGCTTCGATGGAAGATAGCAGGCGAACTCAACGGCTTTGAGCCACTCGCATTTCTTTCAGGGTAAGTGAGACCATTGGACTCGGTACTACATTGATACGAATTGTGGTCCTAAAGTTAGTTAGTGGCTGCTCTTTTTGAAGAAAACCTTAACCCTCTGGATATAAATGTATCCCATACTAAATATTTATTTCTTTTAACCATGGACGGAACAATCTTGTCACTCCTGGCAAAGATAAATCGGCTTTACCCCGAAATATGCAGTGGGATGTATTTTCTGTACTCAGCAAAAATTGCGATTTGTAATAACTGAGGAGATTGCCCCGTAGCATGCTCGATCCAGCGGTAGCGGTATATCATTGGGGATCCTCCCGCGTGGACCTATCGCTGCCCTATCATTATGCTTCTGCTTGTCCGGGGCTACATAGGCAGTGATATTTTTTTC
>PLXX01000021.1 GCA_003153275.1 Nitrospiraceae bacterium | reverse complement strand
GATTTGAAAGTCGGAAGAAAACTGAATCTTCTCGTGGGGCTTATCATCATGAGCCTGGGCATTGTCGGTACGCTTTACTTTCTCCAGAGCCGGAGCATGGAAAAGACGATTGTTACTCTGGTTGATACCGATGTCGAGCTGCTGGTTGATCTTAACAGCATGTATGCAGAAGGCCTGCAGACCGGCCAGGCAACGAGAAACGTGCTGATGAATCCGGGTGATGCAAAAGCAAAGCAAAACTATCAGGATGCACATAAAACTTTTGTCGAAACAACAGAGGCGGCCCTCCGCCACGCCCCTGCGTCAATGCAGGAGCGTTTAAAAAAAGTTCGCGATCTCTGGGCAGAGGACCACGCGTTGAAGATGGAGGTTCAGAACATAGCTCAATCAGGGAAAAAAGAAGAAGCAGTAGCGCTCCTGGTGCAGAAGGAAACTCCGAAATGGAGAGAACTAAAAGCCATACTTGCTGATCTCATGAAAGAACAGAGAAAAATATTTTCGGTCAATAAAGAACAGGAAATAACTGCAATTAAAAGTAAGAGGGTCTTCCTGTTGATTACGCTTTTGATTGCCGCTATTGTCTTTATCGTTCTTTCCATGATTATAGCCAGCAGCATAACACTACCGCTTAGCGAGGCTATGACGGTGGCACACCGTCTTTCTCAGGGTGACTTAACCATGAATATTGAAAGCAGGAGCAGGGACGAGGCAGGACAACTGCTGAATGCCATGAAAAACATGGTCGAGAAACTGAGAGAGATCGTACTGGACGTCAAGACAGTATCAAACAACGTGGCGTCAGGGAGTCAGCAGATGAGCTCCGGTTCAGAGGAGATGTCGCAGGGTGCCTCTGAGCAGGCGAGTTCGGTTGAACAGGTATCGTCCTCGATGGAGGAAATGGTATCGAATATCCGGCAAAACGCGGACAATGCCCAGCAGACCGAGAAGATATCGCTACAAGCTGCCTTTGATACAAAGGCAAGCGGCGATGTGGTATTCAGGACGATATCTGCGATGAGAGATATTTCGGACAAGACAAGGATAATCGAAGAGATTGCGCGTCAGACGAACCTGCTGGCCCTGAATGCGGCGATCGAGGCAGCAAGGGCAGGAGAGCACGGCAAGGGCTTTGCGGTTGTGGCTTCGGAGGTGAGGAAGCTTGCTGAACGCAGCCAGGCTGCGGCAGGCGAGATAGGGCTCCTGTCTTTCTCCAGCGTGCAAGTAGCTGAGAGGGCTGGTGAGATGCTCAACAAACTCGTCCCTGATATCCGGAAGACAGCAGAACTGGTGCAGGAGATCAATAGAGCGAGTTCGGAACAAAACAGCGGTGCAGAGCAGATCAATAAGGCGATCCAGCTGCTGGACCGGGTGGTGCAGCAGAATGCGAGCGGGGCTGAGGAGATATCGTCTACTGCAGAGGAGCTTGCGGCCCAGGCAGAAAACCTCCAGAGCTCAATGGAGTTTTTCAAGATAGACAGCTCGGAAACAAAGAGGGTTGTCGCCGTGCGGCCCCCGGCACCCAGGGTGGAGTACAAGACCCACATATGACTGTTTCTGAGAACACGGGATACCGCTACTGCGGGAAGATCATGGATGCGAAGCTTTCTGAGCAGGATTTCATGCGGTTGAGTCATTTCATTCATACGGAGTGCGGCATCAAGATGCCAGTCCCCAAGAAGGTGATGCTCGAGGCGCGGCTGAGAAAAAGGCTCAGGACACTGGGACTTGAATCCTTTGAGGAATACTGTGATTTTCTCTTCAGCCAGGAGGGTATCGAGAATGAACAGCTGCTGATGATCAATGTGGTGACAACGAACAAGACGGATTTTTTCCGTGAGCCGCGGCATTTCGAATACCTTACAAAAGAGGTCCTCCCCGAACTCATGCGTCTTTGCGACGCCGGCACACGGAGGCCTCTATCCGTCTGGTCCGCAGGCTGTTCAACAGGGGAAGAGCCGTATACGCTGGCGATGGTGTTGAGTGAATTTGCTCGCCTCAATCCGTGATTTGTTTTTTCGATTCTCGCATCCGATATTTCGACAGGCGTCCTTGAGAAGGCTGTTCGCGGGATATATAAAGAGGAAAGGGTGGAGGCCGTTCCTTCCGAGCTCAAGAGGAAATATCTTACGAAGAGCAGGGACAGGGCAAAGAAGCTCATAAGGATTGTGCCGGAACTGCGGTCGCTGGTAAGGTTCAGGAGATTGAATTTTCTCGACCACGACTTCGGGATGAGGGAACTTCAGGACGTCATTTTCTGCAGGAACGTTATCATCTATTTTGACCGGCCGACACNNGGAGGCTCTGTCAGCATCTGATACCGGGTGGATACCTCTTCATGGGACATTCCGAGACCCTGAGCAGTCTTGATCTGCCCCTGGTCTCCGTAGGCCCCATGGTCTATCGAAAACCCTTATGAATCCATTACACGACACTGACCTCGAAAAGATATATCTTAAGCCAGGGGAGCTCTATGTCGGCGAGAAACCTGCGAAGGTGATTACCGTCCTTGGTTCGTGTGTGTCCGTTACCCTGTTTAGCCGGAGGCTCTGCATAGGCGCCATATGCCACGGTGTCATGCCCCATTGCAGGAAAGTGAAGAAATGTCATGAGCTGTGCGAGGACGCCTTTAAATACGTGGATTGTTCCGTGCAGTATATGATTGCGCGATTGAGGAACTATGGCTGTACAGACAGCGAGATAGAGGTCAAGCTGTTCGGCGGAGCAGACACGCTGTCATCCAAGAAAGAAAATACCGTAGGGAGCATGAATGTAAAAATGGCGCTTGAGATAATCAGTCATGAGCGTCTCAGGATCTCGGCCGCTGATGTAGGAGATTCCTTTGGACGAAAGATTATTTTCCTGACCCATACCGGCGATGTCTATCTGAAGAGGCTAAAGGACGCTGCGGCAGACCGCCATGCACCTGCGCCCGGAGTTACCTTCAAGACGA
>PLXX01000073.1 GCA_003153275.1 Nitrospiraceae bacterium | reverse complement strand
GTCGCTGGCCGGCGTCGGCGTGGCCACCCAGGTGAAGAAGCTGATCTTTGCCGGTTTTCCCAATGTGGGGGACGTCATGATCCACATCAACCCCCATGACGAGAAACATGAGGTTGACCCCCACGCATGGCTGCACAAAAGCTGCATACCTCTGTCACAAGTGGATTTCAGAGCCGAACCGACGCTTTTTGAAGGTGCTGATTATTGTAGCAGTGGTGCATGTTTTGTTTAAAGGAGATAGGTTATGACAACAACCGAATTTGAGAAACGCTTTGCCCGTTGCCGCGCCTTACGCCGAGGTGGCTTTGAATCCTATGCCAGAAACCAGCTCCTAGTCCTGGAGGCTCAGTGGAGGCGCGAGAACGACACGGACTGCCCGTATCACCTCATCGAGCGGGATCTTGAGAGCACCACGAAAACGCTTGGCCGCAACTTGTGCCGGTTTTACTCTCCAGGCCGGCGCATGGATGAAATTGTAGACTGCGTTGAATTCCGCGGGATGAAGGACGATGCAGCTCAGGATATGGTGGACAATATCCAGCTCTATATCATCGAGGCAGAAAACGTGGACGCAGCGCTCCGGTTCTATAATCGGAGGACGCCGCCAGTTATCAGCCCGTATGCCGACCAGCTCGCGGCTATCGTGGATGGATTCCGCTCCGATGTGGAAGATATCAAAAGGGGGCGCAAATGAAAGACGCAGCCTATTTATTGTGGTGTCTTGTTATTATCCTTTCAATCCTTGTGGCCTATATCTGGGCTATGACGGACGCCGACAGAGATATTCATCAGCCGCCGCGCCCGGCAGTGGCGCACTATTACTCAGGATTGAGAGGGGTGAGACCGTGACGAATAACGAGAAGATCGCTGGGTGGTTGGGGTGGGGACTAGCCCCGGTACGATGCAGTATCGGGAAGCAACCAAGACGCTAAACGCAAGAAACCCCTCGTAGTCACGCTCGCCAAAGACATGATGTACCAGGGGTTTTGAGGGGTTTCAAGCCCACCTAAAGCGGTGGAAGTGAAGCTATGTTTAGATGCTACAATACATGCTTGTCTTTGGCAACTCATTTGTACAACACCTTCACTCCGATTGCAACTAAAAGTTTACAGACCTCTCAAGAAAAGCGCCCGGTCCTCAAAGCTCCGCCGATTACGGGCCGCGTTGCATAGGTCATCACCCCTTTCGTTTATACACAGCATTCAGCCGTTCAATAATCCTCTCCGGATCTCGTCCCTGCCAAAAACTATCGCGCCCTACCCTGTGATATTTACCGTGACAGCCTTCCACCAGTATCCCGTTTCCATAATGCGGACGGCAAAGAGGTATGCATCGCCGGTCTGAAACTTTGGTGCCTTTGCCTGAATCCCCTTTTGCCGGTTGATGATGTGCGACGCTGAAACCTATCTGCTTACACTCTTCGCATGGCTGGGTACGAACCCATTTGAGAAAGGTAGGATCGCGTTCGGGTAGCTCTTTGAAGAAGGTCTGAACCCTCATGATAACGGTGCCTCGCTGAAAGTCTTCTCGTCCCATATGCCGCAGTGTTTCTCCGACCATCGGAACTTCCAAAAGGGGTACTCGATGCGACTTTGATCGAACATGACCTTTGCCCGCTGATAGGAGTTCTGACGAAATCCGTCCTTGCCCCTTTGCTTCACTTCCACGATCAACCTGATACCGGTTTTATCTTTAACAACATAGTCAGGGCTGTATTTATGACCTGCTGCCAGGCGTAGGGTGATTGCAAACGGCTCAACGGTGCAATCCGGGAACTCATAGCCCAACATCCGGCCGTACTCCATTTCGGTTTTGGTCTGCTTGCCGCAACCTCCAAATTTGCTCTGAGAGGCGTTTTCTTTTATCGGCAAGGGGGTAGGCAGCGGCAAAGCAATCTTACCCAGCCCCGCTATCCGTACCGCTGGGTTTTGCAACATCTTTTGAAGGTCGGATTCGGTGTAGCTCATGCGATATTCCTACCTCCCAATTTATCGCAAACTTTGCCAAGGTGACCCACGATGATTTTACATTGAGGCTCGGTGAATTCAAGCCACATATCATCGGGGATTGCTTGCCAGAAACGAATGAAATCAGAAAATGATCCCAATACCGCATTGAGGCTATCTTTGTTTTCCCGGATCGCTGCGACAATATCATCCAGGTCAATATCAACCTCAATTTCATGATTCAGAATATCAACACAAGTGGTGACCTTCATTCCATCCTCCCTTTGGTTTGTGCTGCTCTACAGCGCCTTGATAGCCGTTCCGATCAAACAAGCCGTACATGGGTGATCAGTTTTGCAAATGCCGTCAGTTTTGCAAATGCCGCCGTTATGTTTGAGTGAGACCTCATTTAACGCCTCTTCCCTTAGTGATTCCCGGCCAGCTACGTAAGCAGCCTTGATAGCTTTTACGCCATCCTTATCAGTCCGTATCCAGTAAGGAGTTTTCTTCCAAACGGCTTTTATGTATGATTCGGCTTTTCCCTCTTCGGTCAACATCACTCCTCCTTATTTTGGTAATCTCTGCCGTCACAGCCGCCAGGATCGTTGGGGCTAATCGTCGGGATGAGGCAATCGAATCCCCAAAGAAGCAGCTTCTCTATCAATATTTTGCATATACTCGCTCATTTGGGCAACAGTTGCCGGGGTTGTGGAAGTCAATGCAACAATGCGCTTTCTGAGGTCTATAGCCTCTTTCTTCATCCCTTGTTTCCAAACTTCCCTCAGGGATTCTATCATCTCGGCATACTCCGGCTCATCCCTGGTGTAAATATTGACGAGAAATTTGTCTTTGTAACACTCGTGCAATGTTTCCTTGGACTCTCCCAGGTCGGCCCCGATAATGGTTAACCACTTAAAATATAGGGCGTTCTGATTTAGGGAGCGATCTTTTTTGTAGTCTCGTGTGATAACTTCCTGCACCGGGCTAAGAGGTAAATTGGTTATCATCTCCAAAGCCCGGCGTCTCAATTCCTCAGTTGAAATAACGATCTTCATCCTCAGAAGGGGATATTGTCCGCATCGTATGGCGGCGGCTCTTCAATTTGGACACCATGACCATGTCTAACTTGGTATTCGTCTGACTGCTCGATGATCTTTTTGATACCATCAGAAAGTGAATCCCATACTGCTTTATCAAATATATCCATGTCAAAAACTACAGTAGGATTGATCTGCTCAGGGCATATCATCCCTTTTGGAAGGGCCATGACACCGGATACCTTTGTTTTCCCTTTGTCGTTTTTAACCACGGAAATCATGCAGGCTTTACCGACAATAGCGGTTATATCAAAACAGTTGATTTCTTCATCGGTAAAGGTGCGGCCTCGCCATGATTCGAGATCCTTCCGCAATATTGATTTTTCATTTGTGCTGGCTGTGTAAAATTTGCTCATCGCGTAAGGCTGACCGTCATAATCTCCGCCCTCGATAAGTTCGGTCGGAAGCTCCCATGTGATAAGAACCTGCCTCTTGACTACGGGCTTGCCTTGGTATTCCCCATGCTGAGTTCCCAGATCAATTAATTTGATGCACCGGGCAACATAGGTGCCATTTTCCACACTCTTAAATTCCCCCCCTGAATCAGTGGCTGTCAGGCTCATCGCTCTTCTCCTTTCGTGTTAGATTTGAACATAGACCGGCGTTCACACATCATAATTTCATCGTTGTCGAGATAGTCATTGTCCATCAGGATCACCACTTTTGAATGTCAACCGGCGATAAACGGCGCGGGTAGCTTCAACGTCCTCGGCACAATAGGCCGCTATCTCATCATGCCGGCCATCCCGCCAGTAGTCATAAACCTTGGAGCCGTCAAGGCCATCGGATTTAACCGGGATACCAAGGGCCGCGCAGATGTTTTTCAGGCTGATTCTCTTGTCCTTGTCGTAACCACTCCATGCGATCATGGTGTCATAAACATGGTGCCCGTGGCGATCTTCATGGTGCAGGTCAATGGCCGGATAGACTGAGTTAATAACCGCCCTTTGGAAAAGATAGCGCAGGTCAAAGGAAATGACATTGTGCCCTACAATTTGGGAGGTTTCTGGGCATATTGCGGCAATCTCGTGGAATACTTCAAAAAGGAATTGTTTTTCATCGGCCTTACGATAAACAGTCCTTACGTTACCGTCCCCCACGGCAAAGCCGACACAGATGATTTCTCCGAGCGTCCCGTCAAAGCTGGTTTTTCTCCACTGATCGCTTGCTTTCGTGGATGCGTTTTCCGACATCCACTTGTCAATGGTTTCTTGCTTGGTAATGTTGGCCGGAGGGGTTATAGATGCTTTGATTTCATCGAACATGCCGGGGCGTTGGCAAGGAATAGTTTCGATATCTAAGAATAGTGTATAATTCATATGTTGGCTTCGCAGATAAGATTTATTTGTGTGAGCATTTCGTCACTCGACAGGCTTAATGTCATGCAGACAGAGTGGATACGTTTCAGCGCATCGGTAGCAGATTTGCACTTTGCCATTGCAAGCTTTTTCTCTTTCTCTGCGGCCTTAGCTTTCTTCTCTGCTTCCTTGCGCGCGGCTTCTGCAATCTCCCGCTGCTGTTTTTCTTCCGTTTCACGGGCGAGACGGGCCTCATCGGCAATGCGTTGCTCTTCGGCCAACTTCTCTGCTGCAATGCGGTTACGCTCGGTTTCCTCTGCCTGTTCAGCCATGCGCTTTTGCAAGAGGCTTTTTAGGTCAAGCAGTTCGCGGTCAACAGCAATAATCAGTTCCGAGTTGCCGGCGCACTCCATTCTCTCTAAGTCTTTGATGCACTCAACAGTTCTTTCGATGCTAAAACTCTGATTATATGCTTGAAGACTAAGGCCCTTCACTGCCTCTATCTTGAGCCGCTCAGCCTCTTCGGCCTTCATCTTGGCCTCATGGTCCCGGCGTTCCTGTTCGATCTTCTCCCGCTCGGCCGCAACTCGCTTTTCTTCAGCCAGACGTGCCGCGTCAAACTCGGCCTGCATTGCGGCTTGCTTTGCCCGGAGTTCTTCCAGTTCGGCACGTTCGGCCAGTATCCGGGCTTGTTCCTCTTCCTGGGCGATGGTATTGGTAAGCAGGGTATTCAGCCCGGCAAGAGCGGCGCGTTTCGCCATGTCCGCCTCGTCGGTGAATTCCTGAAACTCATCCTCCGTGATTTCGGAGTCTTCATAATCATGAAGCATTGACCGGATATCCTCTGAGTTGCGCCCCGTGAATTCCGCAACTATTTCCCTGAAAGGCTGAATCCGCGCTTGTATCTGCTCTTTCCGCTTCTGATCGGCGGCGGCTTTCTCAGCCTTAACACTGGCTATTTCATCATCATGGTCTTTGATTTGTTTCTTGAGCGGTTCGTAATACTTGTTCGCCAGGTCCTTTATCTTTCCTGCGGTCGCGTCGATATACCGGCCACGTTCCAAAACATCCGCCTTCTCGTCTTTTCTTGCCGCCTCAAGATTGCTTAGATTGGTTCTCAATTCGGCGCGGTCTGCAATGGCGGTCGCGTATCCCGCTTTTGTGGAAAGATCGTAAACTATATTGTCGAACTTCCTAACCAGCTCGTTTATTGTTGCTTCAACCGGCCCCAGCTTGACAAGTTCATATTTTGGCTTCTCGACCAAAACAGCATCCTCATGTTCTTTCATCTTCATGCCTCCTTTTATAGTGTTAATTTAACTACCCAAATGGGCGGGTTGATCGAAAAGTCCGTCCTGCTCATGCTTCTTTTCATCAACTCTGGCAATATTTTTGACCGCCTGCCGGTAGTACGAAGCTTTCAGCTCAAAGCCGATACCCTTTTGCTTCCCCTCATATCCCCTGTGCCCTTGCAATTCATGGGGGATTATCCGTTCGCCATGATTCTGTCATCAGGATCATCGTCATCATCACTTTCTGCAAAAAGTTCATCCATCCTGTTGATTTCGCCGCTTGCCAACTTGGCTGTCAATTCGTCATAAAAATCACCTACGGTCATAGTCATGCACTCCTTAAAACATGATATTGAAGCGCCGTTCCGGGACGTTTTAAAATAACTCCGAAAACTGGAGATTCTTCACGAGTCCATCCTTTAGGGATTGAGTACATTTTTCCCCCTTCGCTTAATCATCATCATCAACTTCTGAGCCGTGGCCGATACATGCGCAGCTTCATTGAAAGCACCATGTTCCCCGGTCAAATCACCTTCGTCAATTGCCATGAACAGCTCCAACAGTTCACCCTTAATTGTCTGGTACATGTCCAGGTAGCTGTAATCGTCCCAATCCCATTTTGTAATCGACCGGGCAAGCTCCCGCGCCACCACGTTGGTAATCTGATCGGCTTCAATAGCGTCAATATCTTTCATAATTCCTCCTTGCTATGACCTCTTTAATGCTGTCTTTCCATCGGATTTGAGGATCGTTTCTGAGATAATTAACTAGATTTTTAATAACTTTATCGCTTTGCAGACGCAAGATATTCTGAATAGCGTCATGGTGCTGTTTATCTACCCGGAGAATTGCCTTGTTCATTTTGCCAATCCATATTGTCTCAGTGACATAGGCGCGTACTTCTTCCACGGTCTTGACTGTATCAAACACCCCAGAAAGCATTGGCTCTATGGATACCGAAGTCTGCCATTTGGCGTCATAGGCCATTGTCAAACAAGAGAGCCTCTCTTGGGGATTGGGGGCTCCGGGTTCCCAAAAGGCGCAAGTCGCGGCATTTATGGACCCAATGGTGAAGCGGAAAAGGATTTGCTCTTTCCATGGCGCTAGGTCGTCAAGGATCGGCTCGATGCAGCTAACCCTTGGCTTGGTGACAATCAGCAGTTTATTCCCAGCCTTCAAAATCAGCGTGGCTACCCGGATATAGGCTTCCAGATTGAAGGGAGTAATGTCGTGAGAAGATGGAAACATCACCACGCCACCCTTGGCGGAGTAGGACTTCATATCAGCCCGTTTGGTCATTTCCTCGATGCTCCATTCTTCACGGATGCGCTGTTTGAACCGATTAGCATTATGAGCGGCGTAGCAGTACAGGCAGTTATTCGCGCAACCTCGGCAGATGTTCTCTGTAACTTCCGCCCACTCCTTCGTCCCCGTCCCTTTTCTTTCCGCATCAAAATTCATCAATCCCTCCGTTTTTTGACCAGCGCCGCCAAGATCTCATGATAAAGTTCCGGCATGACCAGGTCGGTAATCTCTACGCCCTGGGCGCGGATGCTTTCAAATTCGACCTCTTCGGCCTCATCCGGCGTTTCAGGCACTCCAATTGAGTCCTTGAGCCCCTTACATCCAGGGTAACAGATCCCGGAAACTTCGATATCAATGCCACGGACGGAAATGATCTCGCAAAATGAAATGTCGCTCATGGATTCCCCTTCCTTGCCGCAATATGAGCATCATGCAGTGCCTTGATTGTATTGACCGTCGCGTTCGGGATAGAAAGAAATGGAGTAGGGTCAATGGGATCATCTTTTTGTAATAGTGAGGAAAGCTTATTTATCAGATCCCACGGAATATCCGCACGGGGAACTTTTGTTGTTTTGTTGAATAGGTAAATGGGCGCTTCACCATGATTGAGACCGCCAGAATGGAAGTCCCCGGTGTTCCCGTTCCCGGTGTTCCAGTCCCCGGTGTTACAGTCCCCGGTGTTCTTGTCCCCGGTGTTCCTGTCCCCGGTGTTCCAGTCCCCGGTGTTACTGTTCCCGGTGTTACTGTCCCCGGTGTTCCAGTTCCCGGTGTTCC
>PLXX01000023.1 GCA_003153275.1 Nitrospiraceae bacterium | reverse complement strand
TTCAACCAGCAATGGGTGGAGTACACCGGGCTTACGCTGGAAGAAAGTTACGGTCATGGCTGGAACAAGCCTTTTCATCCCGACGATCAGCAGCGCGCCTGGGATGCCTGGCAAAATGCAGTAACAAACAACGCTGTTTATTCACTCGAATGCAGATTGCGGAAAGCGGACGGGACGTATCGTTGGTGGTTGATTCGCGCCGTGCCTGTTTTGGACGAAAAGGGAAAGATTCTCAAGTGGTTTGGTACCTGCACTGATATCGACGAGATCAAGCATGCCGAGGAAAAGCTCAAGGGGCGCGAGCGGCAGTTGAATGAGTCTCAGCGGCTTGCGCATATTGGCAGCTGGGACTGGGACGCGGTCAATGACACCATTTGGTGGTCGGAAGAGTATTACCATGTCTACGGACTGGATTCGAATACGCCGCCGCCGAACTACGTGGAGCATCTAAAAGCCTATACTCCGGAAAGCATGAAAAGGCTCGACGCTGCGGTAAAACGGACAATGGAAAGCGGTGTGCCGTATGAACTCGATCTCGAGCTGGAGCAGCTGACCGAATCGACGCAATGGATCGTTGCACGGGGTGAGGCGAGGCGCGATGAAGCCGGACGGATTGTGGGTCTCCGCGGCACGGCCCAGAATATCACCGAGCGCAAACGGTTTGAAGAAAAGTTACATTCGGTCAGTTCCTACAACCGGATCCTGATTGAGGCCAGCCTGGACCCGTTGGTGACAATAGGTCCAGGCGGAATGATCACGGACGTGAATGCCGCTACGGAGAATATAACGGGGTATGCGAGAGCATTTCTTGTCGGCACTGATTTCTCGGACTACTTTACCGATCATGAGGCTGCCAGGGCGGGATATCAGCAGGCTTTCAGGGAAGGTTCTATGCGTGACTATTCACTGGAGATACGGCATCGGGACGGCCATGTTACATCGGTACTCTATAATGCGTCGGTTTACAAGGACGAGACCGGCCGGGTTATCGGCGTATTTGCTGGGGCTCGGGACATTACCGAGCGCAAGAGAGCCGAGGAGGAATTGAAGAGCCTTACTCTCAGAAATGAAATGATCCTGAATTCTGCCGGAGAGGGCATATACGGAATCGACATTACCGGCAATATCGTGTTTATGAATCAGGCATCTCTGGGGATGCTTGGTTTCACGATACAGGATATTATTGGTAAAAACAGCCATCAAATGTTTCATCATACAAAAGCCGATGGAAAGCCCAATTGTATTGAAGACTGCCTGCTCCATAAATCCCTCGCCAGGGGAGAAACATACCGCGGTCAGGATGACGTATTCTGGACGGCAGACGGGAGGATGTTTCCCGTGGAGTATGTCAACACTCCCCTTGTCGTGAACGGTGCGGTTGTCGGTGCTGTTGTGGTCTTCAGGGACGTTACCGAGCGCAAACAGGCTGAAGACGAGATCAGAAAACTCACCGAAGAGCTGGAAAAGCGGGTCGAAGAACGCACGGACGATTTGCAGAAGAAAAGCGATGAGCTGAGAGGCAGCCAGTTGGCCCTCATGAACATTGTTGACGACCTGAACACCAAGACCGGAGAACTGGAGAAGGCAAATCTGAAACTGCAGGACCTCGACCGCCTGAAGTCCCTGTTCATTGCCTCCATGAGCCATGAGCTCAGGACGCCTCTGAACTCCATAATAGGTTTTTCGAGCATCCTTCACGATGAATGGGTTGGCAAGGTGAATGCCGAACAAAAGGAAAATCTTGCTACTATTCTCAGGTCAGGCAAACATCTTCTTTCGCTTATCAACGATGTTATAGATGTATCGAAGATCGAATCCGGGAAGATCGATGTCTCATGCGAAGACTTTGATATCAATGATGTCATATCAGAGGCCGTCGGGATTTTCAAAACAGACATACAGGACAAGGCGCTGGATCTGAAGGTCGAACCAATCCATCTGGCCATGCATTCCGACAGGAGGAAGCTCCTGCAGTGCGTTGTGAACCTCATAAGCAATGCAGTCAAGTTTACGGAGAAGGGAACAATTACGGTAGCGGCACGTCTTGTATCTGCCCATGACCAGGGAGGGCAACAACGAGGGTTGCCCCTGCAGGATTTTGTAGAAATCTCCGTCTCTGATACCGGCATTGGTATAAAGGAAGAAGACATTCCCCGACTGTTCGGGGCCTTTGTCCGGCTGGTCTCTCCTGAGGCAATGACTGTCAAGGGCACAGGGTTGGGGCTCTATCTTACAAAGAAGATCGTCATCGAGATCCTGAAGGGAGAGATATCGGCAGAAAGCGAATATGGAAAGGACAGTCGCTTTGCAATGAAAATTCCGGTACAATGTGAAAAAGGGGCGGAAAAATGAAAAGGGTGCTGATCATAGAAGACAATATCGACAATCTGAAGCTCATATCCTATGCGCTTCAGCGCGCCGGATATGAGGTGATATCTGCTGAAACAGGGGAGGAGGGGGTTGAAATAGCTGCCAGGGAAAGGACCTTCTTCATAATTATGGACATAATGCTCCCCGGCATAGACGGGGTCGAGGCGACACGAAGGATCCGGGCGTCAGAGGCCGGCGGCAAAGTCCCGATCATCGCCATAACATCCTCTGCGATGCATGGAGACCGGGAGAAGATCCTTTTGGCAGGTTGCAACGGATACTTCGAGAAGCCGGTAGACCCTCTGACGATTGTGGACCAGATACATGCTGTTCTGAGGAAACTTGGAATATGAAGGTCCTTATCGTTGATGACAATAGCGACGATAGGCTGCTGCTGCGGTATGTCATCGAAAGAAAGGGCCATGAAGCTGTAGAGGCCGCCGACGGCCTGGAAGGTCTTCGTATGGCCAAAATCCACAAGCCCGACCTGATAATCTCCGATGCGCTCATGCCGGTGATGGACGGTTTCCAGTTTCTTAGAAATATAAAAGAGGATGAAATACTTAGGTCGATTCCTTTCATATTCTACTCCGCCATATATAANNCCGAAGGAACCTGCGGAACTCTGGGAAGAGGTAGAGATCGTACTCCAAAACGGGAAAAAAGAGATAAGCACCACTGAGCTCATCGGGGAAGATGAAGAGTACCTGAAGAGATACAGTCAGGTCGTGGCAGCCAAACTTGAAGAAAAGGTGAAGGAACTCGAAAATGCACTTGTTTTCCGCGAAAAGTCTGAGGCCGAGCGCAAGCAGGCGGAAGATAAGCTGTGCAAGAGCGAAGACCTCCTGCGCACTCTGGTGCAAACCATCCCCGACCTGATTTGGCTGAAAGACGTGGAGGGCGTATATCTGGTCTGCA
>PLXX01000051.1 GCA_003153275.1 Nitrospiraceae bacterium | reverse complement strand
TCTTCATGTCCGCGATGTATGCAGGGTATGCAGGGTCCACAATTGCTGCTGCTGCCGCCTGCTGGAATTCCCAGTTCACCGAAAGACGTTGGTTGCAGAGCAGGAAGAACGCGTTCTTGACTTCTGACCATTTGTCCCCGTGGAACGCTACCCAGCCTATTCTTGCGCCGGTATAGCAGAAATCCTTGGAAAGGGAGCTGCCGTATATAAAAGATATTTTGTTTCTGGCTATCTTCCTGAAGTCCACCGGTTCTCCGTCAAGGATCAGCTGATCGTATGATCCATCGTAAAAAATAGGAACGTCATACTCGGCGCAGAGGGCAATGACGTCCGAGAGGTTCTTTTCAGAATAGACCGATCCCAGTGGATTATTTGGGTTAATGATGACCATCGCCTTGGCGCCCTCTATCTTTTTTGCCAGGTTGACGACGTCTATCTGGCCGTCAGCGTCGTGACGGTAGAATATGCTTTCTCCCTCGAACTGTTTTGACTTGCTTAGATAGAGGGGATACACCGGGTTGGGAAGGAGGATCTTTTCCCCGAACCCTATGAATGAATGAAAGAAGAAGTCTATTCCCTCGGTGAGACCGGCGACAGCAAAGACATCGTCAGGTTTGCACTTCTCGCTTTTTGCCACGGTCTCCCGGAGCAGCTCGTCGCCCTCGGAAGGGGCGTATCCCTTCCAGTTTTCATCAAGGGCGCTTTTCACCCGTTCTGCTATGACCCTGAAAGGTTCGAAGCCATACTGGGGCGGATCGCCGATGTTGAGGTAAATCATTTTCTTGCCCTTCGCCTCTTCGCGCTTGGCCTCCATGACAATGTCCCGAATGGGGTAACTAACGACATTCATTCGTTCTGTAGGCTTATAAGGCAACTGCCGTTTTAAATGGATCATGTTATCACCATCGTATAATTATTTTGCCTCGGGTGGGAAACGTCACCGCTGTTTCAACTCATGCAAACAATAATTTTGCATAGAAAAAGAATAACATTTTAAAGACGATTTTAACAATATTCGGCAGGCGGCATCAGGTCCCCCCGCCCACTGCCAGCAGGGAGTGCGCCTTGCCGAGAAGAGCAGCAAAATCCGGAACCGGCTGCTTATGTGTCTGTGCATAGAGGAGCCTCGAAAAGGATGTGAGTCCCCTGCTCTCGTTGAACCGGAGAAAGTTTACGTTTAAATTGGTCTCGCCAAGCCTTATTCTATCGAGGGCGTCGGCATCTTTCAGTATGGCTGTTGATCGATAATAACGGTGATCAGGGGGAAGTTCTTCAAGCAGTGAATGGTTCGATACGCTTACCCGTATTTCGTTCAACTCCTCCGGGCCGACACCCGCAGAGAGGAAAAGGTCCCTGAATAGCGGCAGTTTATTCTCCGCGGCCCAGGTCCCGTGCATATGGCAGCGGCCATCGTGTTTGCGCGCCATGTCATGAATAAAAGCAGCACAGAGGGCCAGTCTTGTTTCCCGCTTAGCCTTAAGCATAGCGCCCAATATGAGGCAGTGGCACATGACCCGGTAGGTATGGTCAATGCCATGCAGTGAGCTGCGGATATCGAAGAAATCCTGCCGGAGAATGAAATCAGCCGTATTTACGTTCATACGATATATAATACAACCAAAAGCGGCATGGAAAATAGCTGATCGTATAGCTTATGATATATACTTAGATCGAGGGGGTTGCTCCAGGCAGCCCCTTTTGTTTTTAGTGGTATCTCTGATGCAGGAGACTTCAGGCAGGGGGCCCTTTCAGCTCATTACACAAATAACAGGTATACAGGAGAATAAAATGGCTTTAAGTATAGGTATCGTCGGGCTTCCCAATGTCGGGAAATCAACGCTCTTTAATGCGCTCACCAAGAGCCAGAACGCCGAGGCTGCGAATTATCCTTTCTGCACAATACAGCCGAACAAGGCGATCGTCCCGGTCCCCGACAGGCGGCTCATGCAATTAGCTGAGATCGTCAGTCCTCGGCGCGTACAGCACGCCACGGTTGAATTTACTGATATCGCGGGACTAGTGAGAGGGGCATCAAAGGGAGAGGGGCTCGGCAACCAGTTTCTGTCGCATATTCGCGAAACCTCGGCGATTGTGCATGTCGTACGCTGTTTTGATGACGAGTCGGTCGTTCATGTTGACGGCAACGTTGATCCCTTGCGCGACATCGAGGTGATCAACACAGAGCTTGTCCTTGCCGATATCCAGACGCTTGAAAACAGAATTTCGCGGCTTGACAAGCAGGCCAGAGGAGATAAAAAGACCCAACCGCTGTTGGATATCGCCCGGAAGCTGCTGGACCACCTGAACACCGGCGCTCCGGCCATCCTTTTTGATGAGCGTGAGTCAGACGCTTTTCTTGAGTTGACCAGGGAGACGAGAATGATCTCTCTCAAGCCCGTGATCTATGCGGCCAATGTTGATGAGGCCGGTCTGGGCGAGGACAACACATACGTCAGTGCTGTCCGCTCGTTTGCAGAGGGACATGGTGCAGAGTCGGTGAAGATCTGCGCGAAGATCGAGGAGGAGATGGCCGGGATGAGTGACGAGGAGAGGACTGAATTTCTTGCATCGCTTGGCCAGCCCGAAAGCGGACTCGATCAGATAATCCATCACGGGTACCATGCGCTTGGACTTATCAGTTATTTTACCGCCGGCGTCAAGGAGGTCCGCGCCTGGACCATTGAGCGCGGCTGGAAAGCGCCCAAGGCAGCCTCAGTCATTCACGATGATTTTGAGCGGGGCTTTATCCGGGCTGAGGTAGTGGCCTTGGACGATTTTATCGAATATAAAGGAGAAGCCGGCGCACGCACGACCGGCAAGCTTCGGACAGAAGGCAAGGAGTATGTCGTCAATGACGGCGATGTGATGCACTTTCTCTTTAACGTGTAGGAGGCGGAAACACGACGTATTCCGAGTTTCCGTCCAGCCGCGTATGCAATACTATTGCAGGAAGAAGCACATCCTGTTGGTGCCGTTGATATCGGAAGAAGTTATATAGCTGCCTTTGATTGTGGTATTTATTGATCCTGCAAAATTTACTGCGCCGGTTATTACACCCTGAAGCCCAATAAGACCGGTCTGGTTTATGTTCACCGAACGGCCGAAGACTGTTACATTATCTATGATGTCGATAAAGGTGTCATCCATCGCAACATTTGATTCACTTCCCGAAGTAGTAACCCTCTTGTAGTTCGTTATTACATGAGCAACTACTGAGCCTGATACAGACAAATCATAAGCCACTACGACTGTGTTAAAATCGATCCCAACGACGCTGTCGAAGACGGATGAGGGTTCCATAGTGGCTATTACTGAAGCCCCAGAGCAGGGATCTGCGGCTAACGCTGGTGCGGTAAAGATTATCGCTGATGCAAGTACAACCAACAGAATTGAAAGCTTTTTGAATTTCATGAATTCTCCTTAATTGTTGAACCGTGATTTATACGACATGGATTTCCAATTTCTGACCTGTTTCCCCGCCCCCCTTCTCATGTCTTGGGAAGCCAAAATATTCATCTCGTCGAATCTTATTATTCGGCATGGTGAACCTTATGTCAAGAAGTGAATTCCAGGAGTTCCCCCAAAATTTTCAGGCACTTGAGGTAAAGAGCGTACCTTGGGCTGAACCATGTTGTATCAGCTTGATAATTCTCCCGGCGTCTCCTCTATCGCCCACCGCCTG
>PLXX01000157.1 GCA_003153275.1 Nitrospiraceae bacterium | reverse complement strand
ACCAAGAAATTTGTCGTACACTCCCCCTGATCCGCCATCAAATCAACTTCGTGATCAAATGCGGAAGAACAGCATGCAAGCAGATTCAGCGGCGCATTGCTCCGGTGCCTCGGAAGTCCGGGGCAGTATCGGACCGAGGATGAGAGCGCATGCTGTTGTCGCGCCGTTCGCAATACATTTGATGTTTGATTTAACCTGACCGTTAAAACAAAAAAAGGGGCACAGAGGCCCCTTTTTGAAAACCAGCGAGTGAAGAAGTTTACGGTATCATGCCTTTTTCCCTGAGATATTCATCACTCGGGATTTCGACAGAGCTTGCGCCGCCACCGTATGAATACATAAGTCTGCCGACATCGATCATAGCCCTCATCGCCTTTTTGACAACATCCTTGTCAAGGCTGAGCTCCGTGCTGAGGCCATTGATGATATCTTTTTCTTTCAGTTTTTTCTTGCCCTTTGCTGCTTGTACGAAGGCAAAAATCTTGTCCTGAAGTTCTGCTGTCTCCATATGCAACTCACCCCCGTGATAACTTTTAATACCGTTTATAAGAGGGCAGTCCCACATTCCGGACTGCCCCTGTCCTTAAATTCTTAATATATTACCACTTGAATGCAGGCGAAGTCCTCAAGGTATCTCTCATGAAAGTGAAGTCATCGATGGAATGGAATGTAAACTCGATGCCGGTCAGAGAGAAGAACCTCTCCCAGCCGATTCTCTCGATCCATTCGCCGACCCTCTCATGCTTCCGTGCATTTGCTGCATAAACCTCAACAATATGTTTAATTGCAGCAACAGCCTTCGGCCATCTCGGCGGCTCGTTCGAGATGTAAGGAATGACGAGCTTGGAGAACTTGGGGTTGGTCCTTAAGCTGCTGACCTTTCCACCAACAACAATCGCAATCCCGTCTCTCTCCGGGTCCTTGATGCTGATCGGCGGGCAGACAGTGAAGCAGTTTCCGCAGAACATGCATTTGTCAGCATTGATCTTGACGCTCTTGTTGGCCGGATCAGGGCTGATAGCGCGGGTAGGACAGGAACCGATGACCGTAGGAAGCTCGCACATGTTCTTGAAGTTTTCGTGGTTTATTGTCGGGACCTTGGTATGGACAGCAACAACAGCTATGTCAGAGCAGTGAACAGCCCCGCACATATTAACACAGCAGGCGACCGCAAGCCGGAGCTTGTTGGGGAGTCTCTTGGACTCAAAATACGGCATAAGCTCATCCATCATAGACTTCACGAGGCCTGAGGCATCGGTACAAGCGCTGTGGCAGTGCACCCAACCCTGGGTATGGACAACATTGCTGATACCATAACCGATACCACCCATCTTAAAGCCGCGGGCAGTAAGATCTTTCTTGAGCGGCTCGAGGTTCTTTTCGTCTGATACGAGAAACTCGACGTTGTTCCTTGTCGTATAACGGAGGTGGCCGCCGCAGAATTTTTCTGCGATATCGCAGTGCTCACGGATTGTATCAGTTGATATGAGCCTTGGAGATGCAACCCTTACTGTCCAGAGCTTGTCTCCGCTCTCTCCAACATGCACCATAGTGCCTGGCGTAAGAACCTCATGATATTTCCACTTCCCGTAATTCTTCTTGATGACCGGCGGCAGAAACTGCTCAAAATTGGGTGGTCCTATGTCTGTTTTTCTCTGTGGTAATGCCATTTTTATCCTCCTTAATTATAGATTATAATTAGAATTTGTATTTGCCGGTCTTCTTCTCTTCGGCTTCCTTTGCCTTGTACGAAGCGATGTCCCCTTCTGTGTAGAACATGAAAGGATCTTTTCTCGGCTCCTTGATCTGCTGCGGCACAGGCTCTACTCCGATAGCCTCGAGGAAGGACCTCATACCTTTCACCTCAATGACCTCTCCGATTCTCTCTCTCGGCTTTCCATTCTCATCCCACCAGTCCCACATATTCCTGATAAGCTCTTTCAGTTCGGTATATGGCGGCTCAAGCTTGATAAACGGTACAACAACCCATGAAAGAAGGGATCCTACAACGATCGGTGCCTTACTTCCTATGCAGATGGTTGCTCCTCTTTCTCCGCTCGGCCTCAGTGCCTTTGTCATCTTTGCTATGCAATGCATGCATCTGCTGCATTCAGCGTTGTTAATCTTCATAGCCTTGCCATCATAGCTCATGCACTGCGTCGGGCACATGCCTACGATCTCTTCATTTATGTCCATGCCATTTTTAGCATAATTCTGGACTTCGGCCTGATCAATCAGTATGTCGCCCTTCCAGGTGCCGATAATAGACATGTCTGCACGTGCGAGTGAAGCAACGCAGTCACAAGCGCAACCTGATGACTTTATCTTGAATTTATAAGAGAACGACGGCCTGTGCATCTCATCCTGGAATTCCTGGGTAAGTGCATAGGTAAGACCAAGGGTATCGTAATTTGACCATTCACAGCGGCCAGGGCCAATGCAGCAACTGGGGGTTCTCAGTGCAGATCCTGAGCTGCCGAGGTCCCATCCGCGGGAGGAATACTCTGCGAATATCGCTTCGAGCGCATCAGTCTTTGTTCCGAGAAGGACGAGATCCCCGGTTGAACCGTGCATGTTGGTCAAACCGCTTCCATACTTGTCCCAGATATCGCAGATTTCCTTCAATGCCTTACTCGTGTAAAAGAACCCGCTGGGCTGGTTTATTCTCACTGTGTGAAAATGAGCGGCTCCCGGAAATTCATTTCCGATCTCGGAATATCTGCCGATAACTCCGCCACCATAACCCAGAACACCAACGATGCCGCCATGCTTCCAGTAACCCATTTTTGTGCTGTAGCACTTTTCGAGATGCCCTACAGCATCGTTCGCCATCTCGTTGTTCTTGCCTGCCTTCTTCATCTCGGTGACAAAGCTCGGCCAGGGACCTTTTTCCAACTCGTCAATCAACGGCGTAGAATACTTCTTCATCAAAAATCCTCCTTCTTATGATAATTTTTTGGAAGCCCTAAAATTATAACTACAGGCATGACAGATTAAAATACCTTATCGTGATTGGTCAAATTAAATAATTTAATCCTCAAATGATAATAACTTATTTTGCGACCGCGCCCGGAAATACACCGGGGGAATAGACTTGAATTCTTTGCAATGCCCCCTGATTCAGTGCTATACTTATCGAACTCAAAAGACAACTAAGCACTAAATTAACACCGTGGCAATAAGAGCTGAAAGCAGGAGATACCAATGCAAAAACTATCGATGATGTTTGTGATCTGCCTTTCCCTGGCCAGCATGATTGCCGGCACCGGTATCAGCACGTGTTATGCGCAGGGGATCCCACAGGTCAATAAGATCGAGATCAGTGGATTGAAACGAATTGAAGAAGGTGCGATCAGGGCAAAGATCTCCCAGAAGGTGGGAGAAGCGGTCTCCCAGGAAAAGACGAATGAGGATATCAGAACAATCTTTAAAATGGGCTATTTTGAAGATGTCAGGATCGAGCTTGAGGCCTTTGAGGGCGGCATCCGTCTTATCTACGTCGTTAGGGAAAAGCCGACAATCATCAGGATTGATTTTCAGGGGAACAAAGAGCTCGACGACACCAAGCTTAAGGAAAAAATTTCCATCACGGCCGGATCGATCGCAGACACGGTTCTTATTCAGGACAATGCCACCAAGCTGCGGAGTTTTTATGAAGAGGAAGGCTACTGGCTCGCTAATATCGTCCCGGTAACCAAGAAGGTCTCAGGCGACGACATCAGTCTCACCTACCAGATTGATGAAGGGCCCAAGGTAAAACTTGCCAAGCTCGTCTTCGAGGGAAACAAGAAAATCTCGGCGTCAAAAATTAAAAAGGTTATCGATTCCCGGGAATGGTGGATCTTCTCCTGGATTTCCTCAGGGTCAGGCTTCTACAAAAAAGACCGGATGGATAGTGACGTCGAAAAAATCAAGAACCTTTATTTTAACGAAGGCTATCTAAAAGTGATCGTCGGTGAGCCTAAGATCGTCCTGGACACGGACAGAAAGCACATGACTGTGACGATCTCGATATCCGAGGGAGACGTTTTTTCCATATCGTCGATCGATTTCACCGGCAATAAGATCTATGATAATGACACCGTTAGGAAACTCATCACCATAACGCCGAATTCCATTTTCAATAAAGGTGTTCTTGAAAAAAACATTCAGGCCATCGCCAGCCTTTATTCGGAAAACGGCTATGCCATGGTATCCGTGGTCCCGGACCTTTCGCCTGACGAAAAAAACAGGACGGTCAAGGTCATACTCACGATTAATGAAGGAGTCAAGTACCGGGTCGGCAGGATAGAAGTGTCGGGAAATTTAAAAACAAGAGACAAGGTCATCAGACGTGAGATCAGGCTCGATGAGGGTGATATTTTTAACAGCACCAAACTCAAGAGAAGCTACGAGCGTATCAATAATCTCAATTATTTTGAGACAGCCGAAATAGTCCCGAAACCGAAGGTTGAACAGCAGGTCGTCGACCTCGAGGTCAAGGTCAAGGAGAAACCGACAGGCATGATAAGCATCGGGGGCGGGTACAGCTCTCAGGACCATCTTATCGGTACTGTCGAGCTTACCCAGGGCAATCTCTTCGGCAAAGGGCAGACGCTCAAGGTCAAGGGAGAGCTTGGAGGCACAAGCTCTTTCTATGAAATCTCGTTCAGGGACCCTTGGTTTCAGGACATGCCGATATCTTTTACGGACGGCGTGTACCGTAGCACCCGAGACTACATCGAGTATAACAAACAGGCAGTTGGCTTCTATTTCGGTTTTGGCAAAGACCTCTCGGAATACTGGAAGACCGACATCACCTACAACTTTGAGCGGGCGACAATCTCTGATATCAAGGCGGGAGCGTCTGCGGTCATCTTCGACCAGGAGGGAACGAAAACGACAAGTTCGATCACCCCAACAATCACTAGGGACACCCGCGATAACTATCTTGACCCGTCACGGGGTTCCCGCAACGCCCTTGCGTTCACCTTTGCCGGCCTCGGCGGCAGTAACTCCTTTATCAAGACATCGGCTGACTCGGGCTGGTACTTTCCTGTCAGTGATTCATCATCGGTCATGTTCAGGGGACGTATCGGTTATGCCGCCGGCATGTTCGGCAAGGACCTCCCGCTCTATGAACGCTATTATGCCGGCGGCATTGCAACCCTGCGGGGGTTCGGATTTGGCATAGCAGGACCCAAAGACCCTGCCACCGGGGAGGCGATCGGCGGAACCACCGAACTCCTTTTCAATTCAGAGTACATATTCCCGCTGATTGCGGACATGAAGCTCAAGGGTGCTATTTTTTTTGATGCCGGCAATTCGTATGAAAAATTTAATGAATTCGGCAAACTCAGATACGGCGTAGGCCCAGAGGTGCGCTGGATCTCACCAATCGGCCCGATCAGGATAGAATGGGGATTTAATGTCAAAAAGAGACCGGGAGAAAGCACAAGCAAAATCGAATTTGCCTTCGGCGGCTTCTTCTAAATTAATAACAACAGGAGATACAAATGAAAAAAACAGCATGGTTACTGGCAGTCCTCTTTATGTTCGCTACACAGCAGGCGTTTGCCGCAGAGCAAAGCCTGAAGATCGGGGTTGTCGACCTGATCAAGGCATTAAACGAGTCCGATGCCGGCAAAAAGGCAAAGGCAGACCTTGAGATTTTGATCAAGACAAAACAGATTGCAATCGACGAGAAAGGCAAAGAGATAGAAAAGCTCAAGGGCGATCTGGAAAAGCAGTCTTCGGTCCTCTCTGCAGAGGCGCGCAAGGGCAAAGAGGACGATC
Organism: Nitrospiraceae bacterium; assembly: GCA_003153275.1. Classification (GTDB taxonomy): domain Bacteria; phylum Nitrospirota; class Thermodesulfovibrionia; order Thermodesulfovibrionales; family UBA6898; genus PALSA-1316. The sequence continues at coordinate 25,851 of PLXX01000157.1, read as the reverse complement.
TCGAGAAGATTATCAGGGAATATCAGAGGGTCATAACCGACTCCCAGAACGATGTCAAGAAGAGGGAGGGTGAGTTTACCGGCGAGATACTGAAAGCCCTCAGGGTGATCATAGACAAGATAGGACAGGAAGGCAGTTATACCCTGATTATAGAAAATGCAGAGGGCATTATCCTGTATTCAAAGGTAGAGCAGAACCTGACAGATCAGGTGATCAAACGATATAATGAATCAAAGGCTAAGGACACCAAGACTACAGAAACCAAGGAAACCAAAGGCAAAGACAAGAAATAGTTCTTTGCAGAACAGAAAAACAGGGCATGTGAAAGCCTCCTTGCACGGGAGGCTTTCTTTGCTTCCTGAAATGAACTGATATGAAACTGAAAGAATTTGCCGACCTTGTTAACGGAACTGTTCTGGGCGATCCGGATACGCAGATCACCGGGATCGCCGGCATCCAGGAGGCACGGACCGGCGACATCACCTTCCTGTCGGCCCTAAAGTTTGTGAAGGACCTCAGGACCAGCAGGGCCGCAGCAGTCATCGTCAAGGAACCTGTCGAGGGAGTGACCATACCGCAGGTCATGGTCGCCAATCCCTATCGGGCCTTTGCCGCGGCTCTTACCTGCTTCCACCCGGAGACACCGCAGCAGGCGATGGCCGGGCCTTCGATCGTTTCAGAAAAGGCAATCATCGGAGAAAACGTCACAGTATACCCGTTCGTATACATAGCGGACGGGGCATCCATAGGCGATAATACCGTCCTGTTCCCTGGCGTCTACGTCGGACAGCAGGCTGTGATCGGCAGAAACTGTGTCATACATCCAAATGTAACGATCAGAGAAAGATGCACGCTCGGCGAACGGGTCGTCGTGCATGCAGGGTCTGTCATCGGGTCTGACGGCTTCGGCTATGTCTTTGACGAAGGCATGCACCGCAAGATCCCCCAGGTCGGCAGGGTCGTCATAGGCGACGATGTCGAAATCGGCTCCAATGTATCAATCGACCGGGCCACCCTCGGGGAGACGAGCATCGGCAGAGGAACGAAGATAGACAATCTCGTCCAGATAGCTCATAATGTCAAAATCGGCGAGCACACTCTCCTCGTGGCGCAGGTCGGCATCAGTGGAAGCTGCAACATCGGCAGTCATGTAATTCTCGCCGGACAGGTCGGGGTCGGTGATCATGCATCCATTGAATCCGGGACGATCATAGGCGGAAAGGCAGGTGTCATGGGCGGCCACACGGCCAAGGGAGTGTACATCGGCAGCCCTATAGCGCCGCACAGGGAATTCATGAAGGCCCATGCTCTTTTCCTGAGGCTGCCGGAGATGAACAGAAAAATAAAAGAACTTGAAGATAAAATAAAACACCTCGAAAAGGAGGAGGAAAAAAATGATATCGATAACTGAGATAATGGACACCCTGCCCCACCGCTACCCGTTTCTTCTGATAGACCGGGTGACCGAACTCCAGGAGAAGAAGTATATCAAGGGCATCAAGAATGTGACTATTAATGAGCCGTTCTTCCAGGGGCATTTCCCGGGACAACCGATCATGCCCGGTGTTTTAATCATCGAGGCGATGGCGCAGATAGCGGGCATTCTTGCCTATCGCTCCGGCGTCGAGGGAAGATCAATGTATTTTATGAGTATCGAAAACGCCAAGTTCAGAAGGCCCGTGGTCCCAGGAGACCAGCTCAACTTTGAAGTCAGGGCAATAAAGCAGCGTGGCGCTGTCTGGAAATTTTCAGGTTCCGCCACAGTCGACTCAAAGATCGTTGCCGAGGCGGAAATTACTGCGATGATCACCGACCGGAAGGTATGATGCGATGAAGGGAAAGACACTGCATCATCCCACAGCAGTCATCGACCCGGGGGCTCAACTGGATCTGTCAGTCGAGGTCGGTCCCTATTGCGTCATTAGCAAAGACGTCAGCATCGCGAAAGGCACCCGCCTTTTGTCCCATGTTGTTGTCGAGGGGACCACGGAGATCGGCGAGGATTGTGTCATTCACCCCTTTGCTACCATTGGACTACAACCGCAGGACCTGAAATACAAGGGCGAGAGCACGAAATTGATAATCGGCAGCAATAACATTATCCGCGAATTTGTTTCGATACACCGGGCTTCAGTTGGCGGCGACGGGTCAACGGTTATCGGCAGCAATAACTTTCTGATGGCCTATGTACATATCGCTCACGACTGCAAGGTCGGCAATGATATCATCATTGCAAACTGTGCAATGCTGGGCGGTCACGTTACGATTGAGGACCATGTCGTCATCGGCGGTATTGCCGGTATCCACCAGTTCACGCGCGTCGGAAAGTATGTGATGGTGGGGGGGCTCAGCAGGATATCGCAGGACGTGCCACCGTTTATGATCGTCTCCGGCATTGAGCCAAAGCTCTTCGGCCCGAACTCGATAGGGCTAAAGCGTCATGGATTTACAGACGCCGAGATCAACGACCTGAAAAAGGCCTACAAGATACTTTTCAGACAGAAGAAGACGATAAAGGATGCTATTGAAAAGATCCGCAATGAGATGGAAATGACCGGCAACATCAAACATCTCATCAAGTTCATCCAGAAAAACAAACGTGGCATAATCCGTTGAGCGTGACGACGGGGCCTTTTCGCTGAGGCAGTGAGGCAATGAAGAAGCTCGGACTGATTGCCGGGGCAGGGGAGCTGCCTTTTGCTGTGGCGGCCGAGGCCCGCGCCGGAGGGCGGACAGTGCTTGCTATAGGCCTTGAGTCGATCACCGACCCTGCTCTTGCAGCCTCTGTCGATGAAATCCGGTGGATCAATATTGGGAAGCTCGGGGCCCTGATAGATACGCTGCACAAAGCAGGCATCACCGAGGCGGTCTTCGCCGGAAAAGTCCATAAATCGGTCATCTATAAAGGCAAAGTGGTCCCTGATGTGCGGCTGGTCAGGCTGTTGTTCAGCCTCAACAATAAAAGTGACGACTCAATCATGCTCGGGATTACCCATGAGCTCGAACGCGAAGGTATTCTCCTTCTGAACACAACGGATTTTACGACAAGGCTGATGGCTCCCGAAGGCGTCATGACAAAAAGAAAACCGTCGAAGGACGATTATAAAGACATTGCCTTCGGCTGGAGAATAGCAAAAGAGATCGGCCGGCTCGACATAGGGCAGACCGTCATCATCAAAAAACAGGCGGTAATGGCTATCGAGGCGATTGAGGGCACGGACGAGGCGATCAAGCGTGGGGGTAAACTTGCCGTTGATGGGGCGGTGGTGATCAAAATCAGCAAGCCGCAGCAGGATATGCGGTTCGATGTCCCGGTTGTCGGCACAGAAACATTGCGGTCAATGGCCGCAGTCAGGGCAAAAGTTCTGGTGATCGAGGCTGCCAGGAGTATCCTCCTCAACAGGAACGAATTTGTTCAGGAGGCAAACAGGGCCGGGCTTGCGGTTATCGGATATCGGGAGACAGAAGCGTAACCCACGAAAGACTGAATCTCACCATTATAATTTCTGATACCTTTATTAATTCTTTCAATTGAATAAAAATTATTCTATTAAGTATGATATAACCTGTTTATTTAAACTTTAGACATCAGGCTATTCGTCAGTAATAGTCATTTTGCAGTCTGAATGTTGAGGTGCCCATGTCCATGCTGAACAGATGGCTCTTGTTTGTTGCCACACCCTTTCTGTTCCTGTCCCTATTATCTTCAAATGTTGCTTCTGCGGAAAACGAAAGCTGCCTTACCTGCCATAGCTCGATGAAAGGAAGAATGAAGACAGCCGCGGGAGCACTCATCAATCTGAACATTGATACAGACCGCTTTCAGTCTTCTGTCCACGGAATACTCTCCTGCACCGACTGCCATATCAGGTTTTCTGACGACCCCCATGCATCCCCGGCACGAGCCATCCCAGCGCCGGTCGCCTCCATGGCTCAGAAGCTTTCGGCAAAATATGCTGTAGACGCTGTCGCTGTCGCGGCCTGCCAGACGTGCCACGAGGAAATCTTCAAAAAGGTCGTGGGCAGTGTCCATGGCAAAAATATCTTCGAGAAAAACCAGACGGATGGCGCGTTCTGCATCGACTGCCACGGGACCGCTCATTACATCCTCAAGGCCAAGGACCCCGAGGCTAAGATGAGCCGCAAACACCAGGTCGAAACCTGCGGAAAATGCCATGGAGACAAAAAAATTATCGAAAAGTATAATCTGCAGGAAAATGTCATGGAGAGCTTCACCGAAAGCTTCCACGGCCGCAAGCTCCACCTGGGACATACGAAGGTGCCTGTCTGCGCCAGCTGCCACAACGCGCATGACATCCTGACAAAAACAGATCCGAATTCTCCGGTCTTCGGCAAAAATAAAATCACAACCTGCAATAAATGTCACAAAGGCGCCAATGAGACATTTGTGCCTGCCATAACCCACCAGAAGCCGGGTCCAATTCCGTATTATACGGAGAAGGCCCTGATTGTTCTGCTGTTGAGCACCTTTGCATTTATCGTTATACATGTCCTGCTTGAGGCCTTTTCCGATATCAGGGATGCCATCTTCAGGAAAAGGAGGGACGAATAATGAGCACTACCAATACCGCAACTGCACAGAATATTCCAAAGGAGATTGAGAGATTTGACATCATATTCAGGATTCAGCATGTCGTGATGTTCACGACATTTCTTCTGCTGAGCTTCACCGGGTGGGGCCTTAAATACGCTCATGAACCTCAGGGTGTGGCAAGCTGGTGGATACGCGTCTGGGGAGGAGCGGAAACAGCGGGCCTCATACACAGGATCGCCGGGGTAACCATGCTCGTCGATTTTGCGACCCACTGCGTCTATCTCTCCTATCTCTTTGTCGTCGGCAAAATTACCTGGGACTCCAGGACAACCATCATTCCGATACCGAAAGATATACTTGATGTGATCAAGAATTTCATGTACTACTTCGGGCTTTCCAAGGAGAAGGCCCGGTTCGGCAAATTCTCCTATGCACAAAAATTTGACTACTGGGCTGTTTTCTGGGGTATGTTTATCATCGGTACCTCGGGCTTTGCTCTTGCGTTCCCGATATTCTTCTCGCACTTCGTTCCTCAGTTCACATCGGGATGGATCTGGGAGGTGCTCTCGATCATGCACAGCGACGAGGCCCTGCTCGCGATCGTATTCATCCTCTTTTGGCATTTCTACAACGAGCACCTGAAACCCGAGGTCTTCCCGATGAGCTGGACATGGATCACCGGCAAGATATCGACCGATACGCTCAAGCACCATCATCCGCTCGAGTACGAAATGCGATTCCCCGGGGCCTCTGCTGATCACGACAGCAAGGGCAAAAAGGATTAGGGGGCAGCATGGAAAGACCCTCAGCAGCAACATCCGAACCAAAGTACTCTTCCCGTATCCTGACAGTCGCCCTGACAATAGTCCTGGCGCTGTCGCTGGTCTCCTGCAGCAAATGGAAGACAGAGCATAAGCCGGCTGTCGAGGAACAGGAGGCACCGGTGATCACCTCACTCAAGGATGCAGGAGTGCCCTGCTTCAAGTGCCATGCCTATGAAAAGTTTGCCGCAGAGGAAAGCGGCAAATTCTCTCATACAAAACATATCGGCTATGGCGTGCATTGCAACCAGTGCCATCTGATTAAACCGCATACGGAGATGGAGCTGAACAAGGAAACCTGTAATAACTGCCACAATATGACCACCATCGTCTTTACCGGTTCGGGCATGAATGTGACCTTCTCTCACCAGAACCATGCAAAGAGAACCGGGTGTCGTCAATGCCACCCTTCCCTCTTCCAGATGAAGAAGGGCAGCAGCAGGATCACCATGGACGAGATGTACAAGGGAGGCACCTGTGGCAAGTGCCATAACGGCAAGGCAGCCTTCTCTTCAAAAAACTGTGCGAAGTGTCATACCATGACGGCACTTACAAAGGATATCACCTATCCGTCCAAAGATATGCCTTCTGCGGTCTTCAGCCATAAGGTGCACACCGCGATGTTCGAATGCAACAAATGCCATACTACACTTTTTAAGTACAAGAAGGGCGGGTCCGGCATGAAGATGGACGACCTGTATCAGAATAAGTTCTGCGGTTCGTGCCATAACGGAGAGTCGGCATTCGCAACATCTGAATGCCAGAATTGCCATAAATAAAAAGATTTGTTCGCTATTAGTTCTTAGAAAGGCCGGCACCCTGCCGGCCTTTCTTATTTCGTCACCTGTTTGAGGTTCTCACAGGCGGTCTGGCTCCCCATCTCGCAGGCCCTTTTGAAGTCGACTGTGGCCTTTCTGACGTAGGCAACGCCGCGTGAGGCATAGGCATTCATGTCGAGCGGCTTCAGCTCTAGGACCCTGTTGTAGTCATCGATCGCCTCATCATACTGGCTGTCGTTGGCATAGGCGATCGCACGGTTGTAATAGGCCTCAGCCTGCCGAGGGTTCTGTTCAATCACCTTTGTATAGTCCTCCGCGGCAAAGTGATACTGCTTTGTTTTGAGATAAGCCAACGCCCTGCTGTTATAGATGCTGACGTTCGTATAGCCGTTTTTGATAGCGAGCGTAAAATCAGCAATGGCAGACTCATACTGCCCTGTTTTATAGTATGCAAGCCCCCGGTTAACATAGGCCTGTGCATAGCCCGGCGCACTATCTATTGCCTTGCTGTATGACTCAATAGCCTTGTCATATTTTTCGTCGTTGTAATAACTGTTGCCCAGATCAAAATACTGTTCGGGCCTCGCCTGTGCGGCAAGGGCAGAACCCCATACGAGAAGGATGCAACTTATCAAAAACAGGTATTTCCATGATTTCATATCGGGGACACTCCTTCTAATTTTTTGTGCAGCTGAAATTAATTATACCAGAAGCCAGGAAAGGGGGGGATTGAGTGGACCGTTTTCCTAATGGCTTAAGTCAAAATTAAAGACCTGGGTCGACACGCCTCCCATGGGGTCGCTGGCGACTGCGGTGTATGAGCCCTTGCCTTTGAACCCGGCAGAGACGGTCCAAGTTATAAGTCCTGTCGATGCATCGATAGTCATGCCCTGGGGAGCGTTTTTCAATGAATAGGTGATCGGATCCCCGTCAGGATCAATTGCCTTAATCTGGTGGCTGACCACATTGCCATCAAACCTGAAGTTCTTATCATCAATGATCATCGGCGGCATATTGCGGATCTCGTTGCTCATAGTGCCTGAACGGCCATAGTCCTCACCATCGAAAGGCGTTATTTTAACCGTGACCTTGTCGCCCTTTTTCAGGGCAGAATCGATAGTCATGCCTTTACCGGCCGGCTCACCGTTTTTTGTCCATTCGATCAGGAACGTCACATCATCGCCGTCCGGGTCACTTCCGCTGACTTCGACACCCAGCCGGTCCCCTGTCTTAAAAACTTCGGGAACCAGTTTGACCCTCGTAATAACAGGCGGCGCATTTTTTATTTTTACAATATTGGACCTTACCTCCTTGCCCTTTATTATCGCCTTGGCCTGGACCGTAAAACCTTTCTTTGCTATCCCGCCTTTGAGCTGGGCGGATGTCTCACCGGGATAAGGCATCTCACCGTTTATCAGCCATTCTATTTTTGCGTCAGCAGGATTGAACCCGTTTATTACAAGATAAAATGATGTATTTGTGTATGCGTCCTCAGGCTTCAGGATAATTGCATATTGCCCGCTTTTGGTCCCCTCCCCTGATGTGGCTGTCGCCTGCCCCGCCGGCATCTGCCCGGACGTTTCCTGCCCCGGCGCCACCTGTCCTGATTGCGGGGCTTTTTCAGACGAACAGGCAGATAATACAATAAAGCAAACTAAAAGAATACCGAGATGCTTTTTCATATCTCCCCCTTCCCCTAAAAATAACACCCGCCTCCGGCACCCCCTCTTAAGATAAGAGGGGAAAGGGGGAGTTGCGGATCCGAGGGGATTAAGGGGTGGTTTGCTAATACGCATAAAGGACCGAATATCGTGATTTTTCGTTCGGGTTTGTTTGATTCTGCGTCTGGACCTCTATTTTGTAAAGATAGGGAATAGAGGGAGGGGCCACCTGACCACTTGTGGCAGCGACAACACCTTGTCCGCCCAATTGCCCCCCCCCGGTAATAAGCGCGCTAGTCTCTGAGTTGCCCAAGACAGTATCAACAATTTTGGTATATGTCATGAAAGTGGTTCCGGGGGGGCCTGGGAGGACAACAGTCATATCCGGGCTTGCAGAAGGGTCCATCGACATTCTGGGGTCAGTGGCCAGCCCGGTTCCGCAACTGGTCCATAAAGTGGCCCCAGTACACGGTGGATTTGTACATCTTGCAGTGCTCAGTTTTTGCAGAAGGCATGCATCCAGACCTGAGGGCAGACTTAGCATTGTCACGCCGAGAGGAATGGTGCCTCTGTTTCTAATCATATCTGTTACCTCGATTGTGCCGCCAAGCCCTGCCTCGTCTGCTGATTTGTATAACTTGAAGGAGCCTGATATCCGGGTCCCCTGTATCAACATGAAAAGCATGGCCGATACAATGGCGAGCCCTATCATGGAGAAGATTAAGACCATCACAAGCGCTATGCCTTTTTCGTTTCTTATTAATTTCATTATTACCTCATGCTATATGGCGATGCCACCAATTTATATAATTTCCATCGGTAATTATTCCATTTCGTTCCAATTCCCGGCAATGTACTAAGGTCAACGGCTTTAACAAAACCCAATCCCGTATCCATGATGCATACTACGTCATCAAAATCACACGCAGCTGGAACAGCTGGAGGACGGACCTGATTTTTATATGAATATGACGTGTCAAGTTGTCCCTCGTGGGCCACTATATAGACCCTGACGTCTTTAACCTGTTCCCTGACCTGCTGGGCATTATAACCTGCGGGAATATTATACGTATCGACTAGGTTGTCAGCATTCGTATCCAGTCCAACGACCACCTTCATATCAGCCACACAGTCCATTATCGGTATTTCAGTATGCATGCCGTCAGAATGGTTAACAATCGACTTGTATAAGACCCCTGTCCCCGGAGCACATCTGGTCGGCATGATGCCGGCTGCCGGCGTTCTGATATAGTAATCCGCCCGGTTAAAGGGCATCCGCAGGGGACCGGTGGAGCTGATTCCATATACCAGGTTACTTAGAAGAGTGTTGGCAACAGGCTGTAACCCCGCAGTGGTTCCGGGCGGAGTTCCCGCAAATTGAACTCCGCCATTGGCTTCACCGGCTCCGCCACTTACAAGCACCCTCTTTCTGCCTCCGCTGGCGGTTGGCATCACGCCAATTACATAATCTGTATTTAACAGGTCTTCCTGGGAAGAATTCACTTGCTGGATCGTAAATGCGCCGTTGTTGTCCGTAATATAAGTCCATCTATGGGCAGCATTATTTGTTGCAACATTCGTGGCTTTGACAATAAGCAGGTCAGAGTTGTTCAGACCGACTGAAGTCCCAATGACCAATGCCCTTGGAGGGTTACCGGGGGCATCATTATAGACCGTATCGTCCCACGGGGTAAGTATCAGATCATGGTCAGCTTCAAGGTATGTAACTCCGTTCATGTCCCAGGGCAGTCCGAAGCCCGCTTGTTCGACGTCGGTCCTGAGCAGTTCAAGTCCTATAACACCCTCAATATTCGTTTCTGCGACCTTGCTCTGCTGTTTAAACTGGGTCAGCAGTCCCACGAATATCTGCGATGCCGCGGTGATCGCCAGCACAAATATTACCATGGTAATCATAAGCTCAACCAGTGTAAATCCGGACTGAGACCGGCAGACAGGGCAATTCCGTCTCTCTATTGTCATTGTCTTCTCACGATAGAATTAACAGTCAATGTGTTGAGGGTAGTATCACCGGGATCTGTATATGAAACAGTTATTGTGACCTGTGCGTTACTATAAGTTGCATCAATAAAACAACCCCCGGTCGTCACTGTATATGACTGAGAAAGGTTTCTGAATACCCTGCTTGGAGTAGCAGTTGTGGCGTTACAGTCCGTGGCAGTGGTGACGACACACGGTACGGCGGGGTTACATATCATGAATACAGCGCCGTTTTTGGCGAGAGTGTCAACAGTCTGAGTCGATTTGGCGGCTGACATATATTCAGATGAGATCCTGGTCGCCTCATCCCTTATCTCATTGCGGAGGTTATGGTTAATACTCAATATAGACGCCTGGATAAGCCCCATGAAGACTATCAGGAGTATGACCAGTGCGATCATCACCTCAACAAGGGTAACGCCTTTCTGATTCAGTCGTCTATTTTGCATGGCAGGCTCCTCCGGTCGTAAGCCCGATATTTATCCTTGACTGGGAAATTATAACGCAGTCGTAATCCGGAGTATTCGTAGAAGTGAGACTAATGATAACCGCAGCTGCCGGGTCTATAAGGACCGGCGGCCAGCTATAGGATATGAGTCCCCGTGAGTTAAAGCTGAGGAACGTGCCTGCTATGGGCGTAGTCACGACCTCAGTAGCCTGGATAATGCCGTCGAAGGGTGCTGCATCAGTCCAGATTCCCATAACGGGGGTATATCCAAAAGTCTTTGGGAATGTGGGAAGAACCTGAAGCTCTACACCATCGATAATACCGTTGCCGTTTGTATCATTCCAGACTTTGATTGCATACGAATTTGCCGTAGGAAATTCGACACGGTATGTAGAGTTCGTCTGCATTGCCAGTGCTCTCGCATTCATCAAATCTGCTTGGAATTGTTTCACCGCACTTTCGACCTTATAGGCGCCCTGCCATCCTACATAAGAGAAACCGAGGGCCACTGCAAGTATTCCTATTATGCCAATAACTATCAACAGCTCGACCAGGGTGACACCCTTATCGTTAACATAACGCCCCCATCTCCGACACCCCCTCCCGACCGCCCCTTGAGGCAAGGGGAGGTCGGGAGGGGGTATGAATCCAGCTTCTATCATTTTTTCCTTATATGCAACATAGTATCGACCGGTTTCGGAGGAGCTATTATTGAAAGACCCTGTCCTGTAGGCGGCACACCTCCAATGTCGTCAGTTCGCCGGCCGTACATATGTGCAGCATCAGACGCAGCTCCGAAGGCAGAACTCAACGCGATCTGCTGAATAGCACCGGTGGACACCTGCAACAGGCCAACACCCTTAATGGACCCTCCGATTGCAGCGGCCGTGTCATATTTGACCGCCCAAAGGTGGGTAGCACCTCCCTGCGAGCATATATCAGAATTCGGAGCAAAGGAGGTAAAAAAAACGGCCCCGGTCTGCGAGGCGACCGTATCGGTCATCACCCGTTCGACGCCTACTGAGCCTGACTGGGCGCTGAGAGTGATATACCAGCCGTTTGGAGCATTGGTCGGGAAGGAAGTCGTAGCATCCTCCAGACAGCTTGTTGGATCGAACAGGTCCTTTGCTGGCGGATTTTTGACGCCGAGTGTGCTAGTGCAGGTTACCTTCGAACTGTCGTCACATACCGCTGAATGCAATGCCGACAATGCAGGGTCGGTAGTGATGTCCAATATCTTTGACAGGCAGGGGTCAAGCATACCATAAAGCGCCTCCTGGGGTGACAGGGGCGTCCCTGACGACACATCGTCATCAGGGAAGAAAAAACGGCCTGTGCCAAAGTAGAGGTATGCCTTGTCTGGCTTATTCATGCTGTATAGAGGATAGTGCGCAAGATGCGAGACCGATGCTGACACCGCGCCGATGTCGTCAACCACCTTGGACACTAGCCAGTTATTAGGGTTTAATGCCGTACCGTGATTGGCTGCTGTTGTTGTCGGGGAGACATCATAGCCCTTCAGGTTGGCCCTTGTGATAAGGCGGAGCACTCCGCCTTTGTTCCACACTGTAGTTGACGAAGGTGTTGCGACTTCTGATTTAGTATAGCCGAAATACAAGGCGTCATCCTGGTAATCGAAATCATAATCAATGGATGAGTTAGTCATCGAGCCGCCGAAGGCATTCGCTATGCCGGTATCTATGGTACTAAGCAGGCTTCCTGTTTTCAGGTCAAGGACAAAGAGACGCATGTTCTGGTCGGACTGTCCTTTGAACTGTGAAGCCCCAATTGGTCCTGTAGGGCCGGAGGCAAAGACAGCGAACCACTTGCCGTCCTTGGTTTTATCAGCTGTGCTCGTATCGGTCGATCCCGAGCCGCTTGAATTCCGGGCGTTTATTTTCACTACCCCAGGGCCGCTCAATGCATAACCGAGGTTCGGATTTGAAAATTCCCAGAGGAACTGAGGGTTTTCCGGATCGGTGATATCGAGCGCAAAATAGGATGAATATCCTATGTCTGTGGCAGGTGTCTGCACTTCATAAGCGCTAGCGGAATTCTTACAGGCCCCGCCAAGCCTCATGCCACCAATCAGTAGTGTCCTCCAGGAGCTGGAGGTCTTGGTCTGTGTCCAGTAATCCGTTGTATGGGAGCCTGGCGCCTCTATGCTTGCATCAAAGACGTATGGGGTGGCATCAACATAGTACACGTGGCAGTAATTAGGATCAGCCAGGTACTGCAGATACGGCAACACGCCTTTCGGTATGAAGGCCCAACGTTCTTTGCCAAGGTTGCCCTTGTTTGTCTCACCCGGTTCACAAATGCCGTTGTTGGCGATCCCGCCGCCGGCGCCGTCGTCCTCGCAAAGCTTTGCCTTGATGTTCCCTGATACTGTCAGATCAAGGGTGCCGAGTTTGAAGGCATGGAGCATGCCGTCGTTGGCCCCGGCAAACACCATGCCTCTGTTTTTGTACGTTGATGAGCTTATAAATGAGCTGTAAGTTGTGTCTCCATAGGTCGTATGGTACGTGTTCAAAGGTATCCATGATACTACACGCTGCGTTGAATTGACAATATCCCCCAGTTTCCAGACCTTGGGAGCTTCAGACCACGTTTCCCCTCTGATAGTATATGTATCGGTAATTGTACCGTTCCTAACGCCTGTGGCAGGGTTGAGCAGATCGATGCCGGTGGTCCTGCTTCTGTAAGAAATAGTCTCCGTCGGAGACGTAAGGTTGATGGAACTTCCACAGGTTTCTGTGCCGGGGCAAGTTATAGTACCGCTGCAAGGTTGTGTCTTTGTGACCGAACAGAATTGATCATAACCCCTGACATAGTTGACTATGTTTGTCGCAACAACCGTATTATTCGCAGCTGACCTCTGGCCTGTCCCGGCCCCTGTAAAGTCTGTGTTAAGCCTGCTTTGCAGAGTCGGCGTGGTGCCTGTGAGATTTGTCGTCGTGAATGGCGTCATGCCAGCAAAAGCGGTTGTGGCTGTAGCAGCGGTGTCTGTCAGGTTCATAAAGATATTTCTGCAAGGAGTCGTGAGCGTTGGCTTTGCCCCTGTCGCGCATGCGGTAGCAGGTGTGTTCCAGAGCTCGGTCCCTGCCTCCCAAAGGTACTTGACATCCGTCCCGTCAACAATTGCGGTAGGGGTCGTGCTGTCGGCAATGCCGTCAGCATTTGCATCAGCAAAGAGTTGCGCCCGGGTCGTCTGGGACGCAGCATCATAGATAAAAGTAACGATGTTGTCCAGGTCGAGGTTCAGCTCCATAACTCCACCTGGAACGGTATCCGATGTGTTTTCCCGGACAGTGCTGTTATTTGACCCTTTATCGAGATAATACCACAGGTTCAGTAGAGTGCTGGTCCAGTAGATGTCAGGCTGATTGCTTATGGACCGCCTTGGATAAAAGATGGACTGCAGCAGGTTGGCGCCGCTTCCTTCTCCGGAGGCAAGCACTGAGGCCGCGGTGCCTGAAGCGGTCCTCCTCACTATCGCGGAAAGCGCTTCTTTTACTTTGGCCTCCAGAGCATATCCGTCAGATCCCTCGTAATAGGTGATTGGGTCATCCGAGCCGTCGGAACGTATGATACCATCGCCATCAGTGTCTCTATAGCATTCGGCAGGATTTGCGATGCAGTCGGGCACCCCGTTGCCGTTTATGTCATCAAACCCTCCGTATATCGCGGCGTCCTTTAATAACGTTGAACCGGCGCCGAACAGGAATATAGGATATAAATATATATTCTGGGCCTTCGGCAGACAAAGATCAGGAACGTTCCAATCTGTTGGTTTTACAGCGCAATCAGTGCCGTCGGCGTGAGTGCGCATGTCGTTGGCCCTGCCCCAGAAGGCCACATCAATCATGTAATCAGTCCCTGACGAAGCATAAGTTTGGCCTATTGTAGTGCCGGCGTACCTCGTCGTGGATGGGACGGTTCCCGTAGCACCGGTAGGGGTGGCACCTGAACAAGCTATTATGTTTGTTTTGGAACAGGGATGTGGAGATGTGTCTATATTGCAGGTCTGGCTTTGTCCCGTGCAGGACTGGCCAGTCCCCCCCCCACAGGTATTCGAAGTGCAGGTATTGGTTTGCGTAGTGCAGGTATTGGTATACGTAGTGCAGTTATTACTACCGCTAGAGACGCAGCTCCCGCTTGGACAGTCCGAATTACGGGTGCAGCCCGATGTATAGGGGAAATAGTTGCATACCCTTGAAGGGCAGGAGGTCGAGGTGCAGTCCGCTTTGGAAGTTGCGCATAGCCTTGAAGGACAAGTGGTCGAGGTGCAATCCGCACCGGAAACTAAGCATTGCTTAATTGTGGCGCAGGTTCCGGTCGCGGTACAGTCTACATGACTAAATAAGCATTGACTGATTGAAGGGCAGGCCGTGAGGTCGCAGTTCGCATTCGGTGCAAAGGAGCATGTTTTATTATATGAAGAGCAGCCCACGCCCGGGTCGCAAGCCGAATTGTCATGTGAGCATTTATAGTTAACCGTATGACAGTCGGAGTCCGAGGTACAGGACGAATTGTCAAGGGAGCATTTCTTAAACACACTTGATGGAATGTTCTGGTCCTGTGTAGATTCTCCGTCTGTCAAAAACAGGACAAATGTACTTGTGCAGGGCACATACGTGGCCGTGGAGCCTAAATAATAATAAGGGTCGAGACCTTTTGTCCCGTACACATAGTCGCCGGCACAGGTCTGGCTTACCAAGGTCGAAGAACAGGTATTGACCCCCGTTCCCGACGAGACCGTGGGGCAGTCCGCGTTCGTGGTGCAGATCGTCGAGGAAACGGTGCATTGATGGACTGAAGGGCAGGTCGTGCTTTGATTCGACGTCGTGCAGGCCGCTCTGGTAATCGAGCAAAGGGTGGTATTACCGGTGGTGTAATATGGCGCATCCTGTCGGAAATATCGCATTATTTCATACAGCGTCTCTCCCAAAGGCGTCCAGTTACTGGGGTCCATGTCGCTGATTGAGCCTGCCATGGCCGGGACCTGACCAAAGCCGATTGGATTGACTATATGTCCCCCCTCCGCACTGTCATTATACATAGCGAGTCCAAACCTGACGTCAGATAAGGCTGAAGAAGCATCAGCAACCATTCCATCCAGCACCCCACTTGCCGGTGTCGAACCCTGGTCAGCGATAATATTAAATGTACCTGCAGCGGTGTCAAGCCTGACGATCAAATAAATCTGCGCTATAGAGGCATAGTTCGAGGAGTTGGGGTTGGCCGGGGACAAAGACGTATATGAACTGACACCAAAATCAACCATAGTATTTACACCGATAGTCGTAAGATCAGTCCAAGTCCATGGAAGAGTGCTCGCGGGATTTGTCGACCAGGCCGGCAAAGCAACGTCGGCCCAACTGGTATCGCTGTTTATGTTTGCGGAAGCGGAGGCGTAATCGGTAGTTGTCGTGGCTACGGCATCGTTACTCATGCGAACGACCCCCTTCAGATACACTGTGGGAGGACTACTCGACTGTCTCGTCACTTTTACTACCGCATGGACCTCAACACTCACAATCCCCTCGGTAGTTCCGCCGGCATAGGAAAATGGCAACACAACAGCATCCTGAGTCGTAGTGTTTTTAATATAATCAGAGGTGCTTAAGGTCACATCGTCGACAGCCTGGCACGCAGCAAGTTGGGTGAAGGAAGCCGATGAACCCGACAACCATGCGGAAGGTACGCTGACTGTGGAAGGGCACGTTGGATTAATCGTTCGTGTAGTCACAATCGTTGATGAGTCTGCCATAGTAAACATGCTGTTGTTACTGTCCAGTGAAATATTATAATAACCGGGCGAGGCATTGGGAGGATATAGGGTATTCGGAAAAGCTGTAGCGTCAAAAGTCCTGGTCCCGCAACCTTGACATGAAGGATGCCCGTACAATTTCACAGGATTAGTGGTCCGGTAAGAAACATTATACGCATTGGGATTTGTGGTCCCGGTGCTTGCCCTGCCACCGATCAGGACCTTCTTGGCGACATCAGTCCTTTTCATCGTCGCCCAGTTGAGAAAATTGCCGCTCGCAATCGGATTTGTAGCGGTCCCGGTGGTCATGGCAGCGGCAGTCGGTATCCATCTGTTAGGAGCACTTGCCGTATTGCTGGACGTATCATATCTATAATTCTGGGACGGATCGAAATATCCATAATAAGGGGTGGTTGCCCATGTCCCGGATTTGTAACTTTCTGGGTATGCGAGTCCTTTCATACTCCCTGAATTGTCCAGGACAATCATGACATTCGGCTGCGTGCGAGCCATAATGAAGGGAGGTTGTATGCAATAATTTGTCATACTCGGCGGGTTCGCTGAGGCCCGTGATAACGGCATCAGGACAGCGCACAGGAAAACACCTGCTATAAAAATAGAAAAATTATTTCTGATCTTCACGTCAACACCTCCAGCTATTTCGGAATTTCCTTTATAAAGACGATCATAAAACCATCTGTCGTATATTCGTATTCAAAATAAACATAGCTCTTGGGGCGAATACGGTCCAGCCAAACCTGCTTTCCGTTGTTTCGTTGAACAATCGTTTTTGGAGACACCAGATACTTGTTCGACTGGCCGTCATTATCTTTAATAATAACTGTCGCGTCGGGTTCAATGGATATCAACGTGCCATATGCCTTACCCTTGCCTGCCGCTAAACCAACGTTTGATGCGACAAGGACCAGCAGACATCCGATTATCAACAGCCCGAAAAGCTTTCTTTTTTCCATGAAAACCCCCATACGTTAATTTGATAGACGTTATTGTATAAATTAATTGTGCAAGGCATATGCCACATAGTGACCTTGCACCAACTGATTGATTTTATTAATTATTACAAAAGCATGTAAACCTTAAGTGGTAATTGAAGTGCTAAACTATGTAATTGATTACATAGTCCAGGGAGGGTAACAATCTAAAAAACGCTCGCACCGCCTATGGTCTTCTGATCGACAATCTCAAATGGTGCGCCAATCTCATCGAGCTCCCTCTTGACCCGATCAAACTCGACAATGTTTTCAGCACGCATCAGAATGATCGTCTCGCCTTTTGACACCCTCTCCTTCCATTGCGCAAAGGGCATCTCAGGCCAGAGTATATTCAATTTCCTTGCTGTGATATACTCAAGTCGCTTGTCATTTATCGCCTTCAGTATGAGTATGTATTTTTTCATTTCAGCCATAGGTAACCTCTTGCTAATATTCTTATTGTATATTATATCCTACTCCGGGCCAACAGGCAATACCCATTACATACCCATTACTACCCATTACTACTTCTCTCAGGCTCTGTCAAATATCGACAGATGCTAAAAAATTGCATCCCAAGGGACATGATGTCTGGAGTTTTAGAATCGATATTCACTATACAATGGTATTTAAGTCCAATTGTATTTAAGTTCACTGCCAAGAATTCAGTTGAATTCCGTTTTATAGGTCACCACAACCAGATTTACGATTATAATATTTTCGGTTGACATATCAATATCCGTGCGGCAGGCCTTCTGTTTTCACGACCAGCCACGTTGTCCTCTCTTTTTCGAGGTAGAACTTCACGGACAGCGGTTTAGCAGCGTCACCTGCAATGTATCCTGCATCCTGCCCACGGCCGGCAATGACCCTGACATCGATCTGTGCCGATGCCTTGTCATCCTTCACCTCAATGCCCTTTATTTCATATTCAACCTTTATATCATTCACTTGGCTGAAGAACCTGGTGCCCCCATCTTTCAAAAACAAATATGACAGGCCATGCTCATCAGTATAGTTAAACGATACCTTTGCCATAACATCTTCCAGCTTTTTGGCCTCAAAGGCCCTGGCCCCTTCTTTGAAGAGCTTGCGGATCCTGTTTTCGTCCGAAGGCCAGAGGAGATAAAAAAGCAGGGGTGCGCTGAAGATAAGGACAAGCAGCGCAATCATACGTTTACTCATGGAGTACCTCCTCAATCGATTCCCTGGTGATGTCGAGCATCCAGCCGAGGTCCTTAAGGCTGATGCTCAGCGGCGGCATCAATACAATCACATTACCCAGCGGACGAATGAGCACACCCTTGTCGCGCATCTTCAAGGCAACCTGCCACCCCGTCTTATCTTCCCAGGCATATGGCTCCTTCGTCGCCTTGTCCCTGACCAGTTCAATACCCGCCATCAGACCCCGATACCTGACATTGCCGACATGGGCCATGCCTGATATCACGTGAAGCCTCTCTCCGAGCAGTTCGGTTTTAGGCATCAGCCCTTCGATCACCTTCTCCTTTTCAAAGATGTCGAGACAGGCGAGGGAGGCGGCACAGCCCAGGGGGTTCCCGGTATATGAGTGGCCGTGAAAGAACGTTTTGAGATCTTTGAAATCCCCGAGGAATGCAGCGTATACCTCTTCCGTCGCTATTGTCGCGGCCAGAGGGAGGTAACCGCCAGTCAGACCCTTTGAGATACAGATAATGTCCGGCACCACTGATTCATGCTCACAGGCAAACATCCTGCCTGTCCTGCCGAAACCAGTTGCCACCTCGTCCGCAATCATGAGTACGTCGTACTTACTACAGAGCTCCCTGACTCCGCTAAGATATCCCGGAGGAGAGACGATCATGCCGCCTGCAGCCTGGACCAGCGGCTCGATGATGAGAGCTGCAATGTCCCCGCTATGCTTTTTCAGAATATCTTCCATAGCTCTAAGACAGGCAAGACCGCATTCCGGATAATCCCGCGCGAGTTCGCACCGGTAGCAGTATGGTGAAGGGGCCTTGAAAGACTTGAAGAGCAACGGACCGAAAGTACTATGAAAAATATCCACCCCGCCGACGCTGACCGCCCCGATCGTGTCCCCGTGATAGGCGTTGTTCAGTGAGAGGAAACTGTTTTTCCCGGAAGTTCCCTTCTGCCTCCAGTACTGAAAAGCCATTTTCAGCCCTACTTCAACCGTTGTCGAGCCATTGTCGGAATAAAAGACACGGGACAAAAGAACTGCTTGCGGATTGTTGGCTCCTAGCTGATGCAACAGCTTAACCAACCGTTCCGCCAATTGTATTGCGGGGACATTGCTCAGGCCAAGGAGGGTTGAATGGGCTATCTTGTCGAGCTGCGCTTTGATTGCGTCATTAATCTCTTTTTTGCAATGGCCGTGAATATTCACCCAGAGAGATGAGACCCCATCGAGATACCGCTTCCCGTTGATGTCAGTCAGGAAACAGCCCTCGCCCTCCGCGATGACAACCGGCTGTTCCTCTGCCCATTCCTTCATCTGCGTAAAAGGATGCCAGAGATATTTTTTATCGGAATCCTCGAGGTTGGAAATAGGATCAGAGGCCGAACTCATACAACCGCATCCACGACTATGAGTTCTTGACTTCGGGTTTGTTCGAATGGCGTATATAGAAGGCAAGCCCGGGCAGACCCCCGACGAAACTGGAGAAAAACCAGGCAAGAGAAAGTGAGGTCGCCGTCTCGGGCCTGACGCCGATGAGACCAAAGAGCAGGACAAAGATTCCCTCTCTCACCCCGATCCCGGAGATCGATATCGGGAGCGTTGTTATCGTAATGACTATAGGCAGGAAAACAAAAAACATGTAGAGCGGGATATGCTCTCCCATGGCATAAGCGAGCAGCGCAACAGACAAAAATCCGAGAATCTGAATGACCGCAGAGATGAGGACGGCCTTCAGGATAATGCCCTTTTTGTCCTTAAACGTCATGAAATACTCATAAAACTCCGAAACGATGTTAAACCTTTTGCCCAGCTGCAGCCCGAAGAAAAGGAAACTCCCGAGGACAAACGCCACAAAGAATGCGGGCATGACCCATATATAGGGCGTACCGCCGATCAGGTCGAACGCAAAAGGGACCCCCATCATTCCCAGCAGAATGAGGGCCACATAGCCGAGATACCTGTCCATAAAAATGGAGGCAACGGTCAGACTCAGCTTTTTCGCGTCTTTATTCAGATAATACGCCTTGACTGCGTCGCCACCGATCACGCCAGGCAGAAAACTGCTGAAAAACGCACCAATCATATAAAGAGAAAAAAGCCTCCTCATTGTAAACCTCTCGGGCAGAAGGAGTTTCCAGCGGAACGTCCCGCCAAGAAGAGAAGCTATATACATGAAACTGGCTCCCAGAAATGCTGCAGGGCCTATCTTCCTGATCGTTAAGACAACCTGATTAACGTCTGTCTTCGAGAAAACCAGGTAAAGCGAGCCGCCGCTGACCAGAAGCTTCAGGGCAAAGAGGACGAATTTATTTATTTTCACTAATTGTCCTCAATCATCCCGCTGCGATGATCTTGCCTGATACCGAGCATTTTTTTAATCACATAGATAGGTTTCTTCTGAGACTCATGGTAAATCCTGACCATCATCTCCCCCAGCAGGCCCATGCCGATGAACTGGACACCAACGATGATCATAAGCACCCCAAGCAGAAGCAGCGGTCTGCCGCCGATATCTTTCCCAAAAAAAATTTTCTCAAACGTCAGATAAAGTGAGATGAAGAACCCGGCCGCGCTGCTCAGGAGACCTACCGGTCCGAAGAACTGAAGAGGCTTTGTCGAAAAACTGAGCAGGAACTTGACCGTGATCAGATCCAAGACAACCCTTATTGTCCGTGAGATTCCATATTTTGATTTTCCGCGAAGTCTCGGATGATGGGTCGTCTCGGTCTCAGCTATCTTCACGCCGTACCACGTTGCCACTGCAGGGATGAACCGGTGCATTTCACCGTAGAGACTGATATTCTTGATCACTTCTTTACGGTAGGCCTTCATGGAGCAGCCATAATCATGGAGCGGGACACCGGTCACCCTACTGATCAGCCAGTTTGCTATCATCGAGGGGAGTCTCCGCGAAATAAAAGGGTCCTGGCGCCTCCGTCGCCATCCGCTTACGATGTCATTGTCGCGGATCAGGCCGAGGAGTTTAGGGATATCGTTCGGATCGTTCTGGAGATCGCCGTCCATCGTGATGATGACATCTCCCTGCGCATAATCAAAGCCGGCGGCAAATGCCGCGGTCTGTCCAAAGTTACGCCTGAAGCTGAGGGCGACAAGCCGCCGATCGGCCTTCTGGATTTGTTCTATGAGATCCATCGTGTTGTCAGTGCTACCGTCGTCGACAAAGACGATCTCATAATCCTGATAATCCGGCTGAGTAGACTCAAGCGCATCAAGCGCCTGCTTCAGTCTCTCGTAAAGCTCCTGGACATTTTCTTCTTCATTATACAACGGGACAACGACCGAGACCTTCATCAGAACCCCTCTCCAGCTTCAACATCTGGGTTAGAACCACTGGAATGATAGCACTTCCCCCGGTAGATTTTCATCAGCCAACGGTACAGGAACAGCGTCAGGGCTGCTGCAGTTGCCCCGACCGCTGCTCCGACAATAACGTCGCCGGGATAGTGGACACCGATATACACACGTGAAAAAGCAACAGCAGAGGCCAGGAAAACACAGGCATACGTAAGTACCCATCTCCTGAGGGGCCAGAAGGTCAATGCAAAGGCAAAGCCATTCGCCGCATGATTGGACGGCATTGAGAATGCCTTGCCACACCCAACAAGGAGGTTGACCCCTTCAAGCGCTCGGCAGGGCCTGACCCGTTCAAAGGTATGTTTAAGAATATTGCCGCTTCCATCTGCAAGCCCGACAGCAACGATGGAAAGAAGTATATAGGGAATAATATTCTTTTGGTCTTTCACGCCGGCCCAAACAAGAAACGGCAGGCAGAGGAGCAGGCCCCTTTGTGTTAAAAAAGGCATGAGACTATCGAACAGGCTGTTCTGGAGTCCTTTGTTGATAAGAAAAAAAAGCGAGGTGTCCAACTCGCTAAGGCTCATGAATCAGACCTCATGGACGGATCATCCGAGAGAATGTCTTTCACCTTTTGCCTCAACTCCTTGATGCTGAAAGGTTTCTCGATAAAATCAAGAGACCGTTCCTTTTGGTACGAACCGCTCATCATCATAATTTTGACAGAAGGAGACCCTTCACGTACCCGCTGGATGACTTCATCAACCGTCACTTCGGCCAGATGGATATCAGTAATAAGAAGGTCAAAGGGGGCTGCGACAAGGGCCGTACCGAGATCTTCCATATTCGAAGCGCCCGATACCCGGTAGCCGACCTTCGAAAGTGAACGCTCGACGGCCTTCAGTATCAGCTTCTCATCATCAACCACCAGAATCTTCTGCAACACCGTTTAATCTACCATGAATAAGGCAGGCCCGGCCAGTACAAGGCTTCCATGCCTTCATTCATGCAATACCCGATCACATTCTCCATTTCATCGAATTGGCGCCTGTCACCCATTTTTATCCGACCATCTATTGAGGTTCTGCTGGATAAACGCAATTATCTTTTCATGCTCCTCAGTGCCGCGCCCGGCTATTGACATCGGCTCCCCAAAGGTGAAATAAACCTTTTTCGAGGCGTCGATAGGCCCGAACTCTTTGATATACCTGCCGTTGCCCCAGGCATCAGTCTTCATGGTCATAGGTACAACCGGGACCCCGGCCCGGGCCGCAAGCTTGACCCCCAGCGTATTGAAATCTTCAGGATTAAACCGGGAGGTCCGGGTACTCTGGGGAAAAACAATAATCGAAATCCCCGCATTCAACTTTTCCAGACCACGCTCCATGACCGCCTTCAGGTCCTCACGAGGATTTGTTCTGCTGACCAGGATGGGGTCACGCGACCGCATCACCGGACCAAAAACCGGCATGGTTACAAGACTCGTCTTGACGATAAACGTCGTATGCTGCACCGGTTCTATGATAGCGGGCAGGACCATGGTCTCGAGCGTGCTCATGTGATTGCCGATAAAGACGACCGGACCTGTGACCTTTCTCATGTTGTCCATTCCGGTCAGTTCAAAACAGACACCGACATTTTCGAGCGCCTCCATCACCTCACGACTGCTCTCTGCCCATTCCCGGTCTCCATAGCGGCCGTTCAGAGCCTGTCTGCCGCTGCGCCTGACGATACAGTAAAGCTGAGGGTAGAAGGTGAACTTCGGACTGAGAAAAATGCTTGAAAGAAATGACCGTTTCCGGTCAGGATCGGTTATATAGGTATCATAATCAGCAACCGGCATGCGTCTTTAACGAAGCGCCCAGTCCCTGATGCTGCTGATCATCGCATCAATAGTCGCCTCTTTGGGCATGATCGCTACTGTTAGTCCGGCCTTTTCGACCGCCCGGGCCGTAACCGGGCCGATGACAGCAATCGCCGCGTGATGCAGGAGTTCGTCGGCATCGTCACCCATAATCTCGCGGAAGTTATTGAAAGTCGCAGCACTCGTAAAAGTAACGACCGTAATCCTTCCCTCTTCCAGAAATCGCCTCAGTCTCTTGCCATGATAGGCAGGCTTGATCGCACGGTATGCTACCGGCAGGTCGATAACGCCGCCCAGTTCCCGCACTTTCTCAGGAAATATCTCCCGGGCCTTGTCAGCCCGCGGCAGCAAAAACCTCATGCCCTTGAAAATCTTCCCTTGCTGGTCAGTCTCCGGTAGTTGTGAGGCACTGGTGTTTGGTATTTTTGTGCGTAGCCGGAAGAAGGCATCAATCAGGCCTTCTGCACGAAACTCCTCAGGCATAAGATCGACCCTGAGTCCGAACTTCCTTAAGGCAAGGGCAGTCTTCGGTCCGATCGCACATATCCTGACCCCCTTGAGTTCCCGGATATCACACTCCGTTTCTATCATCCTGTCAAAAAAATATTTTACGCCATTTGCGCTGGTAAAGATCAGCCAATCATAGGTCTGTATCCGGTTAAGGGCTGCATCGATTTCATCCCAGGTCTCGGGCGGGACGATCTCAACTGTCGAAAACTGGACTACCTCGGCGCCCAGATCCTCAAGAATGTCGAACCCCTCCATATGCTCACGGGTCACCAGAATCCTCTGGCCGAACATCGGCTTCTTCTCGTACCAGTTCAGTTCCTGCCTCAGATTCACGACATCCCCGACGACCATCACCGCCGGGGGTTTTATCTCGTTTTCCCTGACGGCCACAGCGATGTCCTTCAGGGTACTGACCAGGGTCTGCTGATCAGAGCGAGTACCCCAACGGATCACGGCAACAGGAGTATCAGGCCGTCTGCCATGTTCGATCAGTTTCGCGGTCAAGGTGTCGATATTCTTGACAGCCATGAGGAAAACCAGCGTTCCCACGCCGGTCGAAAGCTTTGCCCAGTCAATGGATGATTCCTCTTTCGTTGTATCTTCATACCCGGGAATAACGGCAAAGGAAGAAGAGTAAAGCCGGTGCGTCAGCGGAATACCCGCATATGCGGGCGCGGCAACAGACGAACTGACACCGGGGACTACTTCAAATGGGATCCCGGCCCTGGAGAGGACCTGGGCCTCTTCCCCTCCCCGGCCGAAGATAAAAGGGTCGCCTCCCTTCAGACGGCAGACGATTTTTCCTTCCCCGCCCTTCTCAACGATAGCGGTATTGATCTCTTCCTGGGTCATCGTGTGATGGCCGCCCCGTTTTCCGGCGTAAATAAACTCGGCATCATGCCTGATATAGTTCAGGATCTGCGCATTCAGATGGAAATCGTAGATGACTACCTCGGCCTTTTGAAGGCACCGCAGCCCCCTGACTGTCAGCAGACCGATGTCTCCTGGCCCTGCACCTACAAGATAGACAATGCCATGAGAATTATTCTTCATAAGGTGTTTATTGTAACATACCGGGACAGCTTTGTTTGACTACCCAATGCTGAGTATGCCATACTTATTTTGGAGTTACTGGAGTTTGTTTTTGTATCTCAGCCGCACTATGTTCTGCTGTTGTGTGTCTTGTGACATTACCTCCGTCAACTTCCAAATAGCACGTATTAAGGAAAGGGGGAATGTCCCCTGACACGATGATCGGCACACGACACCAGAATTGACCGGCAGGTCCATTGCGGATTCTGCCTCCTGTTACTACGGGGATGCTTACAGGGCAGCACCAGGCATTTCGACGAGAATACCGGGATACAAAATTAATGAGAAGCAGAACAAAAGGAGAAAAACAGGCATGGCAAAAAATATCTACGTGGGGAACCTGTCCTATTCTGTTACGGAAGAAGACATTCGTGAGGCATTCGAAAAAATCGGAGAGGTGCAGTCCATCAGAATGATCAAAGACAATGCAACCGGCCGGTCAAAAGGATTTGGCTTCGTCGAGATGACTGCAGATGAAGATGCCGACAAGGCAATTGCAGTCCTCAACGGCACGATGTTCATGGACAGAGCGATCAATGTCAGTGAGGCGCGGCCCCAGACGAGCAAGCCCAGACCTGGCGGCGGTGGCGCAGGCGGAATGCGGCGGCCAGGCGGCGGTGGCGGTGGCGCCGGAGGTAAATCCTTTGGTAACAAGGGTGGAAAAGGAACCGGCAGGTGGAGATAAGAGTTGAAGGAAACGAAATAGAAAAGGCCCTCAAAGCCCTCAAAAAGAAGATCCAGAGGGACGGACTCATGGGCGACCTCAAAAAGAGGCGCTATTATGAGAAGCCTTCAGTCAAGATGAAGACGAAGCAGCGGCAGGCAGCAAAGCGCAGAAGCAAAAGTTTGCGCAGAGGCAGCAG
>PLXX01000004.1 GCA_003153275.1 Nitrospiraceae bacterium | reverse complement strand
AGCATACAGGACAGACACCACGTCAAATGCGGGAAGAGCGGGAAACCAAATTCCGAGCAGGAGACCTGTCCTGCCTTTTCTGCTCGCCCACGATGGAACTGGGGATAGATATAGCGGATCTTAATACCGTAAATATGAGGAATGTCCCTCCGACACCTGCCAATTATGCACAAAGGAGCGGACGTGCGGGCAGATCAGGTCAGCCTGCCTTTATAACCACCTATTGCTCGACAGGAAGCGGTCATGATCAGTATTTTTACAGACGGCAATCTGCGATGGTCGCCGGTGTAGTTGTGCCTCCCCGGCTGGATATTGCTAACGAGGACCTGTTAAGATCCCACATCCGGGCTGTCTGGCTTGCTAAAGTCGGGCTTTCTCTCGGTGACACGATAGCGAATATCCTCGACCTCGGGACAAAAGAGCTTCCTCTGCTGTCAAACATCAAAGAGCAGGTGACGCTTTCGGAGAACAAGCTACTACAGTGCCTTGAGGACTCGAGGGACATTCTGGACCAATGCAGGGCTGATCTCGCTTCGAGTGGCTGGTATGTAGAAGAATGGCTCGAAGCGGTTATACGATCCTCGGCACAGGACTTTGATGCGGCCTTCACCCGCTGGCGAGAACTATACACAGTGGCGCATAAACAGCTCGAAAACGCACTTGAGACCTTGCGTAATGCTCACCGTGACAGGTTGAGCAGGGACGAACAGCAGGTCGCAGAGGCACGACAAAGAGAGGCGCAGCGTCAGAAGGACCTTCTCTGTAACACTGTAGCCAACCGGGATGACTCTGACTTTTATCCATATAGATATCTCGCTGCTGAGGGTTTTCTTCCAGGTTACAACTTCCCCAGGCTTCCTGTCAGGGCATACATTCCAACCACAGGATCACAGGGCGACTTTCTGTCACGTCCACGTTTTCTGGCTCTGTCCGAATATGGACCGAGGAATCTGGTGTATCAGGAAGGCCGCAAGTACAGGGTCGTGCGCAGCCTATTCCCAGTTGGAGAACATGAGGCGCGTTTCACAAGGGCCAAACTCTGCAAGTCCTGCGGCGCCTTCCACGAAGGTGAAGACCTGAATGCGGATCTATGCCAGCAGTGTCATATAACGCTCGACGCAAACAACAGTGAATACCTTCCAAACCTCTTTGAGATGACGACCGTCTCTACACAGAGGGTAGAGCGGATAACCTGCGATGAGGAAGAGCGCGTAAGGCAGGGATATGAGATCACGACTCATTTCAGGTTCGCGAAGAAGGATGGCACAGAGCGAAAGATATCTGCAGAAGTGACGGATAGCGAGGGTAATACACTACTCCGGCTGGCCTTCGGGCCTGCAGCCCACCTGCGGCGTATAAACCGTCGCTGGAAGAGGAGCGCAACTGTAGGATATACCCTTGATCTCAACAATGGGACTTGGAGCAAGAGGACTGGTGATACAGTCGATAATGCACTCGATGCGGGACAGAGCAATATCAGACCTGGTGTGCAGCTCTTTGTGAAGGACACGAGGAACATTTTGTTTGTGCAGTCTGCAGTATTGAGCCCGCTTACTGAAGAGAGTCTTGCCAATCTCCAGCACTCGATCTTTAAAGGGCTTTGTGCTTTCTTCCAGNNTGAGCACAGAGGTATTCTCTATTGGGAGGCAGCCGAAGGCGGCGTAGGTGTGCTGCAGCGCCTTGTCGATGAACCCCAGGTCATGAGCAAAATAGCAGAGAACGCCCTTGAGATATGTCATTTCAGCAAGGCTGAAGAGGAGACAGATTGCGTGCGGGCTTGTTATAACTGCCTGATGACCTACAGAAACCAGATGGACCATGGGATACTGAATCGCCATCTCATCAAAGACCTCATCGTGAAGATATCACAGGGGAAGACACTCCTGTCCTTCAGGAATCTTTCTTATGATGAGCACTATGAATGGCTCAGGCAACAGACAGACGCCAGATCAAAGCTAGAAAATAATCTCCTAGATCACCTCTATCGGGAAGGCCGCAAACTTCCGGACTCTGCTCAGAAGACCCTTCCCAACTATCCGAGCCGGCCTGATTTTTATTACGAGCACGGGTATGTATGTGTTTTTTGTGACGGCTCTGTGCATGATCAACCAAAACAGGCAGAAGACGATAAACGAATGAGGACTGACCTTATTAATAAGGGATATAGGATAGTTGTTATTAGGTATGACAGGTCAATGAGTGAACAGGTTGAAGAACATCAGGATGTATTCGGGGTTGTTAAAGGATGAGCTCTTATTCCGTAGGTTCAATAGTCAAGTTCAGGGGAAGGGAGTGGGTCGTATTACCCTCTGAAGATAATGATGTTCTTTCGTTAAGGCCTTTAACAGGCAGCGAGCAAGATGCCTGCGGGATTTATCTGCCCATCGAAGCGAACAATCTCCACCCTGCAGTTTTTCCCCTACCCACGGTTGNNGCGATACGGGGCAGGACCTTTTCGTTCGATGGGGCATCTCTCGATTTATCCGCGACCTTACCAGCTTGTGCCGCTTTTAATGGCCCTTAGAATAGACCCTGTTCGCATGCTTATCGCTGACGATGTTGGTATAGGTAAAACCATCGAGTCGGCCCTTATTGCGAGAGAGTTTATGGACCGTGGCGAAATTATGAGAATGGCTGTCATCTGCCCGCCTTATCTCTGTGATCAGTGGCAGAGGGAATTATCCGAGAAATTCAATATAGATGCTAAGATCATCAGCACTAAAACGCTTGCCTCGCTAGAGAGGAATTTGCCGAGGCCGAACCTGAGCGTTTTTCAGTACTACCCTCATATTATTGTGAGCGTGGACTTTGTTAAATCCCAAAGACGGCGGGATTCATTCCTGCTGCACTGTCCTGATTTTGTAATTGTTGATGAAGCACATGGCTGTGCACGGCCGGCAGGGCAATCAGTTGCCCAGCAGCAGAGACATCAGCTGATAGCAGATCTCGCTAAAGACGACGCAAAGCATCTGATTCTGGTTACAGCAACTCCTCACAGCGGAATAGAGGAGTCTTTCATGTCGCTTCTTGGATTGCTCAGACCTTCATTCGAACAGCTTGACCTTGAAAATCTGAAGGAGTCACAGAGGGTTGAACTGGCTCACCATCTTATTCAGAGGCGCAGGGCTGATGTAAAACAGTGGATGGGGACAGAAACAATCTTCCCGGAGCGGGAGTCCCGGGAGGAGCCCTACAAGCTATCTGCTGACTATACTAAGCTTTTTAAGGATGTCTACGGATTTGCCCGTGAACTTGTTTCGTCACGTGAATCGCTTAAAGGCTTCAGAATGCGTGTCCGCTACTGGGCTGCACTTGCCCTTCTGAGATGTGTTATGTCGAGTCCGGCTGCTGCTACCTCTTCTCTCCTGACGAGGATCAACAAACTGTCTGAGTCTGAAAGCCCGGAGGACGCGGACTATTCTTCATATATTTTTGACCCCACAGATGTAGAGAGTATCGAGGATATTGTTCCGACGCACGTAGTCAATGAAGGGGAGAAATGCTTTTCGGATGGTGAACGTAAGAGGCTTCATGGTTTAGTCAGAATGGCAGAAGAGCTGAAGGGATCAAAGGATACAAAAATAGAAAAAGCTGAGGAAGAAACGAGGAAACTGCTGCGTGAAGGGCACAGCCCGATAGTATTTTGCAGATTTATACCGACCGCTCATTATGTGGCCGAAGAACTGAAGAGGCGGCTAACCAAGGAGTTCAGCAACATTCATATTATCGCTGTCACCGGTGAGGACTCTGATGATGAGCGAGAGATACGCGTGACGGATCTGGGCAAGTCTGCCAGGCGAGTTCTTGTAGCAACAGACTGTTTGAGCGAAGGCATTAACCTTCAGAAAGGTTTTAACGCTGTTCTTCATTATGACCTTCCCTGGAACCC